>JAZORM010000067.1:0-19185 GCA_045656585.1 Acutalibacteraceae bacterium
ATAACCTTCTTTTCAGATTCCATAAAAGGTTGCCACCATAATACTTTAACGGTTGTGCCCTTAAGGTTTGTTGAAGTATTGGTTTCTACCGATTGTGTACTTTCTTCATTTTTGCTAGCTGAAGAAGTGGTTTTATCGGGATTTTTGTCGTTAGTTTTGTCAGAAGTTGTGCTAGAAGTTTGCTCTTGAGTTTTGTCATTGCTAGAGGTATCTTCTACCTTGCTCTCAGGAGTTTCTTCTCCTGCGTCATCTTCTTCGATAACTTCATAGTAGGAATAATACTCATCTTCTCCCGATTTGCATCCTGCTGTGAAGCAAAGAATCATTGCGAGAACCAAAATCATTGAAATTGCCTTTTTGAACTTTAATAATTGTGTCATAAAACTACAATCCTTTCATTTTATATAATCCGCAAGCGGAAAATTAACCAACTATACCTACGCTATCAATACTCTTAATAAATTTCTTTTGTAAAATCAAATAGAATATTAATACAGGTAGGATAAACAACATACAACTTGCCATAGCAACACCGGTGTGAGAATTGATAGTATCGCCACCCTTTAATGAAATCAAATTCATTATATCGGATAAAACTACAGCTAAAGGTCTGTTTTCGTTGAAATACAATCCCATGAGATAATATTCATTCCAATGCCAAATCACAGAAAGAATACTTACCGTAAGAATTGCAACACTTGATGATGGAACAATTATTGTTGCAAAAGTTCTGATAGGTCCTGCACCGTCCATCCAAGCAGCTTCTTCAAGTTCCTTTGGAATACCTTTAAGGAACTGAATGTAAATCATAATAAACAATCCCGATTGGAAACCAACACCAAAAATTGATGGTAAATAGAATGTAAACGGAGTATTTATTAGATTTATAGTAAGATCCTTACCTATCCAATTACCAATAAGTGAAGTTATACCAAAAAAGTCAAACTCTACGTAGTTAACAAAGGATGGTAAGAAGGTCATTCTAACGGGTACCAAAATTGTAATTAACAATAACGGATAAAGTATTTTCTTTTCAGGAAATTTAAATCTTGCAAAAGCGTATGCCGCTACACCGCAGGATACAACCTCCATCAAACCGCTCAGCACGGGAACCGCAAAGGTGTTTAAGAAGGATTTAAAATAATCCATAACAACTACTGCGTCAACATAGTTTTGAAAGAAGGCTTTGGTAGGTATCCAAACAACGCTTGTGTTCATAAAATCGGCTTCGTTTTTAAGGGAGTTACTGATTATTTGAAAGAGCGGTGATAAGACGGTATAACCAACCGCGATTAGCATTGCATATCTAAAAATCGCAATACCTATCTTAATCGAAAGTTTCTTGTAATCAGTTTTGCTTTCAGTTAACGAGGCGATATGTTGTTTTAATGCTGATAATTTCATCTTACCGTCCCCCTAACTCCATTTTTTCATAAGTAGTCTATTATAGATTAATAAAATCAATCCACCTATAATACCTACTACCAAGAAATACAACCACAAAATTGCTGAACTACGGTCATAAACGCTATTAAGACTGATTAAATCGTACGCCTGTGTCATAATTGGATTATCAAACGCAGTGAACAAGTCAACAATAGTGTAAATAAGCACCAAGAAGGTTACGTTACCGAGCATTGGGAAAGTAACAAACCAAAACTCTTCCCAAGAAGTAGCGCCTTCTATTTTAGAAACCTCATATAACTGTTCGGGTATTGATTGCATACCTGCTACAAATAAAAGTATTTGAATACCACAGCTCCATACAAGGTTGAAAACTCTAGCGATATAATCCGAAAGCATTTCGGTTATTGCTTGAGGAAGACCAAGATTTATAAGCAATTGGTCAAACTGTATTCCCGAGTAGGATTGTGTATCACCCATTGCGGTATTTAATGCAGCCTCATTGCCTATTGCCTCGCCTGTAACAAACTTCATTACAACACCTGTTGCAATAATTACGGGCAAGAAGAATACTGCACGGGCAAACAATCTACCTCGGAATTTTTGATTTAAGATAAGGGCAAAAATTAAACTTAGTGCAACTATAATAGGCAAAGAGTAAACAAAGGATGTAACTGCCTCTGCTAAGTTGTCTATAAAATTAGGGTCTTCTTTCAATAGATATACAAAATGCTCAAGTCCTACAAATTTAAGCATATCCTCGTCAACTAGGGATACGTTAGAAAAAGCATATGCTATAGACTCAACGAGCGGAACCAAGAAAAACAAAAGAAAACCTATTGTCCATGGAAGTGCGAACATTCTTCCATAACGCACCTTAAGCCGTTCAATACCAGTCGCCTTTTTATTGCGCATATTCTCATCCTTTCTAGGTGCAAGTGCACCAAAATATTTTACTGATAAACAAAAGCTTCTGGCGCAACAACACCTAAATCTGTTTTAACCTTTTTATCGGTATAGTTTACGATAACGGTTACGCCATTTTCAAATACGGTTTCATTTACACCATTTGAAAGAATTGTATGCTTCTTAATTTTGGTATTTGAAACCTTTGATAAAAATTCAGAAAGCTCTTTGCAATCAGTTTCAATTTTCTCTTTATTGTCAGAATAAACGCTTAAAGCAAACGAGCTGTCAGACAAACGGAATTTGCTATTATATTCGCCTGTTACTGTATATAACAAACCGCAACCGGTTTCTACAGCTTTTAGAAGTTCAGTTCTCGGGTTTGCCGAGGTGTTAATTGATTCAGATGCTATAGATACAATTCCTTTGAAAACCATACGGTAAAATGGTACCGTAGCGTCAAGACTTGTATACGCCGAATCATCAGATGGTGTTGAAATTATATGATTCGAATTCGCCGCAGCATAAGCATTAGCGTTTGATGTCATAATTTTTGTTTGGGATGACGCTTTAGCAAACATTGTTGTCGCTTGAGCGTCCAAGTTACCTTTTGCATAATAATCAGGACTCTTATAATCGGAATAAGCTAAGGTTCCAAGTGTTGATAACGAAATACCGCTGATTTCTTTCTTTTTCACAACCTTTAAAGCCTTATCTAAAGCTTTTTCCAACTGATTTCTTGAAAGCAAACGATAACGGCCTTTTTCTTCAACACGGTTTCCCGCAGCGATATCGTAATAATACTGATATGCTGTACCACCGTTTTCAGCCTTTGCAGAGTTAGAAACAGTACTGAAGCCTGAAGCTGATTTATCAAAACGTACTAAATCAAAATCAAAATACACTTCGCAACTCTTGTTTAAAGCTTCAATTTCTTTCCAACTACCAACGTGAGATGAAAGTTTGAATCCGCCACCGATTTTTTCAACATCAATACCTGATTGTCCAAAACCTTTAAGTTGAACAACCGGTTTAATACCTGTTGTTTTTGTTACGTCAGATACTATATCGTTAGCTTGTTTTATTGTAGTGGCAACAGCTAATTTTTCATATGGAACACCAACAAAAGATTCACTGGTCAATGATCCGCCTAAAACTTGCAAATAAAGTAATGAGTCTTCGGCTGTTTTGTTGATTTTATATCTGTTTGCCAAATAGTTTCGATAGCATTCAGCCATACCCGAATAGCCCGAATGGTCACCTGATAACGGATAAAAAGCAACAGTACATTTTCCATCGATAAGTCCATCACTATATGTATTAACACGTTGTGAGCCATACTGAGCCATTTTAACAACTTCAGTACTTTGACCTCTTACGGAGAAGGCAGCGCAAACGTTAGAATAGCCTATTGTACTATCACCTGCCGAAGCTGTGATTGCGCAAGAAGCAGCACCGTCTTCAACAATAGCAAACAAGGAGTTCTCTCCCCTGTTAACACCAAAAACAGGCAACGCTGTTTTTTGGGTGTTTTTGCTTATATGGTCGTTAAATGCAGAAAGGTCTTCACCATAAACTGCTTCTTCGTAAAGTCTTTCGCTTCCGTCACGCTCATCAGCGTACATAAGCGCCCCACTACCTGAAGGAACGAACAAATAACTGTCCTTGTCCTTGCTTTGAGGTATTGCTGTGAGGAAAGGTGCTATTTCTACTTGATATACTCTGTTAGCATTTTCCAAAATACCCTTTGGTTCTACACTTACGGTAAAGTGGTCGTCATAAAGCTTGTAAATAACAGGGATTGAGATTTCAACATTATTAAAGAAATATCCAACCTGTATACCGTTTTTTACCTTTTTTGCGGTAATAATACCGTCTTCGAACACGCTGGAACCATTAATGGTTTTGAGTGTGTTATTAGGAGATGCTACATAAGTAACAATAATCGGTGAATTCAAGAGCGCATTTGCTCTAGCACCCGCAGGAGTTCCTTTATAAAAATCATTCGGAATAGTAGACCAAACGTATCCGCTCTTTTTATCTTCAATAAGAACACAAGCCTTTTCGCTATCCCAATGCATCGCGTAATTGTCATTTTCGGCTACAATTGATGAATCAACCGAGTTAACAACAATTTTTGATGTGTATCGACCGATTTTTCTAGGTTGTTCTGTCGAGCAGGCGGCACAACATAAAATAACGGACAACACAAGTAAAAATGATATAAACCGTTTTAATTTATTCATATATACCGCCTCCTAACGATAGAAAATTTCACTGAATAAGGAACCAATAAATCCAAACAATTCTTGGAAGAGAATAAATAGCATAAATATTATAAATACAACAAGTGCCATTCCAAGAAGAGTAATTACCGTTGTACTAAGAAATTTAAAGAAATCGTATTCGTGAATAACCATAATACCCACACACAACACTATAACTGCCATAATATGACAAACTATAGTAACTATTGTAAGTATTGCTCCTTCTTCAGGAACCAAGATGTTCGTAAGTACAAGATAAAATATCGAACTGAAAATTTCAGGAATAAGAGCAAAACAGGTAACCATAAATATTTCTTTTAATTTACCTTTACCCTGTGCCAAAACACATACGCCCCAGTTAACTATAACAAACAAAAGCGCTATTCCCACAGTACCTAAAAGTGTCTCAATTGAATTGTAGTTAGCCGCTTCAAAAATCTCAAACGAAAATCCGCTGTATATATCGCGAAGTACGGTTGTAATATAGAACAACATAAGAGTTCCTAAAGCAACAAGAGCTGAACCTTCGCCTTTATACTTAAGCTTACCAAAGGTCTCAAACGGATGTGTAACGGTAGAAAGCGCAAATGCAACGTTATTGGTTTTTACGACAGCTTCTTCTTGCTTTTTGCGAAGCATAAGCCATACTGCTGCGCCAATAGCCGCTACCGCAATAATGAGCATCCACCAAATATTACCGCTTATAAACTCGCTTCTCTTTTGTTCAAATGCCACAGCATAATCATTTTGGTCATATCCGAGCTTTGAATATTTTAAAGCGCTATCATAATCTTCGCTTAACAAAGCCGCTTTAGAAAGACCTCTATAAGCCAAAAGATTATTTTTATCTTCACTTAAAACCTTTTTCCATAACTCAGTAGCTTCAGTATACTTACCATTAAGCGTTAAAGTTTGAGCGTTTTTATAAAGCTTTCCGTACTCGGTTAGCTTGAAAATTGTTACGCTTAAGTCAAGTGAATCCAAAACATAAAGCATATCACCGTGGACAGCTATAGATTCAGGACGAACGAAGGTACCAACCTGCTCACCTGAGCCAAAGCCGCCACCAAATACAGCGAAAGAATTACATAAGTTATCGTAAACAAATACGTGACCGTAGGTAATATCAACCGCATAGATAAATCCGTCAGAATCTACACAAAGCTTATTAAAGCTTGTCATAATAGGATGGTCAGAGTCATCCCTATAATCGGACTCATCAGCAAAATTCAAAGTATCGGAATTTATACCGTTTTTATCTCTTAAAATATTATTACCCGCAGGATTAAGACGTCTGATTTGACCTGTACCAACATCCCAAATACTATCGGTAAGACCTGTCAAAGTATAGATGAAATTACTATCATCAATATCCATACTTATAAACTGATAAGGCAACTTTTGTATACCACTAGCACGTTTTGCTTCAGTTTGGGTTAATCGGTCCCAAAGTTTTCCAAAAACGTCAAGAACGGATGCCTTTACGTTATTGGCACCATAGAATCCCAAAAACTCGCCCTTATCAGAGTAAACTAATGCACCGTAATACGAACCGCTACTAAGTACATATATATAATCTCTTGAATCGGTTAAAACCTTGATAGGCGCATAGTTGAAGTCCTCGGGAATAACCTTAGCTTCAGGTAAACCAATAATTTGATTCAACTTTCCGTCGGGGTTTAATACAATAACCCTTTGACCGTTAGTATCGGCAACGAAAATTTTTCCGTCTTTTTTAAGATAAATACCCTTTGCACCGCTAAAGGTGATGGTTTCATCTTTGTATTTGATATCTTTAATTTCCTTGACAAGCTTCAAATTCTTATTAACAACTAAAATTCTACTGTTATCGCTGTCAAGTATATATAGGTTTCCATTTTGGTCACAGTCTATATCCGAGGGTGCCGCAAGGCTATCGGTTCCAAGTGTATAGCCGTTAATTTTACCAACAGTCTCGTATACTGTTCTAATATTAACCGCTTCGCGTTCTTCGTCTTTTTCCCAATACGCGTACGTATTATATGGTACCAAATCAGCCTCAGCAGCAGACACTGCAGGAACAAACGAACAGGCCAAAATTAAGGAAACTAAGAAAAATATTATACATTTTTTCATAGTTGTGCCTCCCTTTAAGTTATTTGCCATTATCCTTTAATACCGGCGCTTCCCATTGTTTCCATAACGCTACCTTGCGTACACATATACACAACAACAGGCGGTATAAGTAATATAACCGTTGCTGCCATAGCACTACCTGAACGAGCTATACCGCCCGATGCTATAGTACTCATAACATTCGGTAACATTTTTAATTCTTCACTGAAAATAGTGCCCTGTGGTTGCAAAGACCACAAATCTCTAAAAGCAAATAATGCAAGAGTCAACCATGCCGGTTTCATAATCGGGAACGCTATTTGACGATATATTCTAAAGAATCCGGCACCGTCAATACGACCTGCTTCAAGCAAGGCATCAGGTATACTGCTATCAATAAACTGCTTCATAAGGAATACACCCAACGTTGCGGGTAGATATGGCAAAATATATACCAAATAAGTATCAATAATATGCAATTTTGAGAAAATTACATATTGGGGAATTGCCAAGGTATAGGTATTATAAAGCAAAGCAAATTGAATAATCATAAACAAAAGCTTATTACCCTTGAATTTAAGCTTTGCCAAAACAAAGGCAGCCATTGAAGCAATAAAAATATGTAAAACTGTTGTAACACCGCTTACCAAAAAACTATTGAACAAATATCTTGAAAGCGGAACTCTTAAATTCGATAAAAGCTTGGGTAAAGCTGCGTAATTCTCTAAGGTTGGTCTTGTAACAAAGAAGCGAGGCGGGAAAATTAAAATTTCCTCCAACGGCTTCAATGAAGTACATATTGTATATATAATAGGTAAAACCGAAAACAAACCAAAAAGAATAAGGAAGAAGAAATAACAGAAGTTGCCCCAGCTTGTTCTTGTATATCGTCTATATTGTGGCTTATTACTTTTCATATTAATCCTCCACTACTTACCGATAGCATCAAGTAACTTGCCTATAACTACACGGGTGATTGCCATTAAAGCAAACAGGAACACTGAAAGTGCCGCTGCATATCCCATTTCGTATCGGCTTGTACCTACGTCCATAAGCATAGTTACCAAAGTATCAACTGAATAGTTAACGCTTGGGAAACCTGCCAAAGCAGTTACTACTGCGCCAATTGAGAAAGAACTTTGTATTTGCATTACCGCGCCGAACAACAATATTGATTTCATAGAAGGCATTGTAATATACCATAATTCAGCCCATCTGTTTCTAATACCGTCAATACATCCGGCTTCGTACATTTCGGGGTTAACGTTTTGAAGACCCGAAATATTAGCCAAGAAAGAAATACCCATACTCATCCATAATTGAACGATAATTACAATCACGGTTACGTAGTTTGGATCCTTGAACCATTGGATAGGTTCGGAAATAAATCCTAATGAAAGCAATGCGCTGTTTATATAACCGTAGCTATCTCCACTAAAAAGCACTTGCCATATAAAATATACGTTAGTAGAAAGTGCAGGTGCGTAGAAAAGGAAGGAAAGCAAGGTTCTCATTCCGCGACTAAGTTCGTTAATCATCCATGCCAAAACAAACGAAAGTATGTATCCGATAGGTCCTGTTATAACCGCCAATACCAAGGTGTTACGTAATACCTTTGGAAACATATCATCAGCTGAAAACATTTTAATATAATTGGCAATTCCATTGAATTTTGGCGCCGAAATCATATCATAGGTTGTAAAACTCAATACAACAGATGACAAAATCGGAAGAATTGTAAAAACAAAAAACAAAATCAAAAACGGAGATAACATGAGCATTCCTGTGCGTATGTCACTATTTTTACCTAGTTTTATGCGTTTCATTTTCATAGCTATTCTCCCTTCCTAATCATATTGTGAGCGTTTTTCAGCAATTTCATTGTCTGCTACTTTATCCCACTTAAGTAACATTTCTTCAATGCTCTTGCCGTTGCCTATAACGTTCCAAAATGCTTGGTCAACAACACGTGGGATATAATATCCACCCGGAACCTCGGGCATTTCGTTAACCATAGCCCATTGCTTTTGCAAAATTTCAAAGTCTCCTTCATTCCAAGAAAGACCCGAAAGCGCTTCAACGTTAGCTGTCATATTACGACCTGTGATACCTAAAATGGCTTCTATGTTTTGCGAATATTTAAGTTGAACTTCCGCAGATGTCCACCATTTCAAGAACTCCCAAGCCTTATCTTCGTTGTTGGTGTTCTTCAAAATCGCACAACCGCTTCCTGCGCCTGCTTGTGAACGGTTAATGTTGCCGTTTTCATCCTCGAAGCCAGGTATCATTTCCACACCCCAAAGACCGCGGATTTCTGAAGCCGCTGCGCTTATGGTTGTGTATTGTGTACAAGATGTAATTGCCAATGGCATTAAGCCTGTACGGAAACGGTTATAAAAATCATAAGTTTTTGGGAAACTGTACTTATTATAAAAATCAGTCCACATAGTGAAGATGTTAACCGCTTCTTCGCTTGTCATATCAACACTTTCTAGTTTTTCGTCATAAAGACTTACGCCTTTTTGCATAAGAAGTGTTGGGAAAATATTCAAAGCACCCAAACCAAGATTAACCTGATTCATATCGGTAATTTGAGTGTATGGCAAACCAACTTGCATATTATTTCTCATTATCACAGCTGACGCCGCAATAAAATCATCCCAAGTTTTAGGAACGCTAAGACCTAACTCATCTAAAATATCCTTACGATAGTACATTACCGAGAAGGTTTGAGTGTCGGGCAAAGCATAAACTCCGCCTTCATATGTATAAGGTACTGTAGCTGTTTTCATAAATCGAGACGCTACTTGTTCATAATCTTCAAACTGTGTCAAATCATAAAGACCGCCACGCATTGCAAGGTTAACAGGCTCGGTTCTTGACATATGTAAATAACAATCGGGGCCGTTGCCTGAAAGTATACCTTGAATAAGTGTTGCATTAGTCATTTTAATATCAACACTAATACCTGTTTTAGCGGTAAAATCGCTTTGAGCAAGATAATTAAGTACTTGAACTTGGTCACGTCCCCAATTCACCCAAAGTGATATTCCGCCATCACCTACGTCACCTGAAATGCTATTATAATCAGACATCATAGAGAATAAGAACCTTTTAAAACCAAAGGCAACTCTTTCCATAAATCCGGCACCTAGATGTTCCGCCTTCTGTTCAGGGGCGGTAATATAGATAGCGTCTATATCAAGTGGCATACTGATAATTTCATAAAGCCACGCGCTTATACTTGAATAATTGTCGTAAAAGCTTGATTTGTATATTTGCGCTTGATACTTATAGTCAAGCATTCTTTTTATTACTGCTACCATATTTTTCAATGTAGAAGTATTACCCGAACTTCCCTTTTCACTTAAAGAATCAGCTTCTTTTATGAGGGCATTCAAAGTATTATATGAATTGGCGAGTCGCTTCTCTAAATCGGGGATTTGAGTAAACAATGCGTAATCGCGATTAGCATCAGGTGTTTCGCCTGTTACCATAACTATTTCACGATAAATAGCGCCAAGCTCGTAAATTTGGTTTTTAAGTTCAACTGCAAAATCTGAAAGGCAACCAAGATTAACCTCTAAGGATAAAACTCTCTCACCTTTTTCGAGATAAATAAGATAAGGTTCGCCTGATTTATCTCCTAATTCATTAAGCTTCCAAGAATTGCAATAATTGAAATCTATTTCAGCAGCTTCAGCAAAAGGAATTTCGCCGTCAACGCGTAAAACTCTATAAGAACTGCCGTTAACGATATAGCTTTGTTGGTAAGCGAAGGTTATAGCATAAAGGCCGTCTTCAGGAACGTTAACCTTCCAGCTGATTGTATCCCCTGCTCCGCTCCAGTTATTGCCACCAATATAATTTACCATTGCAAGTTCAGCATCATATGGATAAACGTTTGCGCTGGTAGCATCAGATTGTGAAAGAAGGTTAAAGGCTGATTTTAAATATGCCTTTTCGCCTTGTATATTGATTTGATTGCCTTCGTATTTTTTATAGCCCTTTTCTTCGTATGATTTCAAAACTTCCTCATAAGAAAGAACTTTCTCCTCAGCACAAAGCTTAATTGAAGAAATAGCCATAGCAGAAGAACAGTCATATATTGTGACAGTATGCTCACCCTCGGTTAATGCAAACAAATAAGGCTTCGCATTAAGACCTTCCGCATCGGTAAGGCGTTTTTCTTGCCAAGCAAAAACTTCTTTTTGCTCAGGCGCAAATTGGTTTCCCATACCGTCCGTACGAACGTCCCCGTCATCAATAAAGAGACGAGGTAGTGAAATATTAGATACGCCCTTGAACGGTTCCTTACCATCTACCAAAAGGCTCAAATCGACAGCGTCGGTACCTGCTTCAAGAAGCCAATACTCAACAGCGATATTATAAAGACCGCTCTTAGCAACGTTAAATGAAAAAGTAACACTGCCTTCACCGTCATTCCATTTGAGTACAGTATCCTTTTCTTTAAAATTCGAAACAATTTTTGTAGAAGCGCCGTCATCCGCCACCACCTTAGTTATATCGGAAGAAACCGTGTCAACGTTTGTGTTAAAATCGCGACTTTCCTCTAGATATACACTGTAATCATCGGTAGCTTGATTTGACAACTTGACGCTATCTTTTACATCAGCATAGCAAACACTGGCTGAGACTACTAAAATGATCAAAGCCAACACAAAAGATAAAATTCTTTTCAAATCTATTCCTCTTTTCTGCAATTTGATAAAAAGATACAAAAATTTTGGGCATTAATAGCCAATTTTCATATATTTATTTATATTGTAATTGATTTTAAGGTTTTGCTCAATGAACAAAACTTATCTTTGAGTGCACTTTTTTATCTTTCAAAGTGAGTATTTTGGTCTTAATTCTCAAATTTTTCCACATTGTCTTGACAACAACTTTTCATAGTGTTAAAATTCGCGTGAGGTGTATAAAAAAATGAAAATTGGTATAGGTTTAGGCAGTCATGAACGCTGGGGTGAACAGCGTTATCAAAAACTTAAATCACACGGCTTTTCTTGCGTCGATTATAACATGATGAGCACTTCACATTTTCCCTACTGCGATCCTGTTAAAGAAACTGAGAAACGCTTAATTGCCGAAAGAAATTTGGCAAAAGAGTCTGATATTGAAATTTATCAAGTTCACGGCCCTTGGCATTGGCCACCCAACGACTCTACCAAAGAGCTTCGTGATTTAAAATTGGAACATGTGAAGCGTTCTTTGTGGGCAACTGCTTTACTTGGTTGTAAAAATTGGGTAATCCATCCTGTTATGCCGTGCGACATTAATGAAAAAGGAACGGAAAAAGCGAAAATCACACTGGATGTTAATCTGGACTTTATGCAAAAAGCTTTAACTGTTGCCAAACAATACGATATTACTGTTTGTCTTGAAAATATGCCAATGCGAAATTTTTCACTTGCAACACCTTATGATGTACTGGATTTTACCAACCTAATAAATGATAAGAATTTTAAAATTTGCCTTGATACAGGCCACGTTGCCACTTTCCCCGAGTTATCCGTTGCAAAGGCTGTAAGAGATTTGGGAGATAAGATACAGGCTTTTCATATTCACGACAGTTTTCCTGACAGAGATTTACATCTTTTGCCATACTTTGGCGTTACTGATTGGGCAGATTTTTCACGCGCTTTAAAAGAAATCAATTATACCGGTGGATTATGCTTAGAAACTGCACCCCCACACACTCTACCCGATGATATTTACGAAGAATTATGCATTAGCCTTTTTAAAATCACTAACACATTAATAAAAAATTAAAACACTAAAACAAAAATCCCCTATGGTAGTTGTTTTATACTACCATAGGGGTTATTTTTACAATATTCAAACAAAGTAATTTGTCTTAATCGATGTAATATACCTTTGCTTCTTTTTCTCCAAAGATATTTTTTATACTGTCTTCAGCATTTTTATCAAAGGTAATTACCGCCGGCTCACCGTTTTCTTTTCCGCCGTATTGACCAAGAGGATTATCCAAATACTGAATATATGTATTACCAATCATTTCAGGGCAGAACTCTTGTTTTTCAGCAACCAAATGAAGCATCCGGTATGCTGAGCGGTCGAAAATATTATTTTCAATTTTGAAATTCTTAGCTGTATTTACATAGCTCCAACCCTTTATAAGCGCAGGGGTATGAACGTTGTGGCGTTGCTGACCCCAGCCGTAACCTGAAAGACGAATAAAGTTGTCATTCATAAGCACGTTTTCCATAATGCTTTCACGCTCACCCTCAATTTGATCGAGGAAGTATTCTATGCCGTAAACACATTTTTCCAAAATATTGTTAGAGTAGGTTATATTTTTAAGTGCTAATTTTATAGGTGTAGTAATCTGATGAGTTATACCTGCATCATAAACCTCGTATATATAGTTGTTATCAACGTAATAACCGTCGCAAGCACCGTATATTTCAATAGCGTTGCCAAAACGGGTAACGCTACCGCGTCCTCCTTCAGGATAGTTAGGGTCGGTTCCTAAATAGGTTTGGATGCAACCGCCTATCCAACCAAATTCACAGTTGGTAACGGTAAGGTTACGTACGTTACCGCCTGCCGCAATACCGTGCATACCAACGTATTTAATACAAAGATTGTCAATAGTAATATCTGTGCCGTTACCTGCTGTTATAGTATGTACACGTGCAAGGGATTCTATATCTGTGAAAACTTCACCGGGGTTACCCTTATCACAACGAAGGTATAATTCACCAAAGCTTTTTTCATCAAGAGAAGGTATTGGAAAGTTTTCTCCTTTTGAAGGAACACGTGTAAGGGTTAAATCGAAATCCCAGAAAATATCGAGGTCACGTGTCATTTCTTCACGCATATCAAAAACTTTATCCTCGTTATCACGGCAAACAAACTGTAAATTTTTATAGGTAGGGATAAGCTTTCTTGAGTGGTATTCACCCTCATTAAACACTAAAGTACCTGCGTCTAATGTTTTTTCACACAACTTCCAAATGTTATGCTCTGCATCATAAAGTTCCCAAAGAGCAGGGTCACAAAGTGGCTTGTCACAACCGCGAAACTCGGGCTTATTACCCTCGCCGTAGGCTGAGTAAGTAACACCATTTTGCGCGTTAAAGCTGCCACGGAAAAGGTCTCCGCGCTTAAAGAAAACGCCGTCTCCTGCGTTCAATTTGGTATTGGTAACTTTATCTAAAGTTTTCCAAGCGGTTTCAGGTGTTATACCGTCGTTATTATCATCACCGCTGTTGCTTACGTAATACTTAGAACCCTTAACGGTTACCTCCGTTTTAGTTGTTCGGATTTCATTTATCCTTTTTTCAAAAATATCATTATATTCATTTATAATCTTATCAGTAGCTTTAATCATTTCAACACCTCCGTATAATTATCACTATTGTACCACAAATTCAAAAACACTGCAATACAATAAATGGTTTTTAAATTAAAATTTTTTGCCTTAAACGGTACGCATAGAATTTTTTCATTTTTCTAAAATAACATTTAATAATTTGTTTTTAAAAAAGATAATTTTGAGCGAGATTTCTATTGCTTTTTATTATAAAAAAGTGTATAATAAATTGAATATTTGCGCGTTATACAATAAGGCGCTTTATTTTAACCGAATACGACAGCAAATACGGAACTCTTCCTGTTGTTATTTGCTATCCGTAAGCGAACAAAAGCATTTGTTCTAATACCTATAATCAACACCGCTAACGGTATAAAATAAACTTTGGCAACAACTAATATTAATGAATAAAATAATATGGTTTTCAAACCATAAATATAATAAATTCTTTTTAAGAAAGGTAATTTAAGATGGCTTTTTATCTTAAAGGGGTTAAACTCCCCCACAGAAAAAACACCGCGCACTCACCGGCTGTAGAATTGCCGCCTGTTAGTCAGGTGACTATCCCAACTTCAATGCATATTGGCTCACCCGCTAAGCCAATCGTAAAAAAAGGCGACCAAGTATTTGTCGGAACACTTATAGCCGAAGCAGGAGCAGGTCTTTCAGCCCCTGTTTATTCAAGCGTTTCGGGTACTGTAAACGGTATCTTAGAACTTTTGCTTTCCAATGGTTCTACCTGTGAAGCAATCGTAATAGATTCCGACAAAGAAATGACCCTAGACAGCGAAATCAAAGCTCCCGAAGTGAACTCTAAGGAAGATTTGATAAACGCTTTGACCAAAAGCGGTATCGTAGGTCTCGGTGGCGCAGGTTTCCCAACCGCTGTCAAATTCAAAACAGACAAAGCTATTGAAGAACTCGTTATAAACGGTGCTGAATGTGAACCGTATATCACAAGCGATACCGTGACAATGCTTACAAAAGCTGATTTGATGGAAAAAGCTATCGAAACCCTCGTTAAATACTTTGACATCAAAAAGGTTATCATCGGCATTGAAAAGAACAAGCCCGAAGCTATTGCAAATATGAAAAAGATGGCTTCTAAACTTTCAAACTTAGAAATCAAGGTTCTTCCAAGCATTTATCCTCAAGGTGGCGAAAGGGTTCTCGTTTACCACACAACAGGAAAGATTATTCCTGAGGGCAGTTTGCCGATTGACGTAGGTTGTGTTGTGTGCAACTGTACTACAATTGCCGAAATTGGAAACTATCTTAAAACAGGTCTTCCGCTCGTTTCAAAAGTAGTGACCGTTGACGGTGGCGCTATTGAAAATCCCAAGAACGTTATCGCCCCAATCGGCGCACTTATTAAAGACGTTTTCGAATTTTGTGGAATTAAAAACGATGTCGCAAAGGTTCTCTACGGCGGTCCTATGATGGGTGTATCGGTTACCGATATGGACAAGCCTGTTCTCAAAAACACCAACGCTTTGTTAGCCTTCACAAAAAGCGAAACCAAGACTCCGAAAACCACCGCTTGTATCAGTTGCGGTTCTTGCACGAATCATTGCCCTTTCGGTATAAACCCTGTGGCTGTTTTGAAATCCTACAAAGCCAACGACTATGACGGAATGAAAAAAGCGGGTGCTCTTTTGTGTATGGAATGTGGCTGTTGTTCATACGTGTGTCCTGCAAAAATACCAAACGTTCAAAATAACAAACTTGCGAAATTAGCACTTCGCAACGAACCTAAAAAGGAGGTAAAATAGAATATGGAAAACTTGCATATTTCGGTATCTCCGCATATCAGAAGTAAAATTACAACCCAAAGCATTATGCTCGACGTTATAATCGCGCTTCTCCCTGCTACTATTGCGGGTTGTATAATCTTTGGATTGTCATCTTTATGGGTTATTTTAGCCTGTATTATTTCGGCTGTGGCGAGCGAATATATTTTCAACGCTATAACCAAAAGAACCCAAACCATATTTGATTTGAGCGCAGTTGTAACAGGTCTCTTATTAGCGCTCAATCTCCCTGCAAACACACCCCTTTGGCAATGTGTTGTAGGTTCGGTTTTCGCTATTATCCTTGTTAAATGTTTATTTGGCGGTATTGGTTGTAATCTTGTGAACCCCGCTATCACCGCTCGTGTATTTATGTTACTATCTTTTAAAAATCTCGCTTCGGCGGCTTTCCCTGTTGACTCGGTTTCTTCGGCTACACCTTTGGTAAGCCTCGCAAACGGCGAAAGCGTTAACCTTTTAGATTTATTCCTTGGTAATATAGGCGGTGCTATTGGCGAAACTTCAGCTTTAGCCATTTTGATTGGCGGTATATACTTACTTTGCCGTCGTGTCATCACTTGGCACGTGCCTGTTGCCACTATTGGCGGCGTATTTGTATTAAGCTTCCTTTTAGACGGATTCAGCTTTACAAATGCTCTTGCTTGGATTTTGTCGGGCGGTCTTTTCCTCGGTGCTTTCTTTATGGCAACCGATTACGTAACCTCACCCGCTACTCCAAAAGGCAAAATCATATTCGGTCTTGGTATTGCGCTTTTAACAGTTTTAATCCGTTTCTACGGCATCTACCCCGAAGGTGTATCTTTCGCAATACTTATGCTCAACATTTTGAATCCTTATATCGAAAAGGCTTCCAAGAGAAAATTGTTTGGGGGTAAGAAATATGATTAACAAATTAAAAAGCGCTATCGCGCTAGTTGCAATTTGTGCGGTTGTTTCGGTGCTTTTAGCTTTGACCAACACTCTAACCGCTCCCATTATTAAAGAACAAGAAGCATCAGCTGTTAACGATGCTCTCGCAGTCGTTCTCCCCGGTGGTTCTGATTTTTCTCCTGTAGAACTTGGAGAATATGAACTCCCCGAAACCATAACCGAAATCTACACCGAAAAGAACGGCGGTTACGTTTTCAAAATGACTACTTCAGGTTATGCTGCTAACTTTGTAATTCTTTGCGGCATCGATAAAGACGGTGTTGTAAAAGGCGCTACTTGTATTTCAAGCGGTGAAACCTTGGGCGTTGAAAAAGACTATGGTGATTCCTTAAAAGAAAAGACACTCGAAAATATCGAAGAAGTCGCTACTATCTCAGGCGCTACAAAAACCACCTACGCTTTTAAAAACGCTGTGAAAGACGCTCTCAATTCGTTCGTAATATTAAACGGCGGTAGCGTTGATCTTCGTGATGAAGCCCAAATTCTCAACGATAACCTTTCACTCGTTCTCACCGAAGCTGAAGGCAAATTCTCCCCTGTATTTATAACCGAAGAAATTGGCGATATTGACGCTGTTTACTCGGCTGACAACGGAACAGGTTTTGTATTTATAATCGGTGAAAACTTTGTCGCAACCAACAAAGACGGCAAAGCTTTAACGGATACAGAACACAAAGAAAAGGTTGAAGAAGCCGCAAAAGCAATTATCGGCTCCACAACCGAAGAAATTGATATTTCAAAATACGAAGATATGCCTTCACAGGTTACAAAAGCGTATAAAACCTCTAGCGGCAACTATGTGTTTGAACTCAACGCCGCAGGTTTTGGTATAAACGGTGACGCATATTACTATCCTTCGGGCAAACCGATTTCTATCAAGGTTTCAGCTACAAAGGATGGCAAAATTATTTCTTGTCTTACAACCGAACAATACGAGTCCGACGGTATCGGCTCGGCTTGTGCTGACCAAAAATTCTATTCACAATTCGACGGTAAAACCGAATCGAATTATTCTGATATCGACGCTATAAGCGGTGCTACAATAACCACCAACGGTTATAAAACCGCAATATCAAAAGTATTTATCGCTATTAATATTTTGGAAGGAGTATCTTAAATGAATAAAAACAATAATATGTCAATTCTGCTTAAGGGACTTCTTCTCGAAAACCCTGTGTTTGTCTTGATTTTGGGAACCTGCCCAACACTTGCAACAACCAAAACTGTAATCGGCGCTATCGGTATGGGTATCGCCGCTACCGCAGTTCTTATATGCTCGAATATAGTTATCTCGCTATTAAGAAAACTAATTCCCGAAAGCGTTAGAATCCCTTGTTACATCGTCGTAATTGCAAGTTTCGTAACAATAGTTGAAATGATAATCCACGCCTTCGTTCCTTCTATTTACGAACTTTTGGGTGTATATCTACCGCTCATCACCGTTAACTGTATCATTTTGGGCCGTGCCGAAATGTTCGCAAGTAAAAACAGCGTTGTAAAATCCGCTCTCGACGGTCTTGGTATGGGTCTTGGATTTGCCATCGCTCTTGTTGCAATGGCTACAATACGCGAAGTTTTGGGTGCCGCTTCTTTTGCAGGTATCACAATCCCCTTCCTTGAAAACTACAAAATCAATTTCTTTACCGAGGCTCCCGGCGGTTTCTTGGTATACGGTATTTTGATTGCGGTAGTTTACAAACTCACCCACGGCAAAGCCCCATACAAAAAAGATTTTTCTTGTGCAGGATGTCCCTCAGCGGCATATTGTAACCGCTCAAATTGTCAACCAAAGGAGGAAATATAAATGGATGCTTTTAAAAGTTTAATTATCATACTTCTTTCTTCGGTATTCGTAGACAACTACGTTTTGACTCGTTTCTTGGGTATTTGTCCTTTCTTGGGCGTTTCCAAGAAACTCGATTCAGCCGTTGGTATGGGTGTTGCCGTTACCTTTGTAATGGTAGTTGCAACCGCTGTTACCTGGCCTATTCAACATTTCATCTTAAATACTATGAACCTTGACTATATGCAAACTATCGTATTTATTTTGGTTATTGCTTCTTTGGTTCAGTTTATAGAAATGGTTCTCAAGAAGTTTATCCCCTCGCTTCATAAAGCTTTGGGTGTATTCCTTCCTCTTATCACAACAAACTGTGCTGTATTGGGTGTTGCTATCAACAACATTAGCGAACACCAATACAACTTCCTCCAATCAATTGTAAACTCTTTGGGTGTTGGTCTTGGATTTATGCTAGCTATGGTACTCTTCTCGGGTATGCGCCAAAAAATCCAAGAAAGCGAAATCCCCGAAAGTTTCAAAGGTCTTCCTGCAACCCTTATCGCCGCATCATTTATTTCTTTGGCATTCTTCGGCTTCGGCGGTATTGTAGAGAATATTTTTAAATAGGTGAAT
>JAZORM010000068.1:0-9536 GCA_045656585.1 Acutalibacteraceae bacterium
GAGCTTATAAGAAAAGCAAAAGCCGACGGAGTGGATATCACCTGTGAAACCGCTCCCCACTATTTAGTTCTTACCGACAACGACCTTAAAGAAGAAGGCAGGTTCAAAATGAACCCTCCGCTTCGAAGCGAGGCTGACCGACTTGCCTTAATTGAAGGCATAAAAGACGGCACAATCGATATGATTGCCACCGACCACGCACCACATAGCGCCGAAGAAAAATCAAAAGGTCTTGAAAAAAGCGCGTTTGGTATCGTCGGAATAGAAACAGCGTTTTCGGTTATGTATACTTTCCTTGTGAAAACGGGCATTATAACTTTAGAAAAGCTGATTGAAATTATGGCTATAAACCCACGACGCCGTTTCGGTATTAAAGATAGCGGATACACCGTGTGGGATTTAGATAAAAAATTCACAGTAGACCCCGCCGAGTTTTTATCAATGGGAAAAGCAACGCCCTTTGAAAACTACGAACTCTATGGCGAATGTAAACTAACAACGGTTAACAAATCAATCAAATATATTAAGGAGTAAAGAAAATGGCAAAAAGAAAAGACTTAAAGAAAATTTTAATCATTGGTTCAGGTCCTATCGTAATCGGTCAGGCTGCTGAATTCGACTATGCAGGTACTCAAGCTTGTTTAGCCCTTAAAGAAGAAGGCTATGAAGTTATCCTTTGCAACTCAAACCCTGCTACAATTATGACCGATACCACAATTGCCGACAAGGTTTATATGGAACCCTTGACCCTCGAATTCGTAGCAAAGGTTATCCGCTACGAAAGACCCGACGCTATCGTTCCGGGTATCGGCGGACAAACAGGTCTCAACCTTGCTATGCAACTTGAAGAAAAAGGCATCTTGAAAGAATGTGGTGTTGAACTTTTGGGTACCAGTAGCGCTAGTATCGAACGCGCCGAAGACCGCGAAATGTTTAAAGAACTTTGCGAATCAATAGGCGAACCCACTATTCCTTCACAAATCACCTACTCCTTAGAAGAAGCTAAAAAAGCTGCTGAAGAAATCGGCTACCCTGTTGTACTTCGCCCTGCATTTACTTTAGGCGGTACAGGCGGCGGTTTCGCTTACAACGAACAAGAACTCGTTGAAATCGGTCTCAACGCTTTCAAACTTTCTCCCGTTCACCAAGTTCTTATCGAAAAGAGCGTTAAAGGTTATAAGGAAATCGAATTTGAAGTTATGCGCGACGGTGAAGACCACGCTATCACCATTTGCGGTATGGAAAATATCGATCCTGTTGGCGTTCACACAGGTGACTCAATCGTTGTAGCGCCTATTATGACACTTAACGACCACGACCTTAAAATGCTCAACGACTCAGCTATTAAACTTATCCGCGAACTTAAAATCGAGGGTGGTTGTAACGTTCAGTTTGCCTTAAACCCCAACAGCTCCGAATACTATCTTATAGAGGTTAACCCCCGCGTTTCTCGTTCTTCGGCACTCGCTTCAAAAGCAAGTGGTTATCCTATTGCCCGTGTTACTGCTAAGATTGCGGTTGGTATGACCTTGAACGAAATCGCTATCGCTAACACCACTGCTGCTTTCGAACCAAAACTCGACTATGTTATTACAAAATTCCCCCGTTTCCCGTTTGATAAATTCACAACTGCTTCCAACCTACTCGGAACCCAAATGAAAGCCACCGGTGAAGTTATGGGTATCGGTACCACCTTGGAAGAAAGTTTACTCAAGGGTATTCGTTCTTTAGAAATCGGCGTTAACCACCTTTACCACCACAAGTTTGACAATATGACCGATGACGAACTTCGCGGATATATAAGTGAACTTCGCGACGATAACCTTTTCGCTATTGCTGAACTTCTCTATCGTGGCGCTACTGTCAGCGAAATTCACGAAATCACAAAAATCACCGCTTACTTCCTCGAAGCAATCAAACGCATTATCGAGATGGAAAAAACCCTCAAAGACAACAAGTTCGAGCTTGAAACTTTAAAAGAAGCTAAAAAGATGGGCTTCTCTGACAAATACATTGCAAGACTTTGGGAATGTGATGAAATTAAGGTTTACAACTTCCGCAAAGAAAACAACCTCTTCCCTGTTTACAGAATGGTTGATACCTGCCACACAGGCGCATATATCCCCTACTTCTATTCTTCGTACCATAACGAAAACACTTCTATCCTCACCGATAAGAAGAAAATCGTTGTTTTAGGTGCTGGTCCTATCCGTATCGGTCAAGGTGTTGAATTTGACTATTCAACCGTTCACGCCGTTACAACAATCAAAAATTCAGGCTACGAAGCGATTATCATAAACAACAATCCTGAAACCGTTTCAACCGACTATACAACCGCCGACAAACTCTATTTTGAACCTCTAACTCCCGAAGATGTTATGAACATTATTGAGTTCGAAAAGCCCGAAGGCGTTATCGCTTCTCTCGGCGGTCAAACCGCAATCAACTTAGCTGAACCGCTTCGCGACCGCGGTGTGAAAATTATCGGCACCGATTGCGACGCTATTGAACGCGCTGAAAACCGCGACAGTTTCGAAAAGATACTTCGCGAATTAAATATTCCTCAACCTAAAGGCAGAGCTGTTACCAAAATTGAAGATGGTATTGCCGCTGCTAAGGAAATCGGCTACCCTGTTCTTGTTCGTCCTTCATTCGTTTTAGGCGGCCGCGCAATGCAAATTGTTGCCGATGAAGAACAATTAAAGCACTACCTCAAAACCGCCGTTGAAATCGACGAAGACCGTCCTGTTCTCGTTGACAAATATATCCAAGGTAAAGAAGTTGAAGTTGACGCTATTTGCGACGGCAGAGACGTATTTATCCCGGGTATTATGGAACTTGTAGAGCGTACAGGTGTACACAGCGGTGACTCAATCAGCGTATACCCCGCATTCAGTATTTCAAATAAAGTTAAGGGCATAATTTTGCAATACGCTAAGAAATTAGGTCTTGGCATTGGCATTGTTGGTCTTTACAATATCCAATTCATCGTTGATAAAGATGAAAATGTATTTATCATCGAAGTTAACCCACGTTCTTCAAGAACTGTTCCGTTCCTTTCAAAATCAACAGGCTACAGCCTTGCTGATATCGCAACCGAAGTAATCCTTGGCAAATCTTTGAAAGAACAAGGCATCTTCGATATTTATCCCCAAGAAAAGAATCGTTGGTACGTAAAAGTTCCGGTATTCTCATTCAACAAGATTCGCGGTCTCGATGCATATCTCTCACCCGAAATGAAGTCTACCGGTGAAGCAATCGGCTATGATGACAAGCTCAACCGTGCGCTTTCAAAGGCTTTACAAGCTTCGGGTATGAAGGTGCAAAACTACGGTACTGTATTCGCTACAATCAGCGACAAGGACAAAGAAGAAGCACTTCCTCTTATCCGCCGTTTCTACAACCTCGGTTTCAACATTGAAGCAACCGCAGGTACCGCTAAATTCTTGAAAGAAAACGGAATCAATACCCGTGTTCTCAAGAAGATTGAAGAAGACCCCGACCAAATTCGCGATGCGCTCCGTCAAGGCCATATCGCATACGTTATCAACACTCGCGATATCGAATCAAGCGGTACCGCTACCGACGGCTTCAAGATTAGAAGTTACGCTACCGAAAACAACGTAACAATCTTCACCGCACTTGATACAGTTCGCGTACTTTTAGACGTACTCGAAGAAACCACACTCACAATTTCTACTATTGATGCATAGGCTGACGGGAGTCGAACACATCACGGTTTCGCTCGACTCCTTTTTCGCTAAACTTTGCGCCTATTCTTGTAAGGCAATAATTACAAGAGATGAGACAAGAAAAAACTAAAAATTATTATTTGAAAGGCGTGACGCGGTCAACTCACGTCAGCCTAAGGTGATTATTATGATGACACAAGGAATTTACGAAATTCTTTACAATTTCAAAATTGCCCCCAACGTTTACAGTATGGTGTTAGCGGGAGATACCTCTTCCCTTCTAGCACCGGGACAATTTGTAAACATTAAACTCGAAGGCAAATATCTCCGCCGTCCTATCTCGGTTTGCGACTACAACGACGAAACTATCACTTTAATTTATAAAGTAGTAGGCGAAGGCACCGAGCAAATGGCAAATATGAAACAAGGCGAAAAGCTCGACGTTCTCGTCGGTCTTGGCAATGGCTTCAATCCCGAAAAAGCGGGAGACAAGCCTTTGCTCATCGGCGGTGGCGTTGGTATTCCGCCAATGTACAACCTTTGCAAAGAACTTCTCAAAATGGGCAAAACCCCAACTGTTATTTTAGGTTTCAACACTAAAGATGAAATCTTCTACGAAGACGCTTTCAAGCAACTTGGCGTAAACGTTATTGTTACAACTGTTGACGGCAGTTACGGTGTTAAAGGCTTTGTCACCGACGCTATGGACATCGACTACACCTATTTCTTCACCTGTGGACCAATGCCTATGTTTAAGGCTATTGAAGCAGTAGCAAAAACCAGCGGTCAATACAGTTTTGAAGAAAGAATGGGTTGTGGCTTTGGTGCTTGTATGGGTTGTAGTTGTAAAACCAAATACGGCAATAAACGTATTTGTAAAGACGGACCTGTGCTATATAGGGAGGAAATCGTATGGTAGATACAAGTGTAATTTTAAGCGGAATTAAACTCGATAATCCTGTTATCCCCGCAAGCGGAACTTTCGGATTCGGCTACGAGTTCGCAAATATTTATGATATAAACTGTCTCGGAACCTTTTCTTTCAAAGGCACAACACGTGACGAACGTTTCGGCAACCCCACTCCTCGTATCGCTGAATGCGCCGAGGGTATGCTCAACTCGGTAGGTCTTCAAAATCCGGGTGTTGAACGCGTTATTAGCGAAGAATTGCCAAAGCTTCGCGAATGTTTTCACAAACCCGTTATGGCAAACGTTAGCGGTTTCTCGGTTGAGGACTATGCTTACACCTGCGAAAAATTAAACGGTGAAGACCAAATCGGTTGGTTTGAAGTAAACATTTCTTGCCCCAACGTTCACGGTGGCGGTCTCGCATTTGGCACAAGCGCAAAAAATGCCGCAGAAGTGACCAAAGCGGTTAAAAAAGTGACCGATAAACCTGTGTTTATAAAACTTTCTCCAAACGTTACCGACATTGTCGAAATCGCAAAGGCGTGTGAAGCTGAAGGTGCCGACGGTCTAAGCCTTATAAATACACTTTTGGGTATGAGAATTGACCTAAACCGCAGAAAACCAATCTTGGCAAACAAAATGGGTGGCTTCTCGGGTCCTGCTATAAAACCTGTAGCGCTCAGAATGGTTTACCAAGTATACGATGCAGTAAAAATTCCGATTATCGGTATGGGTGGTATTTCAACCGCTGAGGACGTTATAGAAATGATGCTCGCAGGCGCTACCGCTGTACAAGTGGGTGCTGCAAATCTTGTTGAGCCTTACGCTTGTAAGAAAATCATAGAAGATTTACCGCGAGTTATGGAAAAATACAAAATAAATAGTTTAACTGAAATTATAGGAGGCGCTCATAATGGGTAAGGACGTAATTATCGCTTGTGACTTCGCAAGCAAAGAAGCAACACTCGAATTTTTGGACAAGTTTACAGGGGTTAAGCCTTTTGTAAAAATCGGTATGGAGCTTTTCTATGCTGAAGGTCCTGCAATCGTAAAGGAAATCAAGGCTCGTGGCCACAAAATCTTCTTGGACTTAAAGCTCCACGATATTCCAAACACTGTTAAAAAGTCAATGGCTGTGCTTTCACGCCTTGACGTTGATATGACAAACTTGCACGCAGGCGGCACTATCTCTATGATGGAGGGCGCACTCGAAGGACTCACCCGTCCCGACGGTACAAGACCGCTCCTTATCGCTGTAACACAGCTCACCTCAACCGACCAAGAAAGAATGGAAAACGACCTTCTTATTAAAGAACCCATCGACAAGGTTGTTATGCACTACGCAAACAATGCAAAAATTGCAGGTCTTGACGGTGTTGTTTGTTCTCCATTGGAAGCAGGTAAGGTTCACGACACTTGCGGTAAAGAGTTCTTGACCGTTACTCCCGGTGTTCGTTTTGCTGATGGCGATATCGGCGACCAAAAGCGTGTTATGACCCCTGCCGAAGCCAAGAAAATCGGTAGTGACTACATCGTAGTAGGTCGTCCTATTACCGCTGCCGCTGACCCCGTAGCTGCATATCAAAGATGCTGTGATGAGTTTATAGGATAAAAATAATTCGGAATTAAAAGGAGAATTAAAATGGAAAGCTATAAAAGAGAGTTTATTGAATTTTTGGAAGGAGCAGGCGTTTTAAAGTTTGGCGATTTCACAGCAAAGTCAGGTAGAAAAATCCCCTACTTCATAAACGCAGGCGATATTAAAACAGGCGAACAAATTTGCAAACTCGGCGAATTCTACGCTAAAGCATATTTTGAAAAGGTTGGCGACAAAAAGACCGTTCTCTACGGTCCTGCATACAAGGGTATCCCGATTGCAGTTTCAGTTGCTGTAGCACTCGCTAAAAACGGACTCGACGTTCCTTTCTTCTTCAACCGTAAGGAAGAAAAGGACCACGGTGAAGGCGGCGTTTTCGTAGGCTATAAGCCACAAGAAGGCGAAGAAATCGTTATCGTTGAAGACGTTATCACCGCAGGTACCGCAATCCGCGAAAGTATGGAAATCCTCTCAGGTCTTAAGGGTACAAAGGTTGCCGCTACTTTCGTTATGGTAGACCGCAAAGAAAAGGGCAAAACCGAAAAGAGCGCAATGGCTGAAGTTGGCGAAGAATTCGGTTTCCCTGTATACTCAGTTGTTGACGTTTACGACATTATCGAATACTTAGAAGAAGATGAAAAGAACCGTGAAAACGTTGAACGCATCAAGAATTACCTTGCTGTAAACGGTGCTAAAGAATAATTGAAAGGTCGATACAAATGAGAAGTTTATTTGATATTGCCGAACTTTCAGTAGCGGAAATTGACAATTTACTCGCAACCGCTAATGATATTATCGACAATCCCCAAAAATATAGCGAAAAATGCAAGGGCAAAAAGTTGGCAACCTTGTTTTTTGAACCCTCAACCCGTACCAGACTCAGTTTTGAAGCCGCTATGTACGAACTTGGCGGTAATGTTTTAGGCTTCTCCGAGGCTAAAAGCAGTTCCGCATCAAAGGGCGAAAGCGTTGCTGATACCGCAAAGGTTGTTTCTTGCTACGCTGATATTATTGCTATGCGCCACCCAAAAGAAGGTGCTCCGCTCGTAGCTTCTATGAACGCTACAATCCCTGTTATCAATGCGGGTGACGGCGGTCACAACCACCCAACCCAAACACTTGCCGACCTTCTCACAATCAAACGCGAAAAGGGCCGTCTCAACAACTTAACCGTTGGTTTTTGCGGAGACCTCAAGTTCGGAAGAACTGTACACTCTCTCATAACCGCCCTTCGCCGTTATGATAACATTAAGTTTGTACTTATCTCTCCAAACGAATTAAAACTCCCCGATTACGTAAAAGAAGAACTCAAAAAGGAAAACTTCGAATTCGTAGAAACTACCGATCTCGAAGCTGCAATGCCCGAACTCGACATACTTTATATGACACGCGTTCAAGGTGAACGTTTCTTCAACGAAGAAGAATACTTACGCCTTCGTGACAGTTATATTCTCACCCCTGAAAAGCTCGATAATGCAAAGGCTGATTTAAGCATTCTCCATCCCCTTCCCCGTGTTAACGAAATCAGCGTTGCTATCGACAACGATCCACGCGCTTGTTACTTCAAGCAAGTGCTCAACGGCAAATTTATGAGAATGGCTCTTATCCTAATGCTTTTGGAGGTAGAATAATGACAATTGACGAAATCAAAAACGGTATAGTTCTCGACCATATAACCGCAGGAAAAGGTATGAAAATTTATACCCTTTTAAAGCTTCAAGAACTCGATTGCTCGGTAGCGCTTATCAACAACGCTCCAAGTAGAAAAATGGGCAAAAAGGATATCATTAAAATCGATGCAGACATCGAACTTAACACCGATATTTTAGGCTACGTAGACCCTGATATCACCGTTAACATCATTAAAAACGGTAAAACACAAGAAAAAAAGAGTATCGCTTTACCCGAAAAACTCACCAACGTTATTACCTGTAAAAATCCTCGTTGCATCAGCCAAACAGAGCAAGAACTTCCACATATATTCAACCTAACTGATAAAGAAAATCGCGTTTACCGTTGTCTATACTGTGAAACCCAAGCAAAATAAGAACAAAACAAAACCTCTCGTTTTTAAAACGAGAGGTTTTTTGTTACATATTCATTTAATTTTCATAATAAACCGAGTGGTTGAAAATTTTCTTTTCGCCGACTTCAAGTTTTAAGATACCTTCTTTTTTAGTGATATCGGTCACACCGCCGTTTGAAGCGCAAATACCTGCCCAAGGCTCGAAACAAATATAATTTGCACCGGGTTTATGCCACAAAAGAAGATAATCGAAACCATCAAATTTAACCGATGAACATTCGCCTGTTTTTCGGTTTCTAATTGTTGCAAAACGAGATTTAACATCCTTGAAAATAATAGAATCAATCTCAAAATAATGTTCATAAAGAGGCAAAACGTTGCTGTCTTTAAGCATTATATGTCTTGTACAAGGAACACTCTTGTCATCATAAGTAACGTTATAAAGAGTTTCATTTCTTTCAAAAATAATATCGTAATCTTCAATTCCGTTTTCGCAATAATAACTTTCGTGAGCACCAACCGAATAGTACATTGTGCTGTCTGATTTGTTTCTAATATCATAGGTGGTATCAAGGCAATTTCCACGCAAAGTATAGGTTACACGGAATTCAAAATGCCAAGGATACTCAGCCAAGGTTTCCTCGTTATCTTTAAGTAAAAATGTTGCTGAAATAGGCGTGCTTTCTTCAACTACAAACTCTTGATCTCTCGCAAAGCCGTGCATACCCATTTCGTATTTTTTGCCTTCATAGGTGAAATAACCCTCACGAAGACGGCTACAAATTGGGAAAAGTACGGGAGAAACGTCTCCCCAATATTTAGGATCAGCTGTCCAAACACGATTTTTTCCTTCGCAAAGAAGTTTGCGAACTTCGGCACCCTTTTCATTAATTTCAACATGTAAAACTTCATTTTCAAGAATCACCATAAAAAACACTCCTTTTTATGTTTCTATCTCTATTATACCATCAAAGTTCTTTTTTTCAATAATTATTTTCACCTTTTTTAGCTTTTAGCATAAACTGATAAGAGGTGATTTAATGGATAAAAATATGATTGAAAAATACAAGTCAGAAATGCTCAAAATGTATAACTCAACAAAAAAAGATACCGCCGTTCCCGCTCTTGCAGTTTCTAAGGAGTCGCAAACAACAGGTGGTATTATCGGCATAGTCACAACCATCCGTTCCCTATACCCCGTAAAAAACGCCAAGGTCACCATCTTCCAAGGCGAATACCCAAACATAACCGTTATCGATTCTGATATTACAAACCAAAGCGGAAGAACCAAAACGTTTAATCTGCCAACACC
>JAZORM010000069.1:0-10637 GCA_045656585.1 Acutalibacteraceae bacterium
AATACCGCTATTTCACCCCAAGTGAGATTAACGTCAGCCTTTTTAGCCTTATAGATATGTCCGCTCCCAATATCAAGTTTGTATAGATATTTTCCCTTAATATCCAAAGTTTCTTCAACCGTTTCAAAGCCTTCGTTAAACAAGAAATAAAGCTTTCCGCCCGAGAATTCTCTAACCATTGGACGAAGCGCTGAAGATTTTGTATTGATAAGAGGTGTGCCATCACTGATATACGGCTTAACTTTTTCCTTCACTTCTTGTGGCATATATTTGCACTCGGGTACTGCTATAGATTTATAAACCGCATCACCAAGCTTTAGGCTGTTTTCGGTAACTTCGGCGTTTAAAATGCCGTAATCATCAATTAGGTCAAAAGGTATTTGTTTTGCCTCAAGTTCTTTGCCTTTGCTGTTATAATTGATAGCCATATTTTTAGCATCTTCTTGAGTACCCCACAAATCCGCATAAGGCACGTACAAAGCGGTGTCTATTACAGGCTTTCCTATTCTCATCAAATAGCACAAACGCTCGGTATAATCATTTATACTTTTAAGGTGGAAAAATCCCGGTTTTACACTTTGGAATCCTCCTGAATCACGTTTGCCATTATTCATAGTAAGTGCGTAGTTAATGCTGTTAAAATTGAAAATATTTATTCCACGAATTGCTTGGAAGTTTACAACATAGCGCATTTCGTCAAGTGTTTTAGCGTCGCCAAATACCGCAAAGGTTTCTGTAAGAGCAAAAGCTTTTCCGCATTGTCTCGCCGCCGAGGAAGCGACTCTTGGGAAGAAATGGCACCCTTCCGCAACGGGAACACGATTGTCCTTTGGATATCTTATTTGTTGCCAAATAACGTCAACACCCGGAATATCGAAATGTCTAAGCGCTTCCAATGCACTAAAATAAACGTGATTTATCGAGGTTTCAAGAAAGTGGTCAAGGTCAAGGTGTCCGCCAAAAGAAATACCGTGATTTTTACACCAATCTACAATCGGATCGCAGTAATTCTTGCAAAAAAGTTCACCCAAAATACGTGCGTAACCAATTCTCGCCTCAACATCTTTCTTGGTTTTTATATTAGCTTTATCATAAATTGCAGGCAGATGTTCATAAGCATCGAAACCGTATTTATTTTTAAATATTTCAAAGAATCCTTTTGGAATCATATTTCTTACAACGCTTGGCTCGTCATTGAACATAAGTGGAACCTTTTCTCCAAACCAATGACCCAAATGCTTATAATACTCTTCGTAGGTGTTATTTATAAAGGAATCGGTAACACTACGGTTAGTAGAATCAACTCGACAAGGACGATAATTATCCCATTGTGCTATAAAATACTCATCAATCTCGGTATCACATTTCGCAACAAAAGATCCATCAATTTTTTCACCGTTTAAATAAGCATAAACACCTTTGGGTGCTGTATATTTTTCCTCCGCTTTAACGGAAATATTGCGATGTTGAAGCATGGTTTCCAAAGCCTCATGGTTTTGCGCATAGGTTCTTCCACAAGCTCCGCCCGAAGGCCAACCGCCCTCATCGTAAAACCATAGCTGCATACCAAGAGAATCAGCCTTTTTACAAGCATAATCCAAATACTCAAAAAAGCCTTCGGTAAGGTATTCAGGGTCTAAATAAAACTCCCCTGATTGTCCTCTGAAGTTTTTAGGAATAGGAAGTACATATACTCCCTTTATCCCCGCCTTACAAAAATCTTCAAGTTGGCGGTCTATTTCTTCTTTTGATAACTGTGCCTGCCACGACCAGCAATACATTACACTGCTATTTTGCTCTGGATTTTGGAATAAGTTTTTGTCGAAACTTTCATATATTTTATACTTCATAAAACCACCCAAAGTTCAATTTATAAGTTTAGTATATCAAACGTATATACCTAAGTCAAACAAATAAAAAAATCGAGAATATTAAACAAAAAACGGAAAATAGCATAAAACGGAAGGAAAAATCCTTCCGTTTTTTACTTCACAAACTGAAATCTTTTTTGTACCTTGCCGTTTCTGAAAACAAAATCGCAAAACTCTGTTTTAGGTCTTATCCAAAGTCTTTGTTCACCGTAAAGTGCGCGGTAAACCACCTTTTCTTCCAAGGTTTCACAGTCAAGCGCAATATCTAAAACCTCGTATTCATTACCTTTAAAATGGCGGTAAATTCCCTTTTTAAATTCTCCGCTTGGGTTTTTGGGGTCAAAATTCAAAGTATATAGGTCTCGTTCATTTGGCGCATATCCGTGGGTAGCGGCTTGAGTAAAGGTTATTGTCTTTAAGGTTTTAATGCCGTTATAAAGCGCCATAACACCCGATGGCGGACAAACATAATCGCCAAGACCTGCAGTGATTTTCACAGGGCATTTTACAAATTTTCCCTGCGCCGCAGTATCGAAATAACGAAGCGCTTCGGCAAAATTCGGTCGCCATCCACGCATATACCCTTGCGACACAGCGTTTAAATCACAAAACCACGGAATACCTATTTCAAGATACGTAACATCCTTTGTATGAGCGGCAACAGTTGTCGCTTGTAAAGCACCCTGGCTTCCACCTGCTATCACAAGTGTTTCGCCATCCCAAAGCGGATGTGTTTTAAGGTATTTTACACCGATTAAATCGCGTATCATAACCCCACGCCAATAGGTAGTCATATTAGAGGCATTTTTATCGTCCTCGAAACCGTAACCATCTTTAAGTTCACAGCCATACTTTTCATCAATTTCTAACTTAGTTAAATGATTTTCTATTCCGTGAGCATTAAAATATGCAGTAATATACCCTTCATTATAAATTGGGAAAGCGGGATTCACTCCATAACCCATAAAAATTGCTTTAACCGGATATTTCCCTTCCGCTTTAGGCACGGTCATAACAAACGAAGCAGGTCTTCCTTCGGGAGTTTTCACCCTCATATCATATGCTTTAAAACCATTTTGCGCAGGCAGTTCTTGAAAAATTTCAGATTCTATTGGAAAATCTTCAATCAGCTTTTCAATTTTTTCCCAATACTCGCAAAAATCATTTGGTATTTCATCGTGATACTCAATTTTTTCAACCTCGGCACCAACACCTGCATCAAGTACCTCAAAGCTTGTGTCAGCGGTATCATCATCGGTCACGGCTTTACAAATAAGGTGAACAAAGCCGGGTTTTTCAAGCGTTGTTTCTAAAACAAAAGGGTTTGTTGCGGTACAGCTTGACACGCCACTCTCGTTCTTGCCGTCATCGGTTTTAAGTTCCCAATTAAAACTGCCGCACTCAACATTGCGGCATTTATCACGCGCAAAAATCTCAAAACGTATATTTTCTCCACACTTATATGAAAGCGGATTTTTATTGGTAACACATCTGAAATATCTTGCCATTTTCAAAACCTCCAAAATAAAGCGGTATACTACGCTTATTGTAGCATACCGTATTATTAAAATCAATTTTTTTCGAAGGTAAATACGTCATTATTAAATATGTAAAAAAGGCTCCCCTTGGGGCACCCTCCGTAAAGAAGTTGCCCCAAGGGGTGGCTCTTGTATCTAGATTGAATAATTGATATACGTTTAAGCGGTGTAGCCTTTGGCTATGCCGCTTTTGCTGTTACACACTTTTTAAAGTGTGTAACCCACTATGACACTTTCAAATCGAAAGTGTCATTTTCATTATAAAAGATAATACCCAGACCAATTTCGGTCTGAGTATTCTATCTACTATGTTTCAGTTCAATTTATGCAACTCTGTCTATTATTCTTCTATAAGTTTCAGAGTTTTCAACTATTTGAAATTTAAGAGTTTTGCCATTCTTGAAGAACGCAGTGCCCTTGTATACTAAGGGCTTTGCAACTCGTTTAGCTTTGTAATGAGTTGTATAGTACCGCCAATTATACGAATAACCGGTTTCCTCGTATACGGTTTTATACTTCCGTTTTGGTTTCACAAACTCAATCTTAACAATATTACCTATATTATCTAATACATACGCTGCTTTTTTGTAATGATAAAATCTGTATAACGCCCAACAAATTCCAAACAAAATTAACCCATAAAACAAGCATTTAAAAAACGCGCCGAGTATGTACACTTCGAATAGATAAAATATAAACATTCACTTTTCACCCATAACAGCGCCGCCTTGACAATTAGGACATTTTTTTTGAAAAATATCTGTGCTATTGGCGGGATATTCGTGCTTACAATAAGTACATCTCATTATATACTTAATTGAACAATGATCGGTTCCTTTTTCGTTGGTTCGCCGAACAACTTCCTGTTTGTGTGGTTCATTGATATAACCTATATCAGTTGAATGTAGTTTGAGAAAATCATTTTTATATTTTTTAACTTCATCAGCAACATAATCCCACAATGTTACAACATTATTTTCGTCTACAACGAAAACTTTGCCGTGCGATTTTTCTGCGTCGAATTTCATTTGGTCAAAGTTAGAACGGAATGTAGATACATACACATCATAGTGTCTTTCTTCACTACTACAACGTAGCATTAAGTTTTCATATCTAACATTATCTAATTCATCAGCAAGTTGCAAATAAGCCCGAAGGATTTTATAGTTAATTTGATGTGGCTTATTTGCCCACTTACTAATTTTGCTTAATGCTTTACCAAAATAATTATCTTGTGAAGATTGCACAGAAACCTCTTTACTGCTATAACCGTTTGCTTCTTTTGAAAAACTTTCTAAAAAATATTTCTTCATAAACGATTCGCACACATCTTCACTATTTTCATTATTTAACTGCAATGCCATGTTAAACCTTAATAAAATATCCTCATCAATATTTAAAATAACTTCCTTTTTCATTTAGCGTTCCCCCTTACTACTATTATAATATCATAGTGATTTTAGTTTGTCAATACTAATTTTACTAAATTTACTAAAAGAGCGAGAAAAAAGGGGAGACAACTTCTTTACGAAGTGTCTCCCTTAGGGAGTCTTTTTATTATCCTATAAACTCAAATCTTTTAAACACCTTGCCGTCACGCTCTACTATACCGCAAAATTCACTTTTTTTGCGTATCCAGATTTTTCCTTCACCGTAAAGTGCTTTGTAAATCACCAATTCTTCGGCTCTTTCACTGTCATATCCAATATCTAAAACTTCATATTCATTGCCTTTAAAATGGCGGTATTTGCCCTTTTGAACTTGACCCGAATATATAGCAAATTGAATCCATTCATGTGGTCGATAGCCATGTGTTGCAGCTTGGGTAAAGGTCAAATGCTTTTCAGTTTCAATATTATTATAAAGTGCCATAACACCCGAAGGTGGGCAAATATAATCACCTAATGATGCGGTAATAGTAACGGGACATTTAATAAACTTACTTTGCGCCACAACATCGTAATAACGAAGTCCCTGGGCATACTCGGGTTGCCAATCCCTAAGATATCCCATGTTTTTGCCGCCAAAATCACAAAAACCTGGTATGTCAAGTTGAAGAAGTGTTATTCCATCGGTGTGCGCCGCCACACTAGCCGCCTGAAAAGCACCCTGACTTCCACCTGCCAAAATAATTGTTTCGCCGTCCCATTCTTCAATGGTTTTAAGATACTTAACAGCCATTAAAGCACGAATCACCATGCCGCGCCAATATGTAGTCATATTGGATTTATTTTCTTCATCAGAAAAGCCGTAGCCGACATAAAGTTCATCCTTGTATTTTTCGGCAAGTTCTACCGAAGGCAAATCGTTTTCTATACCGTGTGGATTAATAACAGCGGTAATTACACCCTCATTATAATGGGGGTAAGCAGGATGCGCGCCGTATCCAATAAATATTACCTTCATTGAACATTTTTTATCCCCTTCAGGAATTGTCACAATAAAGGATGCGGGTCTGCCTTCGGGAGTTTTAACACGTATATCATAAGTTTTAAATCCTTTTTGAGAAGTTTGCCATTCTTTGCACATTAAAACTTCGGCTTTGGTATTGGCAATAAGCTCTTCCACCGATTTCCAATAGTCGTAAAAATCTTCAGGAATTGTATCGTGATACTCAATTTTTTCTACATCAGCACCCGCACCCGCATCAAGCTGTTCAAAGGAGCCATCAGGTTCATTACTTTGATCCATTGCTCTGCAAACCAAATGAGCAAAACCAGGTCTTTCAAGGGTGGTTTCAATAACAAGCGGATACTCAGCCGAACAACTGCCTAAACCATTTAATTTCTTTCCATCATCAGTTCTAAGTTCCCAATGGACATATTTGCAATATATATTTTGACATCTTTCACGTGCCGTAATTTCAAATCGGATATTCTCCCCACATTTGTAAGAAAGTGCAGGTTTATTAAGCTCACATTTGAAATATCTTGCCATTTTACATTCCTCCAAAAAGTAAAAGGTATGCTACAAAATATATTGTAGCACACCTCTTCTTTAGCGTCAAGATTTTGTGAAGACAAATTCTCCATCACAAAAATCACACAAAACCTTGTCGCCGTTTTTGATATCTCCCGAAAGAATTTTCTCGCTAAACGCGTCTTCGATTTTGTTTTGTATCTCTCGGCGCAAAGGTCTGGCACCATACACCGCATCAAAACCTTTATCCGCCAAAGCCGACTTAACCGAAGGCTCAAACTCTAGCGTAATATTAAGATTTTCAACCCTTTGAGACAGGTTTTCGAGCATCTTCTCAGCAATTTGTTCAATCTCTGTTTTAGTAAGTTTTGAGAAAACGATTATATCATCAACACGGTTCAAAAACTCAGGACGGAAGGTGTTTTTAAGCTCCGCCAACACAAGTTCTTTAACGTCGCGGTTAGAATCGTCGTTTTCAGTAAAACCGAAACTAACCTTTTTATCGGTAATAAGCCTGGCGCCAACATTCGAGGTCATAATAATCACAGTATTTTTAAAATCGACCTTTCTACCTTGGCTATCGGTCAAAATACCGTCTTCCAAAATTTGCAAAAGCATATTAAAAACGTCGGGATGAGCCTTTTCAATCTCATCAAAAAGCACCACTGAATATGGATTTCTTCTAACCTTTTCGGTTAATTGTCCGCCCTCTTCAAAGCCAACGTATCCGGGCGGAGAGCCAACAAGTCGCGACACAGTATGCTTTTCCATATATTCCGACATATCAAGGCGAATCATCATATTTTCATCGCCGAACATAGCAGTAGCAAGTGCTTTACAAAGCTCGGTTTTACCAACACCCGTAGGACCCAAGAAAATAAACGAGCCAATCGGTCTTTTAGGGTCTTTAAGACCAACTCGACCTCGACGAATAGCCTTTGCCACAGCCACAACGGCCTCGTTTTGACCAACAATTCTTTGGTGGAGTTCTTGCTCAAGATTTAAAAGTCTCGCGCTTTCTTCCTTGGTTAATTGAACAACAGGAACCCCTGTCCAACTCGAGACAATCTCTGCAATACTTTCTTCGGTCACCTTGCCGCCCGAGTGAATATTCTCATTTTGCCATTTTTCTTTTTCAGCTTCATATTTTTGCTTTAAAGTGTTTTCTTTATCACGAAGCGAAGCCGCTTTTTCAAACTCTTGAGAATTTATAGCCTCATCTTTTTCACATTGAGTGTTTTCGATTTGTGACTCAAGACGTTTTAGCGAATCGGGGATCTCACAGTTAGTAATCCTAACTTTAGACCCTGCCTCATCAATAAGGTCAATCGCCTTATCAGGCAAGAAACGGTCGGTTATATACCTTGCTGAAAGTTTAACCGCGCTTTCAATCGCCGAATCGGTAATCTCCACCTTATGATGCGCCTCATACTTATCACGAAGACCTTTCAAAATCAAAATCGCATCTTCTTCGCTAGGCTCTAAAACGTTTACAGGTTGGAATCGGCGTTCAAGCGCCGAGTCTTTTTCGATATTTTTGCGGTATTCCGAAATAGTGGTAGCGCCTATGAGTTGAAATTCTCCACGCGCCAACGACGGCTTTAGAATATTTGCCGCATCGGTCGACCCTTCTGCCGAACCCGCGCCGATTATTGTGTGGATTTCATCAATAAAGAGTATAACGTCTTTAGATTTCACAACCTCATCAATAACCGCTTTTATTCTCTCTTCAAAGTCACCGCGGTATTTAGTACCCGCAACCATACCCGTAAGATCAAGGGTGAAAAGTCGCTTGTTTTCAAGTATTTCAGGGACCTTTTTATCCACAATTCGTTGCGCCAAACCTTCAATAATCGCCGTTTTACCAACACCGGGTTCACCAATTAAGCAAGGGTTATTCTTAGTTCTTCGACAAAGAATTTGAACAATTCGCTCAACCTCGGTCTCTCTACCGATAACCGGGTCAATCTTGCCTGTTTTTGCTTCGTTTATTAGATCGCGACCGTATTTTTCGAGGGTTGGAGTTTTAGTATCCTTTGGCTTTTGCGAGTTTGAACCTATATTTGCGTTCATTTCCATACCCGAAGCTTTTAAAACGCCTGCAGTTAATCCCGCAACGTCGACACCAAGTTCTCCTAAAAAGCGAATTGCATAGTTGTCGCCATCACTTAAAATTCCGAGTAACAAATGCTCGGTACCAACGTATTTTTTACCCGAGCTGTTACAACCGCTCATAGCCGATTCTATAACACGTTTTGCGCGCGGTGTGAAATAATCGGGTGAAAGCTTTGTCGGCGTTCCGCTACCGATTTGCGAACGAATTAGTTGCTCAATCTTTTGGGCGTTAACACCGTTTTTCTCAAGCACAACCGAAGCAACACCACCGCCTATTCTTAAAAGCCCTAAAAGCAAATGCTCACTTCCGACATAAGTATGTCCAAGCGACTCGGCAGAACTTATCGCCGAATTTAACGCTTCATTGGCCTTTGCGGTAAATCCGTTAAAATTATATTTCATATTTTCTCCTTCAATTTAATCTTTCTCTAACCATATTAGCTCGTTGAATATCGCGGTCATACGGCTCTAAAATACCGTACTTACCGCACAACATATACGGTTGACCCTCAACCAAAATTTCTATGGGTGAGCCTTTAATTTCAAGTATGCCCATACTTTGCCCAAGTTTAACAATGGATAGCAAATTCATCATTTCATTACTTGTTAAAATTCGGGCATTTTGCAAAATCCCAAGCGCTCTAAAACACTTGTCTTCAACTTCAAGTCTATTAAGAGTGTTTCGACATTCTATTTCTTTTTCGATTAGTTGATTTGTAATAATAGTTAGATTATCGAGAGCGTTCTTTTCGCTAAGTCCCAATGTTATTTGATTTGAAACTTGGTATAAAGACGCCAAAGATTTTGACCCTTCGCCGTAAAGCCCTCTAACAGTAAAACCAATTTTTCCAATCGAATTTCCAAGGCTTTCAATCTCTTTTGCCCACTCTAAAGCAGGTAAATGAAGCATTACTGACGCGCGAAGCCCTGTTCCAAGGTTTGTAGGACACTCAGTCAAAAATCCCAATTTCGAATCAAAAGCGAAATGGAGCGAATCGTGTAAAAGGGTATCAATTTGTTCAGCGATATCATAAGCTTTTTGAAGATTAAGTCCGCCCAAAATCACCTGAATTCTGAGATGGTCCTCTTCTCCTATCATAATACTTATGCTCTCATCACCCGACAGTATGATAGCTGTTGGTTGATTTTTGTTTGCAAATTCCGGACTTATAATATGGCGTTCAACCATCGCAAACTTTTGGGTTTCGGGAACGTCTCGCATATCGATAAATTTCAGCGTTTTTGCAAAAGGTGTATTACTTCCTAAAATCGCTTCCTTTACTCGATTATTAAGTTCTATTCTTTGCTCGTTAGTCATTCTTGCAGGAAACGGAAGATCTCGAAGATTTCGAGCGAGTCTAATTCTGCTGCTAACCGCAATATCATTATTTGTTTCTAAACTTTTGTACCAATTACTCATTTTTATCCGCCTCCAATTCCTTTATTTTATCACGAACAACCGCCGCTTGTTCGTAGTTTTCTTCGGTCACTAGACGGCTAAGTTCGTTTCTCAACTGTTCTATAGTCGGAGCGTTATTCACAACCGCCAAAGGCGCACTATTAGGCACTTTTCCAATATGACTAACGCTACCGTGTACCCTTTTAAGATATGGTAAAAGGTCTTGATAAAAGATTTTATAACACTCAGCGCAACCAACCTTACCGCTTTTTGCAATATCTCTAAAAGCCGAACCACAAACCGAACAGGTAACACTTGGTGCCAAGTTTTCGTGTTTTCCGTAATCGCCAAACATAGATGCCAACATACCTGTCAAAGTATTGGTAGTATATCCGTGCGCCGCGGCACAAGATTCGCAAAGATTATATTCTCTTGTCACACCATTCACAACGGTTTTTATATGTGTTGTTGCATTGTTTTTTCCACATTTTTCACAAAGCATAACAATTCTCCTTAAATCTGTGATAATAGCATTTGTTTTAACAAAGCGGCGCGTAAAGAATCGCGCAAAACGGTAGGTACACTTTGCATAACGGTATTAGAAACCGCCGCACACATAAGGTCGGCTTGTTTTTTATCAATAATCCCAGCCTCAAGACAGTTTTCAATAACTATTCGTGTTGTAAGCGGGTCGATATGCTCCCCTATTGAATTTATAATATGCATAAGCGCCGAGGTATTTTGAAAAGTTACACGGCGGATTTTAATATATCCACCGCCACCGCGACGGCTTTC
>JAZORM010000070.1:0-4870 GCA_045656585.1 Acutalibacteraceae bacterium
GGCGAGGATTTTGAAAGTTTTAAAAATAGCTTTAATATAGGATATTCGCTTAACGCACATATGCTCCAAATGGGATTTTTGAAACTTCTTTATGGCGCGGATATGCGTGAAAATTTTGAAAAATATCCTTGTACCTTTATAGATGAGCCTCCTTATGAGGTGACTTCAACGCCATATCTTTCCGCCGATGAAATAAAAAGGCTGAAAAAATGCGAGGATGCGGTGGATAGACTTTATAACAGCGGAAGATTTTTATATACTTTGGAATATTTGACAAAGGAAGTCGAGATATCACCTTTCGATATTTTTGACCGCTTTGGGAATTCTTTAAACGCTCAAAAAATGCGACTTACTGAATATGCTGAAAAGTTTTATGAATTCTTTAGTTCTAAATGCGATAAACAAATTTTGAGGGAGAAGATTCTTTGCGATTTACTTTGTTGTTCTTCGTCTTTGGAAATTCCCCAAATTTTTAAAATTAAAGACCCGCTCTATAAACAAATAAAAAGGCATTTCATAGAGAAAATAGATAAAAATATAAAAATTGCAATACTTTATTCAAGCGGTCAGGTATTTGCGGTTAATCAAAAAAGTAATAAAAATCTTCATAATAGATATGAAGGAAAATTTTACGAAATTGATGATATTTTATCTAGTTTGTAAAAGAAAAAAGATATGAGAGATTGTTCTCTCATATCTTTTTTATTTGTTGTTTTTTCTAAATTTCAAATAATCTTCAAGTATTATTACAGCGGCAACCGCATCGACAACGGCTTTTCTTTTTTTGCCACGAGTATCGGTGAAATTGAGGGCGGTATGAGCCGAAACGGTTGTGCAACGTTCATCCCACATTACAACCTCAATACCGCTTAAATTGTTGATTTTTTCGCCAATATTGGTACACTCTTGGGCACGTTCGCCTTGGCTTCCGTCCATATTTTTAGGAAGTCCTACGACTATAAGTTCCGCACCATATTCTTTCGAACAATCGACAATCTTTTGTACCAATTTTTCAGTATTATATTCGGTTATAACTGTCTTTGGAAAAGCGAAACTTTCGCCATTGTCCGAAACGGCGATTCCGGTTCTCGCTTTGCCTAGGTCGACCGACATTATTATCATTTTTTCACCTTCATAAACGTTGAAATTTTGTTTCTTTTGGGCAATAATTCAGGGGGAACGTGGCTTGTATCGTTGAAATATTCAAGTGTTAAACAATCGTTGTCATCGACAGTAATCTTTGCAACAGCAGTATTATCAGCCCAAGGAGTGTTTTTGAGTTCGGTTATGTCATTGTGTAGGATTCTGCATATAATACAACGAGTGACACCGCCATGGGTAGTACAAGCAATTGTTTTGTCGCGGTTTTCTTTTGCAAGATTCAAAACAGTTTTATATATACGCTCATAAGCGCTACGCATTGATTCTCCGCCTTGCGGATGGAAATCTTGAGGGTGATTTTCCCAAGTATCAGCGAGTTCAGGCATCGCTTTAAAGGTTTCTAAAAAAGGTTTTCCTTCAACAATACCACCGTCTAGTTCCTTTAAACCTTCGCATTTTTCGATAGGGATATTTTTATCACCTTTGACCGCCAATCCCGTTTTGTAGGCGCGTATAAGGGGGCTTGAATAGACTTTGTCGATTTTAATTTCATCAAATCTTTTTTTCAAATATTCAAGTTGTTTAGCGCCCATTTCGCTTATATCGAAATCGCTTATTCCTTGGAAAACTCTTTGTAGGTTTCCGAGCGCTTCACAATGTCTTACAAAATATATTGTTGTCAATAATATCACCAAAATAATCATATCACAAATTTTAAAAAATAGCAAGATTTTTAAATATATCTAATTTTTACAAATATTAAAATTTTTCGTTTTGTGCAAACTAATTAAGGGTGATTTTTTGGAATATATAAACAAGTTTATAAAGTTCTTGTTTTTTGGATTTTTGGTTTCTTGTGTATTAATATTTTCAGGGATTATTTATCTTAATAATACGATTGACAATGAGTTTAAAATCAAGAACGGTCAATCGTTGTCTATAAATTCATTTGTGCCAATTACCGCGAAATATAGTGGAGAAAATTTAGCGAGAGCAGACGGAAATTACGCGACTTTCGACGATTTTTTTGTAGAACTCAAAGCGTTCGGGATTATACCTGTTTCTAAGGCGAAAGTTGAGATTGTAAACGATTTACAGGTTGCGGTTTTGGGTACGGCATTTGGTATGAAAATATATACAAAAGGAGTTTTGGTTAGTGAAATTTCAAGCGTTTCCACAGCCAACGGAAATCAAAATCCCGCAAAAAAAGCGGGGTTGAAAATAGGAGATTACATCATCTCGGTTAACGGTCAAAACGTCTATACAAACGAAGATTTAGGTTTTATTGTAGAAAGCTCAAAAGGGAAGAAAATGGACTATTGCGTTATGCGGGGAAACACGAAAATTTATTTATCTTTTTGTGCGGTAGAAGATATAAATACCCAACAATATAAAATAGGAGTTTGGGTCAAGGATAGTTCGGCAGGAATCGGGACATTGACTTTTTATAGTCCCTCAACCAATCTTTTGTGCGGATTAGGTCACGGTGTTTGCGATGACCAAAGTAAAAAGCTTTTAACGGTAGACTCGGGAGAGATTGTCTCGGCTCAAATAATTTCTATTGAAAAAGGGAAGCTGGGGTCTGCGGGACAACTTAAAGGTAGGTTTGATTTTAACACACTTGGCAAAATCGTTTTAAATAGTGAACAGGGTGTTTATTCAGAATTTACGGGAGATTTTAAATTCACAAATTTGACCGAGATTGGCTTAAAACAGGAGATTGAAAATGGTGATGCCGAGATTGTTTGTATGGTTGACGGCAGTGAACCAAAAGCCTATTCTTGCAAGATAGAAATTCGAAAATCAAACTATAATTCGCGAACACAAAATATGATTGTAAGCGTAACCGATAGCGAATTAATTGACAAAACAGGAGGTATTGTTCAAGGGATGAGCGGTAGCCCAATTTTGCAAAATGGAAAGCTTATAGGTGCGGTGACGCACGTGCTTCTTGACGACAGCACAAAGGGTTACGCAATTTTTGCAGAAAATATGCTAGAAACAGCACAGAGTGTTGCAGAGAACAATAAACTAAAAGAGGCGTCATAAGCTAAAAAACCGGGTGCACTATTAAAAAAGTGCACCCGCGAATTTTACAGGAGTAAAAAATCAATGATATTTTGGCAAATAATCGCCATGCGCATCAATAAGTTCGTCCACCATTTTCTTAATGGTATCGATATCGAGCTCGGAGGCGGTATGGGGGTCTAACATAGCTGCTTGATAGATATGCTCTTTTTTGCCTGTTACAGCTGCCTCAATGGTTAAAAGCTGAACGTTAACATTGGTCATATTCATTGCGGCGCACTGAACGGGCAGGGCTCCAACACTGCAAGGGTGGATTCCGCTACCATTTACAAGGCAAGGCACTTCGACACAAGCTTCTTGCGGTAAATTAGAGATTAAATGATCGGTATTAAGCACATTTCCGCCGATTTGATAAGGGGTGTTGGTAATGATTGACTCCATAATCCAAGAAGCATATTCGTGGCTTCTTTTGTGTTCTTTTATGCCGTCTTTTAAAATCTTTTCATATTCTTCTTTCCAACCCTTTATCTGATTAATACATCTGCGTGGATATTCGTCGAGCGGAATATTATATTTTTCGATTAACTCGGGATATTTTGATTTAATATAGAAGGGATTATATTCGGCATTATGTTCGCTTGATTCGGTGCAATAATAGCCGAAATTCTTTATATAATCAAAACGAACCTTGTCCTTAAAATCGGGGTCATTAAGTTTTGAATTTATTTTTGATTTTATTTCAGGATAGAGATCTATACCGTTTTTATCCTTTATTTCTAAAAGCCATGCCATATGATTAATTCCGGCGATAAGTTCTTTTCTACCTTCTAATTTATCCTCCATACCAAGAGTGTTAAGCAAACCGTCGGAACAAACCTGAACGCTGTGACAAAGTCCAACGGTTTTAATAGGTGTGTATCTAAGCATATATCCTGTAAGCATAGCCATAGGATTGGTGTAGTTTAAGAAAAGGGCATCGGGGCATACCTCTGCCATATCGTCGGCAAAATCTTTCATAACAGGAATGGTACGAAGGGCGCGCATTATTCCACCAATACCAAGGGTGTCGGCAATAGTCTGTCTGAGACCGTATTTTTTAGGCACTTCAAAATCAATGATTGTGCAGGGGTCATAAAAACCAACTTGAATTGCGTTAACAACAAAATTGGCGCCTCTAAGAGCATCCTTGCGATTTTCAATGCCGTGATAGCATTCTATTTTGCCGTAACCACCCTTGTTTTTGCGCATAGCTTCAAGAATTACGCGGCTTTCTTCAAGTCTCTTGGCATCAATGTCATATAAAGCGAATACGCTGTCGCGTAATGTCTCTGAGCACATACAATCGCCAATTACTTTTCTTGCAAAAACAGTGCTGCCCACACCCATAAAAGTAAGTTTCATAATAACTCCTCCTAAAACAGTTTTATATAAGAATTATATATTGACAGCATAAAAATATAAATGTTATAATGTTGTTAATAATTTGTCATTTTGTTGTTTTGGAGATGGAAATATGCATCATTCGGAAACGATCATAAATAAAGGCTACACTGGTATAAATCCAATGCGATTTGGTTATGAAAACTGTGAAAAAGGGCATAGCTACGGCCCAGCACTCAGAACACATTGGCTTTTGCATTTTATTGTTTCAGGTAAGGGTTATTTTAAAATAGAGGGTAGGGAATACAATATTTCTGCAGGTAATGTCTTTGTTATTCCGCCTTTTGTTGAAACCTACTAC
>JAZORM010000071.1:0-9111 GCA_045656585.1 Acutalibacteraceae bacterium
AGGCCGAACACAACCTTAATAATTGTTGAAGAAGTGTTTTTGAAAATATTGGTCATCATACCGCTGAAAGCGTCGTCGGAAGAAATGAGCAAAGGAATAATTACAATCAATACGGGTATTGCGCAAACTAAACCTACAAGCGCTTTGCCAACAGTTTGTTTATTGCTGTTTTTGTTTGAAAAGAGTGATTTTAGGGATATTGCAATGTTGTCGGCTGAGGAGAAGGCTGAATAAAATATTCCTATGGTTTTTCGATTTCCTTTAGAGGCTTCGTTTATGAGATTGTCGTAGAATATAAGGCTTAAAAGAAATCCTACACCGATTGCGAAAAAACGAACGCTCGGGTTTGTGGTGGTAATAAAAACCGATGTTAGACCAACCGATAATATTCCGCAAAGTATTCCAAAAAAGTTTATTTTGACGTTTTTCTTAAAGTAAATAGTAAACAAGGTGAAAAATAAAAATACCGATAATAAATAACCCAAAGAAAATCCGCCGAAAATACCAAATACAGAAATGAAAATGCTTAAAACACACGCGAATATTGAAAAAACGGTGTCGGATTTAGTGATTTCGAAAATTGGTTTCGGTTGGTAGAGGGTAGGGGTAGTATTGTTTTCCATAACTTTACTCCTTGAATTTAATTATATCACCCGGTTGACAATCGAGTACCTTGCATATTGCGTCAAGGGTTGAAAAACGGATTGCCTTTGCTTTCCCTGTTTTAAGAATTGAGAGGTTTGCTTGGGTGATTCCAATTTTTTCGGCGAGTTCGAGTGAGGTCATTTTTCGTATCGCCAACATAACGTCTAAATCTATTTCAATCATATTTATTCTCCAGTTTATATTGTGAGTTCGTTTTCATTTTTGATTTCAACGGCATTTTGCATAACGTTTTTAACAACGCGAAGTAATAAACCGACAAAAGCTGCCGCTACCGAAATAAAAATAAATGGTATGTATAAAATACCGCCTATAATGGTTATAAACGAAACTGCGAAACAACACCAAGAAATATGTCGAAGATATTTAACGTTGGCGGTTATGAAAATTTCGCCGTTCTTAATGTTGAAAAGAAGTTTTAAAAGGCTGTAAAGTGTTACGTAAGCAAAAATGGAACACGGATAAAAACAAGCCGAGAAAAGTGTTAACATATCTTTTATAGTGCTTTCGCTCCAGCCTCTATAAACTCCGAACCATAATTTAGCAAATAACGGACCGAAGAACAAAAGGGCGGTAAGTATTGTTAAAAATATGAAACATGCGGTGATTGATAGTGTGAGTGATTGCTTTTTGTTGTTCATAAAAATTACCTCCAAAGCCATTTTATGACATTATAATAACACCAAAATTATCGTTTGTCAATAATCAAATTATCGAAAAACGATAATTTTAGTCAAACCTACAGGAAATTAGTTAATTGCTTTTATGCTGTAATTTTTAATTGACAAAGATATATTATTATGGTATCATATAAAGGATGCAGAGATTTGGAGACGTATCAAAATAAACTTAAGGGTTTATTTTGGTGCGCCTTTTTTTTATTTGAAAGGAGATTTTAGTATGTTTGATGTTGCAATTATAGGCGCAGGTGTAGTTGGTGGAATGATTGCAAGGACACTTTCTCGATACGAACTAAAAGTTTGTATTTTGGAAAAAGAAAATGATGTTGCAATGGGTGCCACAAAGGCAAATTCAGCAATTGTACACGCAGGTTTTGACGCGAAGGCGGGAAGTTTAAAAGCTAAATTGAACGTACAAGGTTCAAAGATGATGAAAGATATTACCGATGAGCTTGGGGTTAAGTATAAAAACAACGGTTCTTTGGTAATCGGTTTTAATGATGAAGATAAAGCTGTGATTGAACAGCTTTTGCAACGAGGTATAGAAAATGGTGTCGAAGGACTTCGAATTGTTGAAAAAGAAGAACTCGAAGAAATAGAGCCCAATCTTTCGAACGACGTTATTTGCGCCCTTTACGCGCCAACGGGGGCTATTATTTGTCCTTATGAGTTGACCGTTGCGGCAATAGGAAACGCTATGGATAACGGTGTCGAATTGAAAAGAAATTTCGCGGTTTGTCGTATCAATGAAATTGATGGAGGATACGAGGTTGCTTCAAACAAAGAAACCGTGAAGGCGAAGTACGTTATAAATGCAGCGGGAGTATATTCCGATAAAATTGCGAGAATGATTGGCGACGATTCGTTTAGTATTAATCCGCGTAAAGGTGAGTATATTTTGCTCGATAAAGAATGTGGAAATCTTGTTTCTAAGACAATCTTCCGTACTCCTTCAAAAATGGGGAAAGGTATCTTAATAACCCCAACTGTTGATGGTAATTTGCTAACGGGACCAACCTCGGTTGATATAGAAGATAAGGATGACAAGAGTACCTCCGCTGATGGTTTAGCGAAGGTTATGCAAGAGGCTAATGAAAACGTTAAGGGTATTCCTTTTGGCAAGACAATAACCTCTTTTTGCGGACTTCGTGCCACAGGCAATACAGGGGATTTTGTGATAAATTTCCAAAAAGGAAAACTCGGTGCGGATAAATCTCAAAAAGGTTTTGTAAACGTAGCCGCTATTGAGTCACCCGGACTTTCCGCCTCTCCTGCAATTGCTTTGATGGTGAAAGATATTTTGAAGGAGCAAGGTCTGGAGTTTGTTGAAAAAGAAAACTACAACCCCAAAAGACCACCTATGCATAAATTTAGAGAGGCGAGTATTGAGGAGAAAAATAAAATTATAAGCGAAGATAACTCATATGGCAGAATAATTTGTAGATGTGAAAGTGTGACCGAGGGTGAAATCTTGGAAGCGATACGTACAAATCCAAAACCTGTCGACCTTGACGGCGTAAAAAGGCGTACAAGGGCGCAAATGGGAAGATGTCAGGGTGGATTTTGCAGTCCGTATATTATTAAACTTCTTGCAAAAGAAATGAACGTTTCGTGCGAGAAAATAACAAAATGCGGCGGCAATTCAGAACTTATAACCGGTATAACAAAGTAGGAGGCAAATAAATGACAGATTTAGTTATAATCGGCGGCGGACCTGCCGGTATGAGTGCTGCTATTGCGGCTTATGAAAAAGGTGTTAAGGACATACTTATATTGGAGAGAGACGGCTCTCTCGGCGGAATTTTACAACAATGTATACACAACGGTTTTGGGCTTCATAAATTCGGCGAAGAGCTTACAGGCCCTGAGTATGCTTGGAGATATGAAAAGAAAATAAAGGAACTCGGTATAGCTTATAAGCTAAACACTATGGTTCTTGATATTACCGAAGACAAGGTTATCACAGCAACAAATTGCCAAGACGGTATTTTCCAAATAAAAGCAAAAGCGGTTATTCTTGCGATGGGTTGCCGCGAAAGAGCAAAGGGTGCGCTTAATATAGCGGGTACTCGCCCTGCGGGTATTTATAGCGCAGGAACAGCGCAAAAGTTGGTTAATTTGGAAGGATATATGCCCGGTAAAGAGGTTGTTATTTTAGGCTCGGGCGATATTGGTCTTATAATGGCGCGAAGAATGACCCTAGAAGGCGCAAAGGTAAAGGCGGTTTGTGAACTTATGCCTTATTCGGGTGGTTTGGCAAGAAATATAGAGCAGTGTCTCAATGATTTCGATATCCCCTTGAAATTGAGCCACACAGTCATCGAAATACACGGTAAAGAGCGTGTTGAGGGTGTGACCATAGCAATGGTTGACCAAAATAGAAAAGTAATTCCAAGTACAAAGGAATTTATAAAGTGCGACACTCTTCTTTTGTCGGTAGGACTTATACCTGAAAATGAACTTTCGAGCCGTGCTTCAGTTACTCTTGATAGAGTTACAAACGGTGCTGTTGTTGACCAAAACAGACAAACTTCTTGCGAGGGAATTTTTGCTTGTGGAAACGTTTTACACGTACACGATTTGGTTGATTTCGTTTCCGAAGAGGCTGAGGTTGCGGGAATCAGCGCAGCGGATTATATATTTGGAAACCAAAGTGAAAAAATAAATATCAACATTAAACCTGATGGTAAGATTAGATATACCGTACCGCAAAGAATAACACAAAAAGGCGACGTTGCGGTGTATTTTAGAGTAGCCGACGTATATCGAAACGTGACTATTGCCGTTTATGACGGTGAAAAACAAATTTTTTCAAAGAAAAAGGTCAAAGTGGCTCCGGGTGAAATGGAAAGAGTCTTATTAAAACAAAGTGTTTTGGAAAATTGCGAAGAATTAAGCTTTAGGTTGGAGGAAGCGACTAAATGAAAAGAGAACTAACCTGTATCGTGTGTCCGATTGGATGTAGTCTTTCGGTGGAAATTGAGAACGGCGAAGTACTAAACATTAAAGGAAACGCTTGTCCTAGAGGTAAACTCTATGCCGAAAATGAATGTATCTCTCCCGTTCGCACAATAACCACCACCGTAAGAAGTGAAAATGGCGAAATTATCCCTGTTAAAACTGCCTCTCCAATACCAAAGGATAAAATCTTTGAGGCTATGGAAATTATAAATAAAGCAAATCCGTCGTTGCCAATTTCGGTTGGAGATGTTATAATAGAAGATGTATTTGGAAGCAAAATAATTGCAACTGCCAATAAATGAGTTTGAAATTTTGCTTTAAATAAATCCGATTCGTAAAGGTGTTATAATGAATAAAAAAATAATTGCGGCAGTACGAACAAACGAAGACTTTATAAAGGCTATAAAATCCGATGTGTCTATGATTTTTATGCTTATTCCTAATATTTCGTATATAAAAGAACAGGCAAATATAGCGCACAAAGCGGGAAAGAAGCTTTTTATTCATATCGATTTGGCCGAGGGAATCGGAAAGGATGAATTTGGGATACGCTTTGCTAAAGAACAGGGCGTGGACGGCATTATCAGCACAAGGGCTAATATTATTAAGATTGCGAAAAAACTTGATATATTCGCTTTGCAAAGATTTTTTATCGTAGATTCACAGTCGATTAACACAACGGTTGAAACTTTGAAATCTTCGAAGGCGGATATGATAGAAATAATGCCCGGAAACAATCCTAAAGCGATTCGCCGATTGGGAGAAAAGGTAGACATTCCTATTATCGCCGGTGGCTTGATTGAGACAAAGGAAGAAGCCGACGAGATTATTAAAGTTGGCGCCTATTCCGTTTCGACAGGCGCTGAAGAGTTGTGGAATTTGTAATTAACATCAAAAACTGTATAAATTTTAGAACAAGGATAAAAAACCACCCTATGACTTTTTCGGTCATGGGGTGGTTGAATTTTAATATAAAGGTTTTATGATAATTCGCTGGTTGTTTTTACAAATTGCATCATACTGCTCCAAAAGTAGTCGGTAGCAAATTCGCTATATTTTTCGTCGGGAATATAAACAAAACATTCGGTCGACACATTACTGAATACGCGTGGGTCAATCGGTAATGAGGATGGGGCAAGATGTAACTCGATAATGCGAAGAGCAGGGCAGTCGGCAAGAGCATTTAATTCGATGTTTTTAATGTTGGAATTTTCAGGTATGATAATATGCTCTAAAACTTTAGAACCCTTAAACGCATTGTCGCTAATATGTAAAATTGGTTGTCCGTTATAATTAGTTGGTAGAGTAATGACTTTTTCGTTTTTACCTATTTTAGTAAGACCGATAATGGCTAGACCGCCTTTGATTTGGTCAAACTTAAAGTATTTTGCGTTTGGGTCAGTGTTGGGGCTATTAACAAAATAATCATTAGGACGTTTAGGTGGTTCGTATTTTTGGGTTTCTATTTTTTTGCCTAATATATTTGCTAAATCATCTGCCAAAAGTGAAGTGCGTTGTAAGGCGCCCACTGAGTTTAAATGGAAGTTGGTATCGTAAAAGAAGGCGGAATCTAAAATATAATTATCAATATCACTTAAAAGCGGGAATTTTAATTTTGATTTAAGTGTATCATAAAATTCGATTTGCTCATCTTTAGTAGAAACAACTGAATCGGAATTGATAGGTGAGAAACTGAAATAAACCCTTGCACCCTTACGTTCACATTCAGCGGCATATTTGTTTAGATAGTCGACGAAATCGTTATCCAATAAATCGGTGGTTAAAGCCACAGGCATAGAAGCATCGTAATATTTGGGCATTTCGTTATATGGTCTTGATACCTTGATATCACCATATTCATTAAAAGAAGTTTTGGCGTAAATGCCTGTAGGCGACGGCTTCTGGTTTTTGCGAATAAAATCATTTTTTTCTTTTGCGAATTCCGGAATTTTAGCAATCAGTTTGCCAAGATTAGAAAAGCCGACATCCCAAAGCATACTTAAATCACAATCAAGTGCTTGCCACATACTGAGAGCGTTGTAGTAAAGGGAATAGGTTTGTTTGTCGGTTTCGGGACAAATTACCACTATGTCGCCTTTGTTTATGTAATTACGCGACATATCGAGCATGGCTTTTGTGCCTATTGTGGCATATAAACCATAGTTAACAACGGGTTTTCTTATGTATTCTTCCAACTTTTTGGAATCTAAACCAAAGGCCAAACTGGAACCGCCTATAAGTACTATTTTTTCTTCATTTAAGGATTTTAGTCTTTCGTGTTTGTGAGTCAGTTCTGCCAAAAAGGTTTTATCATACTGGCAAGGGGCAGTTAAAGTGGTGGCGGTTACTATACATAAAGGGGCTATTAAAATAAGAATGGTGAGAATGGATATTATTATAGTTTTTTTCATATTCGTCCTCGCCTTCTAAAATTGGAAATAGATAAATGCGCTCGAGCCATTGGCTGCCAAAAGTATTAGCCAAGCAAACATAATACACCATAAAAGATATATGCCAGTGCCGTTTAAAAGCTTTGTGCCACCTTGGGTTTGGTAGTCTGCGAGAGTAAGCTTGCGGTCGCAAATGATCATTATAAGGATTGCGAGAATTATAATAAGTGCACCATTTAGGGTAAGACCAAGCCCACTTACTACCGATGATAGACCAAAGGTTGTGAATAATTTTTTAAGTATTATTAAAAGGTCGGAAATGTTGTTTGCGCGGAAGAAAATCCACGCAAAGCAGACTAAAATAAAGGTTACTGCTGTGCGGAAAATTTTAACACCTCGACTTTTTACATCCAGTCCCGCTTTTTTATATAAATTATTACGCTTTTTGTATGTCACATCTCCTATAATACGGTAAATGCCGTGTAGCAATCCCCATAAAATAAAGGTCCATTCGGCACCGTGCCAAAGTCCACTAATTAAGAAAACAATCAATAAATTTATAAGTTGGCGTGAATGTCCCTTGCGGTTTCCGCCTAAGGGAATGTATAAATAATCTTTAAACCAACTTGAAAGGCTAATGTGCCAACGTGCCCAAAAATCACGTATATTTTGGGCAGAATATGGGCGGTCAAAGTTTTGCATTAAGCGGTAGCCCATAATACGAGCGCAACCGATGGCAATATCGGTATAACCTGAAAAGTCGCAATAAATTTGCACCGCAAAAAGCAAGGTGGCAATGATGATTGCAAGGCCTTGTGCTTCGCTGACATTGTTGTAAACTAAATTGACATAAGGGGCTACTGTATCGGCAACCACAATCTTTTTAAAGAAGCCGGCAAGCATACGCTTTGAGCCAATGTATAAATCATTGGTGTTGAATTTATGCTCGGCGTGGAGTTGAGGTAAAAGATTGTCGGGTCGTTCAATAGGCCCCGCTACTAACTGTGGGAAAAACGAAACAAATAAAGCATAATAGCCAAAGTGACGTTCACTTTTAATGTTGCCACGGTAGCCGTCGATACTGTAGGAAAGTGTTTGGAAGGTGTAGAAAGAAATACCTACGGGAAGAATTAAATTAAGAGTGAAATCGGAACCGAAGAAATTATCAATATTTCCTGCTACAAAATTGTAGTATTTAAAGAAAAACAGTACCGAAAGCGACGATATAACCGAAATTATCATCCATAGTTTTTTATGGTGCGGTTTTCGTTCAATAAAAATACCCGAAGCGTAAGAAACGCTTGTTGTGAATAGAATAAGGAAAAATAACTTAGCGTTCCACGTCATATAAAAATAGTAACTTGCAATTAGCAAGGGTATCCATCTGTATTTATGGGGGACTACGTAGTTAAGAACTACTACTATTGGGTAAAAGAGTAAGAACTGTATAGAATTAAAATTCAATTATTCTTCCTCCTTAAGTTTGGGATTTGGAGAAAGAATCAAAGACAAGGTTGCACTTAATAAAACGAGCACTAAAACATCTGAAAGTGTGCCGTCAAACAGCAAGAATACAGTAATGGCAACAGCGTGTCCCATTATACCGATGCTAGTGAGTAAAAGTTCCAGAATTTGTGAAAGCGTAGCCTTTTTCTTTAAAAAATAAAGAAAAAATTGCCAAGCGAGTAGAAGTATCGGAAACAAAGCGAACAAGGGATGTTCAAAATAGACCATGTCCATAAAAATCTCCTTATTTTATGCCAATATTAGCGGCTTTAATATCTTCGGCTAATTGTTTTGAATGTAATTCTCTGCCAACGGTGTTAAGGTGGTAGTCGGTATTGTCAAAATATTTGGCATCGTAAATATAATTACGAATATCGGAAATTAAGGGGCAATGAACAGTTTCACTAATCCACTTGTTATAAAAATTATACGCATCTTCATTTTTGCTCTCGTCCTCAATATTGTTAATGTTGTGGGGCGGATAGCTGAATAAAAGGGTTGCATCGGTTTGATTTATTTTGTCAATTACTCGGTTAAGGTTGGGAATAAACTCTTTTGGGATAACGGTTTCATTAAAGCGAAAAGAACCGTTTTTGCCGAAAACAAAGTCAGAGGAATTCATTTTATCGGTCAAGGTTGCGTTATCGCCTAATGTATCCAGTCGGGGACTGTGGTCGTACCAGGAAAGCTCAGGCATTTTTGATGATTGGATGCAATACTGATTTATAGCATCGAAAACTTTAGTGTATTTTGAAACGTCAATATTTTCGAAAAGGTTATAGCTAGTGGATATTCCCTGCAAGGTAATGCTTGGCATTTCGGGGTTGCCGTTGGTATAGTAAGCAAAAGGACCGTATTGCTCGGGGGAGAATATTATAACATCATCTTTGGTAAGATAGGGTGCTATTGCA
>JAZORM010000072.1:0-3830 GCA_045656585.1 Acutalibacteraceae bacterium
CAGCTGTACCGCCGTACACAAAAGGAAGGTCCAAACCAAAAGCGACACAAACAAAAACAAAAACTTTCGATTATTCCAGATCGCGTCAAAAACAATTCCAACAACAAACGAAACAGGAACCGCCCAAGCGAAGCACATCCAGGTGCTGATATGAGCAAAGATATCAAACGAAACAAACAAAACAAGCGCCACAAGCCAAACCGCTAAAATGCTGAGTAAGGTTATATGTAAATATCTTTTTCTCATATCTTTGGTTTCGATTACCGAAGTTTTTATCTTCTCTTCGCCAACAATATTGTCGAGGCTAACGCCGTACATTTGGCTCAATCTGTAAAAAACGTCAATCGGGGGCAAGGACTCTCCCTTTTCCCATTTAGAAATCGCCTTGTCGGAGTAGTTGAGTCTTTCTCCAAGCTCCGATTGAGTCAATTTATTCTTTTTTCGTAGAATTTGTAAATTTTTCCCAATAATAAAATTTAGATTTTCCATTATTTTTTCCTTTATAATTTTTAAATAAAGCAGAAAAAACTGCTAATATTATTGTTTAGAGGTGAATTTTTTGGGTCTTATACAATGCGCCGAAAACTGCAAATTCCAAAACGACGGTTATTGCTCTTTAGAAACACTCAGTGGTGTCAATTCGCTTGAAAACAGTTGTCCGCACTTTATTTCAAACTCAGCGGATAAACGCGAGTGCTTGGCTGAGAGTTGTGACACCTATAAGCTCGATTGAATCGGGACAATTAGTTATTTGCTTCAAACAAGCCTTTGGCAAAATACATTTCTTAAAGCCCAATCTTGCCGCCTCGTTTACACGCGCCTCAGCGCGAGGAACAGTACGGATTTCGCCCGAAAGGCCAATCTCTCCGAAAGCAACGGTATGAGGGTCAATCGCGATATCCCGAAGCCCCGATACGAGCGCCATAGCCACCGCCAAATCGGCCGCGGGTTCATCAAGTCGCATACCGCCGACAATATTTACATAAGCGTCAAGATTCGAAAAATAAATACCGATTCTCTTTTCAAGAACCGCGAGTAAAAGGTTCAAACGGTTGAACTCAACCCCCGTAGCCGTTCTTCTCGGGTTTCCGAAACCTGTTGTAGCAACAAGACCTTGAACTTCTGCCAAAATCGGACGGGTACCCTCTATAACACAGGTAATACAGTCACCCGAAACGTCTGTAAGTCTTCCCGACAAAAGCATCGCCGAAGGGTTTTCAACCTCGCGAAGACCCTGCTCACTCATTTCAAAAACACCAATTTCATTGGTAGAACCAAAACGGTTCTTAATAGCGCGTAAAATTCGATAAGACTGATTTCGCTCGCCCTCAAAATAAAGCACAGTATCAACAATATGCTCCATAACCTTTGGTCCTGCAATATCTCCGCCCTTGTTCACGTGTCCGACAATAAAAAGAGGGATATCGAGCGATTTACAGGTTCGAAGCAAAAGATTAGTACATTCTCTAACCTGAACAATGCTGCCCGAAGCCGAAGAAAGTTCACCGATTTGCATCGTTTGAATCGAGTCAATCATAACAAGACTCGGCTTGTTAGAAATTATGTAATTACTTATAATCTGAGCATCGGTTTCGGTCATAACGGTTACGTTATCACTTGTGACGCCAATTCTCTCGGCACGCATTTTAATTTGGGTCGCCGATTCTTCGCCCGAAACGTAGAGTATGTCAATTTCCGACTGCAACGCGTTGCAAACCTGTAAAAGAATTGTCGATTTGCCAATACCGGGGTCACCCGAAAGCAACACACCCGCACCTTTGACAATTCCGCCGCCTAAAACACGGTCAAGCTCGGCAATTCCCGTCTCGTAGCGCTTTTCATCGGTTATATCAATTTGAGAAAGAGGCTTTGCGGTAGCGATTGGCAAAGCCGCCGAAACGGAAGACTTCGCCGCGGAAGAAACTCTGACGTCTTCTTCCAACGTGCTCCAACTATTGCAAGACGGACATTTGCCCATCCATTTAGCCGTTTCGTAACCACATTCACGGCAAACGTATACAACTTTAGATTTGGCCGCCATCTTGACACTCCTTAAAATATTCTAAAACTCCGCAATAAATGCTAAATGATAATTTATTTTGATAATCCTTTGTCTTAAGCTTTTCAAGTTCAGCCGCATTGCTCAAAAAACCACACTCAACCAAAACCGCAGGAATTGTTGCGTTATGGAGCAAATAGGTATTGCTTGTTGCCTGTTTATTCACCCTTGTGTTTTCAGGTTGAATCAACGAAACGATTGAATTTTGAATCTTCTCGCCCAAAATCCGAGCCCGTTCATCTCGACTGTAAAAAACTTGAGACCCCGAAGCCGAAGAGGTTGTAAATTTGTTTAAATGTATACTTACAAACACCGCGTCCTTATAATCATCCATTAAGCCGAGCCGATTTCTAAGGTCGCTTTTCTTTTTTGAAGAAATCGCAGACGATTCGGTATCTTCAGTTGAAACGTCGGCCTCTCTTGTCATTATAACACGAAATCCGTTTTGTTTCAAGAGTTTAGAAATAGTTAACGAAATGTTTAAATTTATTTCTTTCTCAACCGTGCCGTCAAAAGCCACCGCACCGCCGTCAAACCCACCGTGTGAAGCATTAGAAAATACTATATTTTCCACTCAATTTTGATGTTTCTGCTGCCGTTTTCCTCTATTTTGCCAATATAAATCTTACTTATAAATTCATTGGCAATCTCAAAGGTCAGCGTATCAATGTGCCTATATTTTTCGAGTACATATTTTGTGTCTTGCGCGGTTTTTTTACCGCCCGATTCATTTAATTGTGCAGTTAAAATATTTATGCGATTTTCAAATTCATAAGTTTCACGCTTGTACTTTTCACGAAAAGTGGTAAACTCGTCAGCTGTGATTATTCCATCCAATTTATCGGTATACATCTGCGCCATTCTAGCATCGTTACGCTTAATTTTTTCCTCAAGCTCTTTAATTTCCGCAGCCATTGATTTTTGGACGTTATTATCCTTTTTGGGTGCTTTGATTTTACCGATTGCCTTTTCGTCATAATAACACTTTAGAAGCTTGTTGATTTCATCAAGAACAATTTGTTCAAGCTCATCCAAGCGAATACTATGCTCATTGTCACAATGTTCTTTAGCAGTTTTACGTGTTCGGCAACACAAATAATTATATCGCCCATCACGAAGCTCGTAACTCATTTTCCACATAGTATTACCACACTCACCGCAAAAAACCTTCTTAGCAAGTGAATAACAACTACCAGACGGTATCTTTTGTCCTTTACCGCGTTGCATACGTATGCTTTGCACCTTATAAAAGGTTTCTTTGGTAATAATCGGCTCGTGCATATCTTCGATTATATCCCATTGGTCCTGTGGCTTGTTGCGGCGCTTTTTTGTTTTGTAATTAACAACCTCTTGCCTTCCTTGCACAAGCGCACCCGTGTAGGTATATCGGCGAAGAATAGCATACACCGCAGAGTCGGTCCAAAAATTTGTGGGCGAATGGTTTTTCTCATAATTGCCATTGTAATATTTAGAGCCCAACTGCTTCTTTCTAACGCAAGGCGGCGGTATTTTATCCTCATTAAGCGCTTTTGCAATCGCAATATATCCACTACCACGTATATACATATCGAAAATTCTTCTTACTACGGGTGCTGTGACCTCGTCAATGACAAGGTGATTTTTATTTTCGGGGTCAACCAAATAACCATACGGAGCAAACGAACCCACAAACTCGCCGTTTTTCCTTTTAACGTTTAAAGTCGATTTAATATTATCCGAAAGGTCCTCCAAATACCATTCGTTGATAAGCCCGTTTATTTGCCGTGCCTTT
>JAZORM010000073.1:0-10112 GCA_045656585.1 Acutalibacteraceae bacterium
AGGAACCTTCTTATAGGTTTCCCAATGTCCCCCACCCGAATTCGAGCGATGATACTTAGCGTGAGCATTTCTCCAAAGCGGGTTTTTACGCTCTCCTGTCCATATTACTTGCGGGTCGGGGCGAACAAGAATAATATCTCCCCAACGTTCACGTCGTTCACCCGCATCGGCGTCTATTAATTCGTAATCTTTATAACCTTCAACTGTTCTCATTAAAAAAATCCTTTAGAATATTGATTGTTGATTATTGTTATTTTTAAGTTCAATTCCAAGATGGTCATAAGCCAACTTTGTAACACATCTACCACGGGCTGTTCGGGTTAAGAAACCGATTTGCATCAAATAAGGCTCGTAAACGTCCTCAATAGTAACCGCTTCCTCGCCCAAAGCCGCCGCCAAAGTATCAAGACCTACCGGACCGCCGCCATAGTTAGTAATAATAGTTGTTAGCATTTTGCGGTCAAAGTCATCGAGACCGAGTTCATCAATTTCAAATCTCGCAAGTGCGCTTTGTGCCACTTGCTCGGTAATAACTCCATCAAACTCAACCTGAGCAATATCTCTCACACGGCGAAGCAAACGGTTTGCAATACGCGGTGTACCGCGTGAACGCGAAGCAATTTCCAACGCGCCGTCATGTTCAATCTCAATACCCAAAATTCCTGCCGAACGGGTAACGATTTGAGCCAACTGTTCGGGAGTATAAAGTTCGAGTCGAAGCAATACGCCGAAACGGTCACGAAGCGGAGCTGTAAGTTGTCCTGAACGGGTTGTAGCACCAACGAGTGTAAAATGAGGTACGTCGAGTCTTATCGACCTTGCCGAAGGACCTTTACCAAGAATTATATCGAGCGAGAAATCTTCCATAGCAGGATATAAAATTTCTTCGACGTTTCGAGACAAACGGTGAATTTCGTCAATAAAGAGCACGTCGCCTTGGTTGAGCGAGGTGAGAATTGCAACCAAATCACCTTGTTTTTCGATTGCAGGACCCGAAGTCACTCGAAGGTTTACACCCATTTCTCTTGCGATAATGCTCGAAAGGGTTGTTTTACCAAGACCGGGAGGGCCGTAAAGCAAAACGTGGTCAAGGCTTTCATTACGTTGTAAAGCCGCCTTGATATATATTCTCAAATTTTCCTTAACCTTGTCTTGTCCAACGTAGTCGTCAAGGGTCTTAGGGCGAAGGGTTAGTTCACCGTCATCCTCGGCAAAGCTATAATCGGGCGAAACGATTCGGTTTTCAAAATCCATTTCTTGTTCTATCATTTTTTATATCCCCCTTGCGAGAGTTTTAAGCGCTTGTTTTATTAGGTCTTCGGTCGAAAGGCTTGGGTCACATTTTCCAACCGCCATTGAAGCCTCGCTTTGAGTGTATCCGAGAGCCACCAAAGCCGAAACTGCTTCCTTTGTATTGGAAAGGACGGGTGCGTTGCCGATAGCCTTAATCTCAATCGTATCGCCTGTTTGGAGTGAACCGACTTTATCCTTCAACTCCAAAACAATTCTTTGCGCAAGTTTCGGACCAACACCACTTGCGGCGGTTAATGCCTTATGGTCACCGCTCGCAATGTATAAAGTGATTTGCGAAGCGGTAAACTCCGACAAGAGAGCAAGTCCCATCTTGGCACCAACACCGCTGACCGAAGTCAAAAGCTTAAAAGCGTCTAATTCTTCAATTTCGCGAAAGCCGTACAAATCCATAGCATCTTCACGAACTGCCAAAAAGGTGTGTAAAAAAACTTCCTCACCCTTTTGAGGTAAATTATAAAGAGTGTTTTTAGTTACAAAACATTTATAACCAACACCGCCGCATTCAACAACGGCGCAGTTGTTATCGGTATAAATAAGTTTTCCTCTTACTGAAGCAATCATATTTTATCTCCTTAAAATCGAATCGCTGTAATGTCCGTCGCAAATAGCAATCGCCAACGCGTCGGCAGTATCGTCGGGTTTTGGAACAGCCTTCAAACACAAAAGACTTTTAACCATTTCCATAACTTGATGTTTCTCCGCCCTGCCGTAACCTGTAACGGCTTGTTTTACTTGAAGCGGTGTGTATTCGTTGATTTCAATCCCACGCTGTTTGGCCGCTAAAACAATAACTCCTCGAGCCTGTGCCACGTCAATAGCGGTGGTTGAGTTGGTATTAAAATACAGTTTTTCAATAGACAAACGGTCAGGCTTGTACTTATCAATAATTTCAAGCATATCGTTATATATTACCGAAAGTCTGTCCGCAAAAGGTGTTTTAGCCTTGGTTGTAATGGCGCCGTAACCCACAACTGAGAAACGATTTTTGCTATAATCTACAACACCGTAGCCCACAATCGCATAACCGGGGTCAATCCCTAAAATTCTCATTTTTGCGCCAACACCTCCAAATACACACACTAATCCACAATAATTCATATTATTATATCATATTTAAAGATAAACAGCAACTATTTTTATTGTAAAAAAGATGAGAATTTAAAGTTTTTTTAATTGACATTTTGCGACGAAAGTTATATAATCATAATAATATAAAAAAGTATAAGGAGTAATATAACCATGGCTTATTATTTTAACGAAGTTTCGCATACCTTTAACGAGTACCTTTTGGTTCCCGGTTATTCGTCAAGCGAATGTATCCCCGCAAACGTTTCTTTAAAGACTCCGCTTGTGAAATTTAAAAAAGGTGAAGAACCTGCTATATCAATGAACATCCCAATGACCTCTGCTATTATGCAATCGGTATCAGGCGAACGTTTGGCAGTAGCCCTCGCTAAAGAAGGCGGCGTATCTTTCATTTACGGCTCACAATCAATCGAAGATGAAGCTGCAATGGTAGCACGTGTTAAATCTTATAAAGCAGGTTTTGTTGTAAGCGACTCAAACGTTACTCCCGAAAGCACATTAGCTGACGTTTTGGCTCTTAAAGAAAAGAACGGTTATTCAACTGTTGCCGTTACTTCCGACGGTACTGCAAACGGCAAGCTTTTAGGTATTGTTACAGGTCGTGACTACCGCGTTAGCCGTATGGAAACCGACGTTAAGGTTAAAGAATTTATGACTCCCCTTGAAAAATTAATCGTTGCTCCCGAAGGCACAACCCTCAAAGAAGCAAACGATATCATTTGGGACAACAAGCTCAATTCTTTGCCAATCGTAGACAAAGACGGCAACCTTTTATACTTCGTATTCCGTAAAGACTACGACCAACACAAATCAAACCCCAACGAAATCCTCGATAAAAACAAATGCTATATCGTAGGCGCAGGTATCAATACTCGTGACTTTGCTGAACGCGTTCCCGCATTGGTAGAGGCCGGTGCAGACGTTCTTTGTATCGACTCTTCCGAAGGCTTTAGCGAATGGCAATCAAGAACAATCGCATTTATCCGCGAAAAATACGGCGACACCGTTAAGGTAGGAGCCGGTAACGTTGTTGACAAAGAAGGCTTCCTCTTCCTCGCTGAAGCAGGTGCTGACTTTATTAAAGTTGGTATCGGCGGTGGTTCAATTTGTATCACTCGCGAAACCAAGGGTATCGGCCGCGGACAAGCAACCGCTCTTATCGACGTTTGCGCTGCTCGTGACGAATATTTCGAAAAGACAGGCGTGTATATTCCTGTATGTTCAGACGGCGGTATCGTACACGACCACCATATGACATTGGCTCTTGCTATGGGTGCTGACTTTATGATGCTTGGTCGCTACTTCGCTCGTTTCGATGAAAGCCCAACAAATAAAATCAACATCGGCGGCAACTACTACAAAGAATACTGGGGCGAAGGTTCAAACCGTGCTCGTAACTGGCAAAGATACGACCTTGGCGGTGACAAGAAGCTCTCGTTTGAAGAAGGCGTTGACTCTTACGTTCCATACGCAGGTACACTTAAAGACAATGTTAACCTATCACTTGCGAAGGTTAAGTCAACAATGTGTAACTGTGGTGCCCTCACAATCCCTGAACTTCAACAAAAAGCAAAACTCACACTCGTTTCTGCTACAAGTATTGTTGAAGGTGGCGCACATGACGTTATCCAAAAGGAAACCTCTTTAGGCACAATTAAATAATTCAAAACCAATAATTAAAGCCACGGAAATTTCCGTGGCTTTTGTTTTATTTGTATTTACATATGCAAATATCTAATCAAACGGTACGATGAGAAAGGCATTAGTTCCAAATTATAACAAAATACAAACCAATCCGTTACAACCCTCGTTTATAACACGTTCTATTGTTTCTTGTACTCGCATACGCGCGTCAACAGGCATTCGGGCAAGTTTCGTATGCAATCCCTCGTTGACAAGCTCGTGCAAAGATTTTCCGAAAATATTCGAATCCCAAATCTTAACAGGATCTTCTTCGAAACCACTAAGCAAATACATAACAAGGTCTTCCGATTGCTTTTCGCTACCAACAATAGGACTCACCTCGGTTGAAATATTAGCTTTCATAAGATGGATTGAAGGCGCCGATGCTTTAAGCCTTACGCCATAGCGACCGCCTTGTTTTACAATCTCGGGTTCTTCGAGCTGAAGCTCGTTAATATCAGGCATTATAATACCATAACCCGTAGCCTCAACCTCCTGCAATGCGCCCTTCACCTTGTTATATTCTTTTTCGGTTTGGGCTAAATTTTTGAGTTTTTCCATAAGTTCTTGTTCATCGCCAATATCAAGCCCCGTCTCTTCGGTAAGTGTTTTGTAGAACAAATCAGGCTTAATATCTATACCAATCTCAGCACTACCCTCGCCAAGTTTTATCTCGTTTATCTTGACCGAATCAACACTTTGGCACTCGCAAAAACACTTGTCAAAATTTGCAATATCACGGATATGACAAATATTTTCACAAGAAGATTTTATAACGCTCACTAGTTCTTTTCTGATTGGATGTGACAAATCCAAATTATTAATCCATCTCGGATAACAAATATCCATTTCTTTAACAGGAAACTCAAACAAAATCTCGCTTAAAATGTCTTTTATATCCTCTTGCGAGAGTTCCAAACAGTTAATCGGTCTTACAGGAACGTTATACTTCTCGCTCAATTCTTTGGACAGTTGCTTTGCTTCAAGCGACTCGGGATACATACAGTTAAGAAGTACGATAAACGGCTTATTTATTCCCTTTAATTCATCTATCACTCGTTCTTCGGCTTCGGCATATTCTTCGCGCGGTATATCACTAATACTGCCGTCGGTTGTTATTACAAGCCCTATTGTCGAATGTTCGTTTATAACCTTTTGGGTTCCGATTTCCGCCGCCATATTAAACGGAACGGCTTCCTCGAACCAAGGTGTCATAACCATTCGCGGTTCCGAACCCTCAATATACCCCAAAGCGCTCGGTACAATATAACCTACACAGTCTATAAGTCTAACGTTCATTTTCGCGCTGTCGGGAAGAGTTATTTCAGCTGATTTTTCGGGTATAAATTTTGGTTCGGTAGTCATTATGGTTCGCCCCGAGGAAGACTGAGGCATCTCATCGTTGGCGCGTTCCTTTAAACTGTCACCCGACATAAACGGGAGAACCAATTTATCCATAAATTGCTTAATAAAGGTTGATTTGCCCGTTCGCACAGGCCCCACTATTCCAATATAAATATCCCCGCCTGTTCGCTTGGCAATATCCTTGTATATATTTGCATTACTCATAATAATTTCCTCCGTTTTAGCTTTGGGCGTGTCTTTGTAAAATAATATGCGCTCAATATTTTCTTTATGACAAACTATTGCGTTTGGAATAAGATATATTGTAGAGGTGCGATTATTATGAATCTTTTCGAACTTAAAAAAGGACAAAATTGTATCATTGATAAAATACTTATAAAGGGCGATATGCAGCGAAGATTACTCGATTTAGGGCTTATTAAAAACACAAAAGTAGAGTGTGTTGAAATTAGCCCGTTAGGTGACCCTAAAGCCTTTTTGATTCGTGGGGCGGTAATAGCTTTAAGACGTCGCGAATGTGAAAATATACTCATCAAGGAGCCGTATTATGACTAAAGAGATAACCGTCGCATTTGCAGGAAATCCGAACGTTGGAAAAAGCACAATATTCAACGCGCTGACGGGTATGCGACAACACACGGGAAACTGGGCGGGAAAAACGGTTGAAAACGCTATGGGATTTTGTAAAACCGAAAATTTCACATATAAACTCGTAGATATTCCCGGAACATATTCTCTATTCTCCCGTTCTCCCGAAGAAGAAATTGCGCGAGATTTTTTGTTACACGAGCAGCCCCAAGCGGTTATAGTTGTGTGTGATGCTACCTGTTTGGAACGCAATCTAAATCTTGTACTTCAAACTATGAAAATATGCAAAAATGTAATAGTTTGTGTCAATCTTTTAGACCAAGCAAAACGCAAAAATATATTAGTCGATTTAAAGAAACTTCAAACTCTTTTAGGGGTCAAAGTTATCGGTACTTGCGGACATAAAAAACAAAGCTTAAAACCACTCTTGTCAGCGTTAGATAATCTTTTTCTTCAAAAAAACATCGTTCCTAAAGAAACACGTCAATTAAAAACAATAGAAGAAATAAACACCGAAAACATCGTAAAAGAAGCTGAAAAAATCGCAAAAGAAGTCATAATAACAAAACCCAAATCCCAAAATCTCGACAGAAAATTAGACAGTATATTAACAAGCCGAACCTTCGGTTATCCTATTATGATTTTATTTTTAGGGCTGATTTTTTGGCTCACAATTAGTGGCGCAAATTATCCGAGTGCTTGGCTTTCTTCACTTTTTAAACATATTGAAAATTGGTTAAATACATTCTTCACAAAGTGTAACGCGCCCGATTGGCTCTACGGTAGCCTTGTTTTAGGGGTATACCGAACGCTTTCGTGGGTGGTATCGGTTATGCTTCCGCCAATGGCAATCTTCTTTCCGCTATTCACGCTACTCGAAGATGCAGGTTTTTTACCGAGAATTGCCTTTAATCTTGATAAACCGTTTGAACGTTGTCGTGCTTGTGGTAAACAAGCGCTCACAATGTGTATGGGGTTTGGTTGCAATGCGGTGGGGGTTATAGGTTGTCGGATAATTGATTCAAAACGTGAACGCTTGCTCGCAATTCTCACAAACAGTTTCGTTCCTTGCAACGGAAGATTTCCCTCAATCATCGCCGTTATTACAATGTTTTTGGTAATTGGTCAAGGTGTATTTCGAAGTCTATATTCAGCCCTTATTTTGACAGCGATTATACTTCTTGGAATTATAATGACCTTTATTATAACAAAATTATTATCGCTCACAATTCTAAAAGGCAAACCTTCATCGTACACTTTGGAACTACCGCCCTATCGCAAACCACAATTTTCAAAGGTTATTTTGCGCTCAATTATAGACCGAACACTATTTGTATTAGGGCGTTCAGTAGCTGTAGCCGCTCCCGCAGGACTTCTCATTTGGATAATGGCAAACGTAAATTTCGGTGAACAGTCACTACTTCGACAATGCGCCCTATTTTTAGACCCTTTTGCCCAACTTTTAGGGTTTGACGGAATCGTACTATTGGCGTTTATTTTGGGACTACCCGCAAACGAAATTGTAATTCCTATAATAATTATGGCTTATATGAACAACGGTGCTTTGTGCGAATTATCTGTTGATGCTATTCGGGAAATTTTCATCACAAACGGCTGGACCTTGAATACAGCAATATCCTTTATTTTGTTTTCCCTTTTCCATTGGCCTTGTGCCACAACAATCCTCACCATAAAAAAAGAAACAGGCAGCCTTAAATGGACCGCCCTCGCCGTAACAATTCCCACCGTTTTAAGCATTGTAATTTGTATGTTGTTTAATTTTTTAGTAAACTTAATATAACAAAAGGACTCGGATATCCGAGTCCTTTTTAAAACGCTATTTAAACAAAATAAAACTGCAAATAACAAAAATTATGGTTTGTACTCCCGCTAAAATACCTGTTGTAATGAAAATATCTCTATACATTTTTCGTTTAGTGCGAAGAACAAAAATTATCGACATAACCATAATTGCAAACGGAAGCACAATAAAGAATATTATAACCAAAGCTCTGGAAACAGCTTCCAATATTTCATCATCCATAAATAGTCCGTATTCGGATTCGTTATAATATTGTTGCTTTTTTTCAATCAATTTTTCAACCAACTGTGGGTCTTGAATTTCATATAAATCCCAATATTCTTCATTGTATTTTTCAGCATCGGCTTGAACGCTGGATTCAAAATAAATCTTATCCGATGAAATGTGGAGATAACCCTTATTAATCGATATACTCTCATCCGAAGTCAAAGCTTCAACGTCAAACGTTTCAGAATCATAGTAAAAGTCATCAAACTTAACTTTTACTTTTTTTACGTACAATTTATCGGTATCGACCCTGAAATACGGTTCATCTTTAAGATTGAAAGCCACGAACAAATCATCGTTTTCATTATTTAAAATATCGTCAACTTCTTTGCGATAATTGTCATCCAAAAAGGTACACGATAACATTGAACCGTCTTTATAACTAACCTCAGCATAAATCACATTGCCTTTTTTATTCGCGCTAAGGTCGACCGCTTCTATATACTCATAATCGATAATCTTTAGATTCGGAACTTCGTAATCGGTTTCTAGGTACATTCCCTTTGTATTCAATCTCGAATACGATTGTTTGCCAACGTACAAAGTTTTCAAATCTTTAGAGAAGGTTATATTCTGGTCTTCGGGAAGACTGCAATTTTCATAAGATGCTATATTATCACCCGTAGGTTTTAAGTCATCCGCCAACACAGTAAAGCCAAGGCAAGAAACCAACAATAAAACTGAAACTATTAAAGATATAATTTTTTTCATATTAGTCCCCTCCTCTAACTCAAATTCAATTTACGGTCGACAATCCAATATTGCAATACGTATAAAAGAGCAATAAACATTGCCGTCATAGCAATAAATCCAAGACCTATAAGAGCCACAAACGGATGCAACGCCGCTTTTTCCATCGCAGCTATTGAATCGATAATCGTACCGACACCAAACAAACTGAAAACAGTGAAAATGGCCGAAATAGCGCCGTTTACTACGTAATAAATTCCAATAGCGGTTATAACTTTCGCCTTCTTAACCAACATACTTGCAAACGCGATACAATCATATAAAAACAAATTTGAAAATAGCGTTGCCAATAAAGAAATCACTATAATTTCCAAAGCATAAACAAAAGTATAAGCACCAAGTTCCTTATATATTTTACCGATAAAATCAAATACCTCTATCCAAAATTCAGGCTCCATAATTTTATCGATAAAACCTACAACAAGCATAAACAAAACGTCTATAACTATGGTCATTACCGTTGCGATTGATGACAATACGCCCATAATAAGTTTTGAATTTATAAGTTCGGTTTTCTTAACAGGCAACGTAAAGGTCAAATAGCCTTCATCGCTGAAAAAGTTTTTATAATATCTTGCAAAAACCAAAATCACCGTAAGAATTGCCAAAACCGCAAAACTTAAATATACAAACGGAAAAGCCGAAGTTGCCAAAACTTCGAGAATTACAGGCACCGCTTTCAAGCTTTCTTCCGATTCGGCGTCTCGCAAAATTGTTATCGCGATACCGCCTATAAAAGATATACCTAAGCTTGTAACAGCCGCAATCCACCAATATTTAAATACCGATTTTAAATCATATTTCAAAAGTTTCTTTAACATCTGAATACCTCCCTGAAGAGTTCATCAAGCGATTTTCCGCTTTCGTTACGCGCTTCTTCAGCGTTGCCTGATTTTAGAATGTTTCCACCAAAGGTGAGAAATACAAAATCATCAAGTACCTGTTCAACGTCGGCGATAAGGTGGGTTGTGATAATAATCGAAGCCTCGGGGTTATAGTTGCTTACGATTGTGCTCAATATATACTCACGCGCCGCAGGGTCAACACCCGCAATCGGTTCATCAAGTAGATATAATTTTGCTTTTCTCGACATCACAAGAATTAGTTGAACCTTTTCTTTGGTACCCTTTGACATTGATTTAAGTTTCGACTTTGAATTAATTCCAAGGTCAGCCATCAATTTGTACGCTATTTGCGCATCAAAATCGGAATAAAACTCTGAAAAATAATCTACAAG
>JAZORM010000074.1:0-10449 GCA_045656585.1 Acutalibacteraceae bacterium
TGAGTCATAATGAGCGCGTTCGCCGCCAATAAATTTCGCTCGGCTTCTCGCCGCCAAAACGGTGGCATTACCTATTTTATTATTTTGAAGTCTAACAGGTACCGCTACCTTCTTTATATGCATACCAATCATTGTAAATCCGATATCGAGTCCCGCTCGAGCCTTTATTTCTTCGAGCGCCACAGGATTTTCAAAAACGCTATACGCCGCCGTCGCAAAGGAGCCACCCGCTTTTGGCTGTGGTACAACATTCACATAATCAGCAAAAGGTACCGCCGCTTTTTCAACGATTATTGCGCGGTTTAAATGTTCGCAACATTGCGCCGCAACAAAAACACCCTTTTCTTTCGCGGCCTTATAAATTCCGTCAAAAACCGCTTTCGCAGTGTCGGGCGAAGAGTTGGTTCCGATTTTGTCGCCGAGTATTTCACTTGTCGAACAACCAACTACCAAAATGTCATTTTTATCAAGTTTTGCAGTTTCTATGATTTCTTTTGCTGAATTATAAGCTTGTTCAAATAGTTTTTCTAACATTTTTACCACTTTTCCATAGTTTTTGACTATTATATCATACTTTTATAAAAAATGGAAGAAAAAATACTTGCAAATTCCAAAAAAAGGTGTTATTATGTTGTTTGTAAATGCGATGACAAAGGAAAGTAAGGTTTTACCGCCTTTCAGAGAGTGTCCGTCAAGGCTGAAAACGGACATAAGTGTACGGTTCTACCCCAAGTTCCCTTTTGAGCAGCGGTGCTGAAAATTGCAGTAGGTATCGACGGAAAACTCCGTTATCAGTTACAAGAGTGTTTGCTTTTGCAAAAATACGGGTGGTACCGCGGAGATTTTTATGCTTCGTCCTGTTTATATAGGACGGGGCTTATTTTATTTTTTGGAGGTTTTAAAATGAAAGCACAACTCGAAGCAATTCGCCTTGAAGCGAAAGAAGCTATTATGAGCGCTAAAGACGGCGCCGAAATCGAAAACTTAAGAGTTAAATACTTGGGTAAAAAGGGTGACCTTACTGCTATATTGAAGCAAATGGGTTCTCTTTCACCTGAAGAACGTCCCATTATGGGTCAACTTGTGAACCAAGCTAAAGCAGAGGTTGAAAGCCTTATCGCCGAACGTAGCGAACAAATGAAGGCTTTGGCTATGGAACAAAAGTTAAAGGACGAGACAATCGATATCACTCTTCCCGCTACTGAAATTAAGAAGGGTAAACTCCACCCACTTAACACAGTGCTCAACGATATGATTGATATCTTCACTTCAATGGGATTTGACGTTGTAGACGGTCCTGAGGTTGAAACCGACCACTATAATTTCGAATGCTTGGACGTTCCTGCTGACCACCCCGCACGTGATATGCAAGACACCTTCTACTTAGCAGAAAATCTCTTGCTTAGAACCCAAACTTCAGCAGCGCAAATCAGAACAATGGAAAACCGTAAGCCCCCTATTCGCGTTATTTGTCCGGGACGTGTGTTCCGTGCCGATGAAGTTGACGCTACCCACTCACCTGTTTTCCACCAAATCGAAGGTTTGGTTGTTGACAAGGGCGTTACTATGTGCGACCTCAAGGGTGTTTTGGAACAGTTTGCCCGTGAAATCTACGGAAAAGACACCGCTGTTAAATTCCGTCCTTCCTTCTTCCCATTCACAGAACCTTCGGTTGAAGTAGACGTTACTTGCTCAGAATGTGGCGGTAAAGGTTGTCGCGTATGTAAAGGTAGCGGTTGGATTGAAATTTTGGGCGCAGGTATGGTACACCCCAACGTTCTTCGCAGCTGTGGTATCGACCCTGAAGAATATTCAGGTTTTGCATTCGGTATCGGTCTCGACCGTTTAACCACAACACGCTATAAGATTAGCGATATCCGTCTCTTGTTCGAAAACGACAAACGTTTCTTGGACCAATTTTAAGGAGGGCTGACTTATGAAAATTTCACTTAATACATTAAAATATTACGTTGACATAAACGTTCCTGTTGAAGAACTTTGCGATAAAATGGTTATGGCAGGTTTTGAGGTTGAAAGCATTGAAAAAGAAGGCGAAAATCTTCAAAACGTTGTTGTTGCAAAGATTGAAAAAATCACTCCCCACGAAAATAGCGACCATCTTCAAATTTGCCAAATGAATATCGGCAAGGAAGAACTCGTTCAAATCGTAACAGGCGCTCAAAATATCGCCGAAGGCGACCTTGTTCCCGCGGCTTTGGATGACAGTCATTTGCCAAACGGTATGCATATCGTAAAAGGCAAACTCCGTGGCGTTGAATCAAACGGTATGCTTTGCTCAGGCGAAGAACTTTGCCTTACCGAAGCCGATTACGAAGGCGCTTCGGTTAACGGCATCTTAATCCTTAAAGACAGCGAAGTTATTGGTACCGATATGCGCGACGTTTTGGGTCTTAACGATTATATTATCGACTTTAAAATCACCGCTAACCGTCCCGATTGCAACTGCTTTATCGGTGTTGCAAAGGAAATCAGCGTAGTGCTCGGAACAAAGTTCAAGGCTCCCGTTCCTGAATATAAAACCGTAGGCGGTGACATTAAGGACTATATCGACGTAATTGTTGAAGATTATGACCTTTGCCCACGTTACGTTGGTCGCATTGTTAAAAATCTTCGCATCAAAGAAAGCCCTGTTTGGATGCAAAAAGCTCTTTTAGCTTCAGGTATGCGCCCAATCAACAATATCGTTGACATTACAAACTTTGTAATGCTCGAAACAGGTCAACCTATGCACGCTTTCAACTACAACGATTTAAGCGATAAAAAAATCATTGTAAGAACTGCTCATGAAGGCGAAAAAATCACTACACTAGACGGTAAAGACCACGAATTAACAACAAATATGTTGGTTATTGCCGACGGCGAAAAGCCTTCTTGCCTTGCAGGTATTATGGGCGGCCGTGAAAGCGAAATCGAAAACGATACAACCGATTTATTCTTGGAATCAGCAAAATTCCGTCGCGACAACGTTCGACATACCGGTCGTGCTTTGGGTATTCGTACCGAAGCTAGTGGACGTTTCGAAAAAGGTATTGATATCGTAAACGTTGAATACGCTATGGAACGTGCTTTACAACTCATTTCGGACCTTGACGCAGGTGATATTATCGACGGCGTACTTGACCGCCACAACGGTTTACCCGAAGAAAGAGTATTAAAGGTTACAACCGACAGTATTATCGAACTTTTGGGCGTACAAATTCCCAACGATAGAATCGTTGAAATTCTCAATTCTCTAGAACTTCCAACAACAATTGAAGGCAATATGCTCACAACTCGTGTTCCTTCTATTCGCGATGATATCGAAGGCAGAGCAGACCTTGCTGAAGAAGTTATGCGAATTTACGGATACGACCACATTGTAGGAACCCAAATGAGAGGCGCAGTTGTTCGTGGTACAAAACTTCCCGAAAGAATCAAAACCGATAAAATCAAAGCTTTGATGAACGGTGCGGGTGCTTACGAAATCGCAACCTATTCATTTATCGCAAGTAAGGCTATCGACACCCTTCTTTTAGCTGAAGATGATGAACGTAGAAACCAAGTTAAGATTATCAACCCACTTGGCGATGAATATTCAACCATGAGAACACAGCTTACGACAAGCTTACTCACTGTTCTCGCTACAAACATCAACAAAAAAATACCAGAAGGTAGATTCTTCGAAATCAGCAAACGCTTTGTTCCAAAGTCTTTACCGCTCACCGAACAACCTCTCGAAATACCAACAATGTCAATCGGTATCTACGGTGAAAACGAAGATTTATTCACCCTTAAAGGTATTATCGAAGCAATTTGCTCTCTTATGGGTGGTCATACACAGTATGAAAGAAGCAGCGAACCCTATCTCCACCCGGGCAGACAAGCTCTCGTTAAGGTTAACAACAAAGAATGTATCACGTTCGGTCAAGTTCATCCCTCGGTTGCAAATACCTACGGCATTGAATGTCCCGTATTTGTTGCTGAAATAAAACTCGACGTTTTACTCGCTATTGAAAAGCGTAAAACTGTTTACAAACCGCTACCTAAGTTCCCCGCTGTTGAACGCGACTTTGCGGTACTCGTAGACAAAGAAATTCCTGTTGGCAACCTTGAAAAAGCAATTTCTTCAGGTGCGGGAAGACTTCTTGAAACAATCAAGTTGTTCGACATTTACGAAGGTGCTCAAATCCCCGAAGGCAAGAAGAGTGTTGCTTTCAACGTATTCCTTCGTTCAGCCGACAGCACCCTCACCGACACCCAAATCGAAGAGATTAGCAATAAAATTATCAAAAAACTTGAGAGTATCGGTGCAGAACTTAGAAAATAATACTTGAAATTTCTAAAAAAGTGTTATACTATAGATATAAACAATAAACATATAAAGAGGTGTTATTTATGAATGATAAGACTATGACCTTCTCGGTGGGTGACCAAACCGAACAACAAATTCGTATGACTTTAGTAAGTGTATATGACGCGCTAAAAGAAAAGGGCTATAATCCTATAAACCAACTTGTTGGTTATATATTGTCTGAAGACCCAACATACATCACAACACATAATAACGCCCGTAATCTTATAAGAAAAATTGACCGCGACACATTATTGCAGTCACTTGTAAAGTATTACATTTCTAACTAATCAAAAACTCCGCTTCGGCGGAGTTTTTATTTTTTGAAAATACTTTAAATACCACTTTCGGCAAAAATACTCTTTTTAGACATTATTTACACATTATATATATGTAAAATACATATTGCTTTTTATTCCCTGCTATTGTATAATAATATCGATAATGGCTTAGTATGTCTAGGCATATCATAAATCAAAAAAGACTATTGAAAATAAAATTTAAAAAATCGGAAGTGAATTAATAATGGGTAAAATCGCAATGGTTGTCGGCGGTTCAAACGGTTTGGGCGCTGCCACCACAAAAAAACTACTCAAAGAAAACTACGAAAAAATTTATGTCGTTGATATGTCGGAACCTTCTTTTGAAGATGACAAAATCTCTTTTGTCCGTTTCAATTTAGTAAATGACGACCCAAAGGTTTTAGGTCAATACGATGATATCGACACCTTGATTATAACCGCAGGTGTTGGAAGACTTGATTATTTTCAAAATATTTTGGATGTAGAAATTGATAACCTTTTCAAAATCAACGCTCTTTCTTTAATTAAAATAATTAAAGTATTTTACAATAAAATCAACAGCAACCAAGACTTTTACTGTGCTGTTATTTCAAGTATCGCTTCTTTGGTATCTTCTCCGTTATACGCAGTATACTCTGCATCCAAGGCGGCTGTCTCAAAATTTGCCGAAGCAATCAACGCTGAACTTGCAGGTCAAGATATTAAAAACCGCGTTTTGACAGTTTGTCCCGGACATATCAAAGGCACCAAGTTCCACGGCGCAAACCAAACCGATTTCGAACTCCTTTCCCCATTGGTTGACGACATTTATACAAAAATGTTAGGCCGCGAAACCGAGTTCATCCCTAATTTCGAAGTTTATGGCGACGTAATCAAACGCTATCGCGAAAATCCCCAAAAGTTTGGTCTTGAAAGCTATAAATACAAATTAGAAAGCGGCAATCTTGAATCAAAACCAAAAATCAAGGTTGGCTATCTTACAGGTTCTTTTGACTTGTTCCACGTTGGCCATTTAAACCTATTGCGCCGCGCTAAACAATACTGTGATTACCTTATCGTCGGCGTTCACACCGATGGCTCACATAAAGGCAAAGAACTTTTCATCCCGCTTGAACAACGTATAGAAGTAATCCGCGGTACAAAATATGCCGATGAGGTTGTTGAATGTTCACAATCCGACCTTGATGCATACGATGATATCAAATACGACTTCTTGTTTGTTGGCTCCGACTATAAAGGAACTGACCGTTTCAATCACTACGAAGAAGTTTTAAAACCATTAGGCGTTGAAATAGTTTACTTCCCATACACAACAGCGACAAGCAGTTCTCAAATCAGAGAAAAGATCACTGAAAACAAGAAATGAGGCATAAAAAGTGAACATAAATCGCGATTTTAAAGTAACTCAAAAATCCGGCAAGGTTGTATTACCCGATGGCACTCAACTCAATATGACCGCTGCCAACTATATGTACCTTCAAATGCTTCAAAACTACGTTCTTGAGATATTAGAAGTTATTGATGCTTTTTGTAAGGAACACAACTTGACATACTATCTCGGCGAAGGAACCTTGCTTGGCGCTATCCGCCACCAAGGCTTTATCCCTTGGGATGATGATATCGACCTATTTATGCCTAGAGAAGACTATGACAAGTTCTTCGAATTAGCAAAAGACGGTCTCCCTGAAGGTTACGTTGTTGATACTCCTGAAACAAACCCAAAACATTGGACTTGCTTCTCCCACGTTGAAACAACAAGAACTGTGCCCTACGTTAAGAAAAGACTTCAAGGCATCGCCCTCTTTAGCGGTCCTGCTGTTGATATTATGCCTATGGACTACTCGGTCAACGATTATTCCAAAGAATTAATCAAGCGCGGCGATAAGATTCAACTTTTGCGCCGTTGTATGTGGATAAAATCAGGTTTGCACAAGCGCACTTGGTACAAAACCTTAAAGAGAAGACTTTCCCTTTATTATCCGCTTAAGTTCTACGGAATGTTTAGAAGTTTCGATTCTTTCCACAAAGAAATATATTCTCTTATGACCAAAACAAACGGTCCCGAAAGCGAATATACAACCGTTTTCTCAAGCCTTTATTCAACACAAAAGGAAACCTTCAAGAGAAGCTTGTTTGGTGAACCCAGATACGTTCCTTTCGCCGGTATGATGGCTCCCGTTCCTCAATATGCCGAAAAGGTTCTCGAACGCGTATACGGTCATTTTGCAGGTTTGCCACCCGTTAAAACCCGTAAGAGTAAGCATCACTTTGTTATCGATAACGACCTTTTGGAAAAAGTTGACGATCCCGAAGTTTTAGAACTTGTTAAAGAAATTCAAGAAATAAAACTTTCCGAACAAACACGTATTGCCAAGTACAAAAAATTGCTTAGTGAAGAATTAGTATCGGATGAAGAAAACAATATTCTCGTCGACCCGTTCCAACTCATCCTTCCCGAACCCGAAGAAGAGATTTTGGAAGAAACACCTGAAATTCAAATGTCTTTATTCATTAGAATTAAGAAAAAACTTGGTAGAATATACAGAAAAACCAAAAAGAAAATCAAAAAGATTTTTAAGATCAAAAAGAAAATTAAGAAATTTATAAAAAAACTTAAAAAGAAAAACAAAAAAGCCTTAAAAAGCGCTCAAATGGCTCGTATAAGAACTGCAATTCACAAACAATTGCAACTTCCTATCGATGAAAAAGCCGTTTTCTTTGACGCGTTTAGCGGACTTGGTATTTTAGATAGCCCCCGAGCAATTTTCAAAAAAATGCTCGAAAGAGAAGATTTTAAGGATTACACTTATATTTGGGCGGTTAACAAAACAAAGATTGCAAAACACAATCTCCAAGAATTCGCAAAATTGCCAAACGTGAAATTTGTTCAACGTTTCTCCAAAAAATACGCTGAATATCTCACAAGTTCAAAATACGTAATCTCGAACTCTTCAGTTCCGATGTATTACGCAAAACGCCCCGAGCAAGTATATCTTAACACTTGGCACGGTGTACCGCTAAAGGTTATGGGTTACGAAAGACTTGGTCAACGTGTCAACTCAACAGAAAACGTTGTTAGAAACTTCTTTAATGCGAGTCACGTTGTTGCAGCTAACCACTTTACCGCTGAAAGAATGTTCAAAAAAGCTTATATGTTCAATGGCGCATATAACGGTAAACTTTTGGACACTCCCCTTCCACGAACCGATGCAACACAAAAAATCAGCCGTGAAGAATCTTTGAAAAAATTAGCAAAAATCGGAATCAAAACCGATAAGAAAATTATCGTTTACGCTCCAACTTGGAAAGGTAAACTTTACAACTCAGTTAATATCGACCTTACCGAACTCAAGGAAGCAGTTAGAACTTTAAATGCTTGTATAAACAACGATGAATATCAAGTTTACTTGCGCGTACATTACTTTATCTATCGTGCAATCAGTATGGATAGCGAATTAAGTAAAATTTGTATACCGTTCACAATCGACACAAACGAACTTCTCCCCGCTATCGATATCTTGATTTCAGACTATTCAAGTATTTTCTTCGACTTTTTAAGCACAAAGAAACCTATTCTTTTCTACGTTCCCGATTTGGACGATTATTCCGAAAACCGTGGTTTGTATATACCGCTCAACGAACTTCCGGGTCCTGTTAGCGAAAAACTCGAAGATATCGCTGACTATATCAATAATATTGACCAAGTTAAAGTAGACTATGCCGACAAATATTCAAAAATGTTTGATTGGTGCAGTTCGAAAGAAGACGGCAAGGTTTGTGATAAGATTATTGACGAATTGTTCGGCTTAAAACCTTGTGAAACAATAAACTGTCAAAACGATAAGGAAAAAATTCTTATCTTGGCAAACTTTAAGGATAAATTCCTTCGTATGCCAAAACTTGTTGAGTATTTAGATACTATTGATTACGATAAATACGACGTAACCCTCTTAACAAGAAAGCCCAAGAAAAAGCAATTCGCTGAAATTCTTGAAAACTTAAACGAAAACGTTCGTATTTTGGTTAATAATCAAGCAATCAACTACAATCCCAAAAAACTTAAAAACATTTATGACAAGTTGTTAAGTTCAAAAATGTCCTTCAAAGAAGCTTGTGAAACAGTGAATATTGAACATGAATGGACTCGTTTGGTTGGTAATTTGAAATTTGATAAACTAATCTCAATTCAACCTACAGTAAACCACGCCAACTTTATGCTTTTAAGTTATTCGGCTCCAATCAAGGAAAAGATTTTCGTTATGAACGATACAATCGGCAAGAACATCTTTGAAATGCCTTCACATCTTGAAATCTACGACAAAATTTGTGAAGACCTAACCGAATTATAATAAAAAATCAACCGCTTTTTTAAGCGGTTGATTTTTTTCTTTTACAAACAGTCTTTTTATGCTATAATAACCTAAAGAGGTGTTATTATGAAAACAAAACTTGGCGGGAAATTTTGGGCTTCCCTTACAATCTTCAGCCTTATGGGGCAAATCGCTTGGGTCGTTGAAAATATGTATTTCAACGTATTTATCTACAAAATGTTTTCGGCGTCCGCTTCGGATATCGCCAATATGGTTGCCGCTTCGGCTGTAACCGCAACCCTTACCACAGTGTTTATGGGTGCGCTTTCGGACAAAATCGGCAAACGAAAGTTGTTCATTTGCTCGGGTTATATCCTTTGGGGGATTTCAATATTCTCATTTATTCTGCTTCGCCAAGACTTAATATCAAAAACCTTTGGTATGGCTGTATCGGCTGCGAGTGTCGGAGTTAGCCTTACAATAATACTCGACTGTGTTATGACCTTCTTTGGCTCAACCGCCAACGACGCGGCTTTCAACGCTTGGCTCACCGACTCAACCGACCCGTCAAACCGTGGCTCCGCCGAAGGTATCAACGCTATGATGCCACTTGTGAGTATATTGGTGGTTTTCGGCGGTTTTATGTTCTTTGATTTGGAAAAACCGGAGAGCTGGACCCTTATTTTCACAATCATCGGTATCCTCACCACCGCTATCGGTATACTCGGCTTTTTCATAATAAAAGAGCCCAATGTAACCCCCGTAAAAGACTCCTACATAGGCGGTATTATCTACGGATTTAAACCAAGTACAATAAAACAAAATCCCAAACTATACTCAAGCCTCTTAGCTTTTATTATCTTTAATATTTCAATCCAAATCTTTATGCCCTACCTCATTATCTACTACGAAGTCAGCCTAAAAATGACCGACTACGTTCTCATTATGGCACCCGCTATTATAATAGCCTCGGTTGTGACTGCGCTTTGGGGCAAGGTTTACGACAAAAAAGGCTTTTCCTATTCAGGTCTTATCGCCGTTTTAGGTCTTATTATAGGATATATTATCCTCTACCTCACCAAAACCACTCTCCCCGTATTTTTAGGCTCTCTCTTTATGATGAGCGGTTATCTTTCGGGTATGGCGGTGTTTGGCGCGGTTATTCGCGATAACACACCCCAAGGCTTCTCAGGCAGACTTCAAGGTGTTCGCATTTTCTCCCAAGTTTTAGTACCGGGTGTTGTAGGTCCCGCTATCGCAAAAAAAGTACTCGAAAACGCCGAGGTTATTACAAACAGCGACGGCACAACCTCATTTGTACCAAACGCAAATATCTTCCTCGCAGCACTTATTGCGGTGGTTTTAGTATTACCGTTTTTCTTCAAAAGAAAGGACAACGCAAAATGATTTACACCGTAACCTTAAACCCTTCGCTCGACTACGTTGCCTTTTGCGACACTCATAACATTGGCAAAACCAACCGCAC
>JAZORM010000075.1:0-4233 GCA_045656585.1 Acutalibacteraceae bacterium
GCTAGTTTTTCTTCTTTACTGTGATTATTGTTGGTACCACCTTTGGGTCTTCCCATTTCTTCCAACTCCTTTTCTCTATCTTAACACAAAAAATGATGGTAGACACTCTTTTTTAGTGTCTACCATCATTATATCATTTCAAGAAATCTCCTGCTTTATTTTTTTGTTTTAGTATATTCAATTTTCCATTCATCTAAATCGCCAATTTTAATTTTTCCGCTATTCAATGCTTCTTTTACGTTCATTTGCTCACCTGTTCTGAAATGAACAACAACGTACGAACTTTTAATTCTAGGAAATTGATAAACGTATTCATCATCTTCATAGAAAGTTTCGAAAGCATCCTCACAAGGCAAGTTTTCAACAACTGTTAAATCGACAATATCGAAAATAGCATCAGTTATTTCTACTTCTTCACGCTTGTATTTCAAAAACCAAGTTCCGATTTTTACGTCAATGTTATTTTCAAAAGGTTCAAGATTTGAATATTGCAAATGGCGTATAATCTTATATCCCAAACCATAATACGTGATAGTTAAATTATTTTCCGAAACCTTTTCGACAACAAAAACGGGTTCTTTATTGTTTTTAATTCTAATCCCATCAAAAACTGCTGAAAAAACACCAAAAGCAAAAATCAAAACTAAAATTAGCGCAATGATTTTTATTGCTTTTGATTCAATCAAACGTTTTGACATATCGATTATTTTAAAAAAAAATCTTTTAAGAATAAATACGATAAAACGAATCACAAGTGTTATTTTTTCCAAAACGTCACTTCCTATTTTCTATAATAAGTATAATAAGCGGTTATAGTATCATATTCGCCCGAAACAGTATTTTCACCTTCTACGGTAACACCGTCTCCACTCATAAGCAAATAGTATTTGCAGTCGTCGATTTTGCATTTGAAAACATCCTCGACGCCACAAATAATACTTATATTTTCGCCAATTACAGCAATTCTTCCGAGTTTGCCTACAATATCATAGGTAACGTTGCCGTCATTATGAACGTTACGTTTGGTAACGTATTTGAGTTCCCTTCCGTCAAAGGTTTTTAAAAGGTCCTCATTTTTACGTTTTTTGCGAAATATTCCCATTAAGACACCACAAACTTAACGAAGTTTTTCTTGCCTTTTTTTAGGATAACTTCGTTTTCGAAATCAGCGGTTGTTAAAACGTGTGAAGCGTCGGTGATTTTTTGGTCATTGATGCTAACACCGCCTTGAACAACAAGACGTCTTGCTTCGCCATTTGAAGCAGCAAGTCCAGCTTTTACCATCATAGCGAGAACACCAATTTTACCGTCAGTAAAATCAGCAGCCAAAAGTTCGGTAGTAGGCATGTTTTCGTGTGAACCTGCGCCACCGAATACAGCACGAGCGGTTGTTTGTGCATTTACTGCTTCTTCTTCGCCATGAACAAGTTTTGTAAGTTCGTAAGCCAAGATTTCTTTAGCGGTATTAAGCTGAGCGCCTTCCCAAGCGTCCATCTTGTCGATTTCTTCTAAAGGCAAGAAGGTAAGCATTCTAATACACTTAAGAACGTCAGCATCACCAACGTTGCGCCAATATTGATAAAATTCATAAGGACTAGTCTTTTTGGGGTCGAGCCATACTGCGCCACCAACAGTTTTACCCATTTTCTTACCTTCAGAGTTAAGAAGCAAGGTAATAGTCATAGCGTATGCGTCTTTTCCGAGTTTCTTACGGATAAGTTCAGTACCACCAAGCATATTTGACCATTGGTCGTCACCGCCGAATTGCATATTACAGCCGTATTCCTTAAATAAGTGGTAGAAGTCGTAGCTTTGCATAATCATATAGTTGAATTCAAGGAATGAAAGACCTTTTTCCATTCTTTGTTTGTAACATTCAGCACGAAGCATATTGTTAACCGAGAAACAAGCACCAACTTCGCGTAATAGGTCAATATAATTGAGTTTCAAAAGCCAGTCAGCGTTGTTTACCATTTCAGCTTTACCTTCACCAAATTCGATAAACTTGCTCATTTGTTCTTTGAAGCAATCGCAGTTGTGTTGGATTTGTTCAGCGGTCATCATTGAGCGCATATCAGTTCTGCCTGAAGGGTCGCCGATATGACCTGTACCGCCGCCAATAAGAGCGATAGGCTTATTACCTGCCATTTGGAGACGCTTCATAAGGCAAAGCGCCATAAAGTGACCAACGTGCAAACTGTCAGCAGTTGGATCAAAGCCTATATAAAAGGTTGCTTTACCGTTATTGATAAGTTCCTTAATTTCAGCTTCATCGGTAACCTGTGCAATAAGGCCACGGGCTACAAGTTCTTCATAGATTTTCATTTTGTACTACTCCTGTCTATTAGTTCCTTAGCGGAATTATATAATTTTTCAGTAAGCTCGGTACCCGACATTATTCGAGCAATTTCGCTTATTTTTTCTTCATACGAAAGCGGTTTTACGTTTGTAAAGGTATGTCCGCCATCACTTGTTTTTTCTATTAATAAATGTTCATCTCCGACAGCCGCTATTTGCGCCAAATGGGTAACACAAATAACCTGTCTACAAGAAGCCACGTTTTTAAGCTGTGTCGCAACTTTTCCGGCTGCATATCCACTAATGCCTGTATCGATTTCGTCGAAAATCATCGTTCCGACACTGTCTTTATCTAAAAGAACGCTCTTAATACTCAACATTACTCGCGATAATTCACCGCCTGAAGCGATTTTAATGAGTGGTTTTAGATTCTCGCCGTCATTGGCGCTAATCAAAAATTCAGCCATATCACAACCATTTTTTTGATACTTACCTTGAGTAATATTAGTGACAAATTTTACATTTGGCATATTTAGATAGGTCAAAATATCACAAACGTCTTTCGAAAATTTATCAGCCGATTTAATACGCGAATCGGTTAATTTTTTTGCCTTTTCAATAAGTCGAATTTTCGATTCTTCTAAAGCCGCCGAAAGTTCCAGAATTCGTTTATTTGAAAGAGTGATATTATCAAGTTCTAAACGTGCATTTTTGAGAAAATCAAGCATTTCTTGTTCACTCGAACCGTATTTTACCATAAATCGAGACAAAAAATCAAGTCTTTGATTGATTTTATCGGGGTCTAAGTCTTTCAGTTCGGCGTTTGATAAAAACTGAGAAACTTCGCTTCTTGCTTCTTCGATTAAATTCATCGCTTCGTTAAGCTTTGAAAAGCTTAAATCAAAATCATTTCCAAGAGTTGAAATATGTTTAATAGCATTTGCAATTTGAGTTATTACTCCGTCGTTATCTTCATTGCCGGAAAGCAAATAATCAGTAGCCGACAAAGATTTATAGGTTTTTTCAAAATTGTTGGCAATCGAAAGTTTTTGTCTTAAATCTTCAAATTCACCAATCTTTAAATTTGCGGTTTCGAGTTCATTTATTTGATACTTTAAAAGGTCAATCTTACGAGCCTTCTCATCCTCATCCATTTCCAAAGCATTAAGCTCCTTGCGAATCGAATTAAGCGAACGAAATTCAGAGTAATATTCATCTATTAATTCTCTATTATCGGCAACTGCATCGATAAAGCCTAAATGTTTTTCAGGATTTAAAAGAGCTTGATTATCGTGTTGGCCGTGGATATTGATAAGATTTTTCGCAATCTCGCGCAAAAGAGTTGCAGTAACAGGAACGTTATTAATTTTAATAAGGCCTTTTCCCGAAAGACTTAATTTACGATTTATAACAATATTTCCGTCAAAATCAGGTTCGATATCATTTTCTTTAAGAATGTTGATTGTATCATCGTCCAAGTCACCAAAAACAGCCGAAACAACCGCTGTATCGCAACCTGTACGGATTAAATCCTTAGAGGTTCTCTCGCCTAAAACGGCGTTGATGGAATCTATAACGATTGATTTACCCGCACCGGTTTCACCCGTCAAGACGTTGAAACCTTCTTTAAATTCGATATCTGTTTTTTCAATAACCGCAATATTTTCAATATGTAAAAATTTTAACATAAAAATTCCGCCGTTATAAAATATTATTTATTTCTTGTGCTAAACGTTTTGAATCTTCGGTGCAGGAAGTTACAACAATGATTGTATCATCACCCGCAAGAGATCCTAACATTAAATCGTGGAACATTTCATCGAGTGCCACACAAGCACCCATTGCCAAACCGGTTCTACATTTGATTACAACGTTATTAAGCGCATACTTAACCGAAATAACCGACTTAACAAAAATGTCTTTAGTGTGAGAATT
>JAZORM010000076.1:0-8263 GCA_045656585.1 Acutalibacteraceae bacterium
GCCAAAGATACAACATAAAGCGATACCAATACAACGATTTTAGGGATTATAACCTGCTTTGCCCCTGCCCAATCGGCGTCTACGTAAAACTGCTCGATTGCGGCAATAATTTGTTGTTGGAAAATTGCAGGCATTGTGGCGATAATTGCCGAGAACAAAATACAAACAAGCGCCACGGGCAATAGAACGGGATAACTTTGGAAAAGCATTTTAATAGTTCTTCCAAAAACAGCTCCGTTGAATTTTTTCATTGGTGGAACACCCTTTGGCAAGCTTTGAGGCATATTATTAGGTTTACTCATTTTCCACACCTCCGCTTGTTTGTTGTTCATATACTTCGCGATAAATTTCGCTTGTCTTCAATAATTCACTATGAGTACCAACATTTGCAATTTTGCCATTATCCAATACGATAATCATATCTGCACTCTCAACCGATGCTACTCTTTGAGCGATGATAATCTTTGTAGTCTCGGGAATATACTTTTTAAAGCCTTCGCGAATAAGCGCATCAGTTTTGGTATCTACAGCGCTTGTAGAGTCGTCCAAAATCAAAATCTTAGGCTTTTTGAGAAGAGCACGAGCAATACAAAGTCTTTGCTTTTGTCCGCCCGATACGTTAGTACCGCCTTGTTCGATATAGGTATCATATTTTTCAGGGAAGGTTTCTACAAATTCATCCGCTTGAGCCAACTTACAAGCCTCAACGATTTCCTCATCGGTAGCATTTTCATTACCCCAACGGAGATTGTCCTTTATAGTACCCGAGAAAAGCTCGTTCTTTTGAAGCACCATCGCTACGTTATCACGAAGGGATTTAATGTCGTAGTTACGTACGTCTACTCCGCCAACAAAAACTTCGCCTTGTGAAACGTCGTAAAGTCTTGGAATCAACTGAACGAAAGAGGTTTTACTAGAGCCTGTACCACCTATGATACCGACAGTCATTCCCGATTCTATTTCCAAATCAATTCCTTCAAGAGCAAATTTTTTAGCCTCGCTATTATATTTGAAACCAACTTTTTTAAACGAAATAGAACCATCTTTAACCTCATAAATGGGGTTTTCGGGATTTTTAAGGTCAGGTTCTTCTTTTAAAACTTCACAAATACGTTTCATAGATTCAAGCGAAATTGTAATCATAACGTAAATCATTGAAAGCATCATAAGTGACATCAAAATTTGAACACCGTAAGTAAGCATCGCTGAAATTTGACCAACGTTAACGTTAATTCCCGCACTTGTTATAACAAGATACGAGCCAAGGAAAAGAATCACAACGCTGTTGAAATACATACAAAATTGCATCAAAGGAGTGTTGATAGCAACTATACGTTCAGCCTTTGTAAAGTCGTTTGCGATACCATCGGAAGCGGTGGCAAACTTTTGTTTTTCATAATCTTCACGCGAAAAACCTTTTACCACACGCATACCACGAACATTTTCTTCAATCGACTCGTTTAAGCGGTCGTATTTTTTGAAAATTCGTTTAAAGGTAGGCATAGCCTTACGAGCCACAAGCAACAAGCCATATACCAAAACAGGAATTACAACAACAAACGAAGTGGCAAGTGCGCCGCCCATTGTATACGCTGTAATAACAGAGAATATAAGCATCATAGGGCTTCGAACAGCAGTACGAATAATCATCATATATGACATTTGTACGTGGGTAATATCGGTTGTAAGTCTTGTTACGAGTGAGGTCGACGAAAATTTATCAATGTTTGAGAAAGAGAAGTGTTGTATTCTTTCAAACATATCTCTTCTCAAGTTTTTCGCAAAACCTGTCGCAGCTTTTGCGCAAGTAAGGGCCGCAAAACCGCCACAACAAAGCGACAAAAACGCCATTCCAATCAAAATCAACCCTGTTTTAATAACAGGCATTAAATCTCCGCTCTTGCCGAAGTTTTCTTGAATCGAATTCACAAGGTCTGCTGTAAAAAACGGAATTAAAACTTCGATTATAACTTCGCCCATAATAAAAATAAGGGTAAGTATTGACGGAAGTTTGTTTTCTCTGATACTTTTTGCCAGTGTTTTAATCATTTTTATCCTCCATATTTAAAATTAAACGGTCAGCGGTTTTTAAAAATTGTTCAATTTCCAAATCACTAAGACCCAGTCTTAATCGTTCTTCTCTTTTAGCGCGATTATTAAGCACCGCCTTGTGAATATTAATCGCTTTTTCGGTAAGTTTTATCTTCTTTAACCGAGCGTCACTTTCAACGCTTTCACGTGTTATAAATCCATTTTGCTCCATCGTTTTCAAAATATTACTCGCGGTTGAGCGTCTTATTGAAAACTCGGCTTCAAAATCCTTTTGAAAAAGGTCTTTTTCTTGATTGTCGTAAAAATAAGTTATAGCCCAACCATTTATTCCTTTCGGTAAATCGAGACCCAATTCACTCTTGCTTTTTTCAACGTCACGGCGTATTAAATTCGATAAAATTCGAACCTTAAAACCAATGTCGTTATGTTCTTTCATAACCCGCCTCCAATCAAAATGTTAGCACCCTAACATTCTAACATTCTATCCCCTATAAGTCAATAGAAAAATGTTAAAATTTAATGAATTTTCAAATAACAAAATATATATTATTTTATACAATACAAAAAACGCAGGGTTTCCCCTGCGCTTTTCTAATTTATTGGTACTAATATTGATTTTTTACCGCACAAATCATCACTGTCGAGTCCGTTTATTTTCATAATCTCGTCTGTATTCGCGTTATATTTTCGGGCAATGTCCCAAACGCAACTTCCCTCTTCCAAAAAGCAAATAACCATACCGCCCTTTTTATTCTTTTCAAAGAGCTTTTGGGTATCTACAGTCATATCACTTATCAATTCGACGTTGGTTTTTTCATAAATTGCGCCACTAATTGAAATTTCGCCTCTGATTTCCAAACAATTCGCTGTTAGAATTGTAAAATTTAAAGCGGAAATATCTATATTCGGCTCAAGCGTTGGATTTTCACATTCATATTTCAAGGCTGTGTTCCACTCAAAATCAATAGATTTTTCGTAAAATACAACCGTTTCATCTTCGGTAAAAACCATCATCCCAACCAAAATCACAGCCGAAACACAAATTTTTCCGTCTTGGAATTTAGCCTTTTTAGATGCGATTTCTCCCCAAATATCTACAACCGAAGTAATATTTTCCGAGAGTTCCAAATTCTTTTTGAAATGACACTTTTCATTTAGATTTTCACAAATTTTCGAAAACTCAAGCGAATCTTTTTTTAACTGTGTTTGATATTTAGTAGAAAAAGCATCTTCAATAACTGCAATATCATTAACACAATAGCTCTCACATTTTAGCAAAATTTTTGCATTTAAAGAAAAGCTTCTGGAATCTCCCGTGAGAGCCGCAAAAGGTTTAATTTCAAGGCTTGACATTTCAGGAACAACGTCACATTTACAAAGTTCTGTAACGCCCGGTATCTCAACAATTTGGCTAAAAGGAAAAATTTGTTTAACGATTTGAGGAATACTCACCGTATCGGATGAATAAATCACCGCTACCGCCATTTCACCTTTCACCACGGCTTTGTCATTTATCACTCTGCACTCGCTAATCGTAGGTACCGCGTCATACCGTAAAATATTTATAATCGGCGCCGAAGTATTAGAAAGATTTATTTCTTCTTCTACCACAAGATACTTTTCTCTATACCCCATTGGAACGGTAGCAGGAGCTACAATTCTTTTAAGTGCAAGACAATCGCCGTCGTAATCGGAAACAATTTGATTAGTGCATCGCTTGAAAACGCGGATTTTCATGCTAACCGCACCGTGTATATCAACCTTCCTGCCCGTAACCGCGCGACAGTTTATATAATCACATTTGACCTTGACACAAAGATTCGCATTGTCTAATTCTTCGCTGGTTTCTTTAGATTTGCTAAACGGATAATTATATTCAAACGAACAAATTTTATTGTCTTTATCGCAATACAAAAGGGTTATTACAACCATTCCGTCAATCGTTACGTTACCGCCGTTAATCCCCTTTGAAGTTATACGCGCAGTCGCTTTACACTTGAAAATTTTCGAAATATCGGGACAGTAATCGGGCAAAGTGAAATCAACGTCAACAGGTTGCTCCAAGGTATCACATAAAATGTTTTTATTGTAGAAAATACCTGTCTTTAATGCTTTATTGTCCATAATTTTTCCTCGCTTCATAACTTTTTAGTAAAGTTTATGAAACGAGGAAGTTTTTTATTACTCTATATTAACAATATTTTCCATAGATTTTACAATAACGCCCGAAGGAATAACCCCTCTAACCGCTGTCAAGGGATAAACTCGACTGTTTTTTCCAATCACAGTACCGGGGTTCAAAACCGAACCGCAACCAACGTCGGCTCCATCTCCCAAAATACCGCCAATCTTGCGAAGACCTGTATTTATTGGGGTTTGGCTATGAATTACGATTTCTTTTTTATCTGCTTTAAGGTTTGAGCAAATCGCTCCTGCGCCCATATGCGCCTTGTTCCCAAGAATCGAATCGCCAACGTAGTTATAGTGTGGCACCTGAACACCATTTAAAAGCACCGCATTTTTAAGTTCGCTTGAGTTGCCTATAACACAACCACTACCCGTAATTACGTTGCCGCGAATATAAGCATTTGGGCGAATTTCGGTATCGTCGCCAATAATTGCGGGGGCTTCGATTACTGCCGAAGGGTGAATCTTAACATTTTTTCCAACCAAAACACCTTTTTCCATTTCGGTAAATCCTTGGATTCCGCTCTCGATTAGTTTTGCAATATGGTTTTTAATCTTAGGTAGCATTTCCCAAGGATAGTTTGAATTTTGAAAAAAATCCGAGAGATATGGAACGTTGCAATCAAACAAATTATTAGTTTCAAGCGTTTTATCCAACCGAATAACCCCTTTCAACAATAAAGTTTGCCAATCTTTCGGCATAGTCTACCGCATTTTCTTCGCTTTCTACCATAACGCGAATTACAGGCTCGGTACCGCTCTTTCTGAGCAAAATTCTACCCTTACCGTTGATAAGCTCTTCGATTTTCGCCTTTTCTTCGAGTACTAGATTATCATTCAAAACTTCTTCTTTATCGCGCACTCTAACATTTTTGGTGATTTGAGGATAAAGTTTAACGCCGTCGCTTAGTTCTAAGAGACTATGCTTACTGTCGCATATCTCTTCGGTTATCATAATAGCTGTTAAAAGTCCGTCGCCCGTCGTGGCATACTTTTTAATTATAATATGTCCCGATTGCTCACCACCCAAGGAATAATCGTTTTGTTGCATACATTCATATACAAATCGGTCGCCAACGTCGGTAGTAACACACTTTATACCAATCTTTTCGAGCGAATTAATAAAACCGCTGTTCGACATAACGGTAGCTACAACAGTATCATTATTTAGCATACCGCGGTTTTTAAGACGTTTGCCGAGTATATAAAGCATTTTGTCGCCGTCTATTTCGTTTCCGTTTTCATCTACCGCTATACAGCGGTCACAGTCACCGTCAAACGCAAAACCTAAATCGAGATGGTTTTCTTTTACCAAACGGCAAAGATTTTCAATATATGTTGAACCGCAACCTTTGTTAACATTGAGTCCGTCAGGAGTATCTCCAACAACCTTAACCTGAGCACCAAGAGCCGCAAAGACAGATTTAGCCATCATCCAACTAGCACCGTTTGCGCAATCGAGACCGATTTTAAGGTTTTTATACGAATGAGACGCCAAAGAAATAAGATATCCTATATAACGGTTTCTTCCAGAAACATAGTCTATAATTTTACCGATGCGCTCTTTGGTGGCGAGTGGCAAATCACCCGAAAGACCCAAATTCTTATAGTCGCCGTCTAGATAGTCTTCAATATAAGCGGTTGTTTTGTCATCAAGCTTTTCGCCGAAACGGTTTATAATCTTAATACCGTTGTCGTAGAAAGGATTATGAGAAGCGGTTATCATAATACCGCAATCAAATTCTTCCTGTTTTGCAACGTAGGAAACACTAGGGGTCGTCGTAACGTGGAGCATATAAGCGTCAGCGCCCGAAGCCGTAATACCCGCCACAATAGAGTATTCAAGCATATAACTCGAAAGTCGGGTATCCTTTCCTATTACAATTCTCGGGCGGTATGCAGGATTTCTACAACCCGAAAGTTCGCTTTGGAAATACCATCCTAAAAACCTACCAACCTTATAGGCTTGTTCAGAGGTTAGATTTATATTTGCTTCTCCTCTAAAGCCATCGGTCCCGAAATAGCGGTTTTGGGTCTTTTGGGTTTTAGGAACAACGTTTAAAGCGGTATCTTCTGATAAAAGTTCATCCGCCGAAACCGAAAAAAGTTTACAAAGCATTAAAACCTTATCAATTTGGGGCAACGCTTGATTCACTTCCCATTTCGAAACTGATTGACGCGAAACCATAAGTTGTTCTGCCAACTGTTCTTGAGAGATATTATTTGCAATTCTTAAGTTATATATCTTTTCACCAATCGTCATAAAAAAACTCCTTTTTAAAAGTTTATCCAATCATAGCAAATTTTATCACTTTTATCAACCAACAAAAATTGCATTATTTCGCAACTTGCGGTTGCGAAGTTGCTTAGAAACAGTGTTTTTTTATGATTGACTTTTATTTTGTAAATACTGTATAATTTTGGTATATAGGAGTTGATAATATGAAAATCCAAAAAATTCAAGCTACAAACGACCTTTTTGGATATATTGCTTATATACCCGAAGAATTAAGTGATAATCCCGCCATTATATTTCAACTTCACGGTGCAGGTGAACGTGGAGAAAATTTAGACGCTGTTTTATTGAACGGATATGCAAGTATAATTAACGACCAAAATTTGAAAGACGCTATTCTCATTATGCCACAATGTCCCGAAAATACTTTTTGGGCAGCTAAGATTGAGAGCCTTAAAAAATTCATAGATTACATATGTGAAAAATACTTTGCCGACAAGAACCGCATTTACCTTTGCGGTCTTTCGATGGGTGGTTTCGGCACTTGGTATACCGCTATGGCTTATCCGGATACTTTTGCCGCTATTATTCCCTGTTGCGGTGGCGGTATGCCTTGGAATGCCAATGTTTTAAAAATGCCTGTTTGGGCTTTTCACGGTTTACAAGACACAATCGTTTTACCAAGCAATACAATTGATATGGTTGCTGCTCTTAGAAACCACAACCCAAACGTTAAATGTACCCTTTTGGAAAACGTTGCCCACAATTCGTGGAATGAAGCGTTTACAGAAGAAACTCTCGCTTGGCTATTAGAACAAAAAAAGGAGAACTAAAATGATTGAAAAACTTCGCTCATATGTTGAAGAATTCAATAAAGCCGACAACGAGTTATTTAAACAGCTTTTCCCGAACGATAAAGCATTCGACTTCTTAAAAGAGCAAATCCCACTTATAGACTGCCCCGATAAAGATATTGAAAAAACCTATTATTTCCGTTGGTGGACCTATAGAAAGCATTTTAAAGAAACACCCGACGGACATATTGTAACCGAATTTTTGCCAAACGTTTCTTGGAGCGGTCCGCATAATTCAATCAACTGCCCCGCAGGTTTTCATATACGCGAAGGCAGATGGCTTAAAGACCAAAACGAATGGATTAAAGAATATATCAACTTTTGGCTCGACGGCAAGGGCAATTCTCCTTACAGCGCTTGGTACGCCCACGCGGTTTTAGAATATTACAGTTTGAAAAACGATTTTGATTTCGCGGTTGAGACTTTGCCAAAGCTTGTGAAATACTTTAAAGACCGTGAAAAGAGCCACAGACGCGCGGGTGGACTTTATTGGTCGGAAGACGGCTACGACGGTATGGAGCTTTCAATTAGTGGCTCGGGTCTTCGTCCAACCCTTAACTCCTACGTATTTGGTGACGCTGTTGCTATTGCTAAAATAGCAGAAATCGCAAACGACCAAAAAACAAAAGAAGAATTTTCTATAATCGCTCAAAAAACCAAAGAAGCCTTTGACCGTTATCTTTGGGACAAGGATTTCTATAAGGTTTTACCTTTGGCTGAAACTGCGGAAAATACATATAAAAACAGACCCGAAATTCCTTACGAACACAACGTACGCGAAGAATTGGGTCTTATCCCTTGGTATTTCAATTTGCCCGACAACGACAAATGCGTGGCATTTAGTCAACTTTTAGATAAAAACGGATTTGTTGGAAAATACGGTATCACTTCAGCCGAACGCCGACACGAACGCTTTATGGAAGAACATCCACAC
>JAZORM010000077.1:0-3547 GCA_045656585.1 Acutalibacteraceae bacterium
AAAGTAAAGCGCATTTGTCTAAACGATAAATGTGCTTTCTTTTTGCATTTTTAGGGCTTTTTAAGCCCTTTTTTGATTATTTTGATAAATTTTTGATAATGCGAAATCAAAAACGACGTGATTAGGTTGTCTAAATTCCTAAAAACGCCGTTTGACTTTTTTAATAACTAACCTTAATAAAGTACAACATTTTACACTCCCACAACGGGACTTGAACTAAATAATACCCTGCAAAGCCCATAATGTAGTCAATACACTCCATAATGTGCTTTATTTTTTTGAAAGAATATGTTATAATTAGACTACATCATTATAAAAAAATATAGGTAAATAGCATTCATTTTAGAGGATAATGATTATAGATGTTGCCTGAAATTGAATTCGTAAAATTAAATATTCAAAATTTTCCAACGAAATGGCAAACTGTGATTTTTCGTAATTACGGTTACGTTTCGCTTGATAAAATGGCAAAAGTTTTAGGATGTTCGGAAAAAACAGTATTGTATGAAGCAGAACGTTTAGGGTTGTACAATACCGTTTATAATCGGGTATGGGAAGAAAAAGGCTACATAACGATAATTCGAAATAACTGGTATTTGCTTCCGTATGCCCAACTGTTGCAATTGTTGGGCATAACGGAAGAACGTTTAGAGTATATTCTTGAAAACGATGATTTTTTATCTGTAAAACTTGGTGGGTTTAAGCCTAACTGTGAAGAAGTAAGGTATGAACCGCTCACGGAACAGCAAGAGAAAGAAACGAATATCATAGCAGATACGGTATCGCGTTATCGCAAGACTCCTTTGCAAAACGCCTTTGAGTTTTTCTTGGAAAATTCAGGGAAAAGCGAGAACTTTTTATCTAAAAACAAACGGATTGTTCACGGATATTTATCCCCTTGTGGAGATGCGTTTGCAATCAATAGCGAAATGTATTTGCCTGATACTCTACTTAAAGAATATCAATCGCAAGGAGTAAACGGAATATGGTTGCACGGTGTTTTATCCGCGCTTTCATTTTATCCGTTTGATGAAACCCTTTGTCTTGGATATTTAAAACGTAGGGCTGAAATTAAACGATTGATAATGCGCCTTGCAAAATATGGGATAAAACTATATTTGTATTTTAACGAGCCGAGAGCGTTGCCTGAAACTAAATTTGGAAAATATGCAAACCTTATCGGTAGACGAGAAAACGGCTATGCGTCTTTTTGTTTTGCGCGAGAAGAAGTTAAAAACTATTTATATGAAGCAGTAAAAGATTTGTTGTTGGATATACAAAATCTTGGTGGTATTATTACGATTACAATGAGTGAAAATCTCACGCATTGCAATTATCGTCCTGAAACGAATTGTCCTGTTTGTAAAAATATTCCACCCGAAAAATCGGCAGCGGAAGTAAATAACGTGATAGCGCGAGCGATTCGTGATAGCGGTAGTCACGCCGAGCTTATTGCAAATCTTTGGGGTTGGTCGCCGTTTATGGGTTGGACGGAAGAACAAACGCTTGCAGGGATTGAGTTTTTGGATAAAGATGTTTCCGTAATGTGCGTGAGTGAGTACGACCTTAATATAGAAAAGGGTGGAATAAAAAGTCGAATTATTGATTATTCGATTGGGAATCCAGGTCCGAGCGAAATTACGAAAAAAATCTTAAAGAAAGCGAGGGTGGAAGGGCATAAAATTTACGCAAAAATACAAACGAACAATAGTTGGGAGTGTTCCGCTGTTCCGTATTTGCCCGTTTTCGATCTCGTATATGAGCATATAAAAAATTTGACTTCAATTGGAGTAGAAGACTATATGCTCACGTGGACGCTTGGCGGCTATCCTTCGCCTATGCTTGGAATGGTATCTTCTTATAGTAACAACCCGGAAACGTTCAATCTCAATGCGTGGTATAAAGAATTATTTGGGCAAGACTCGGATTGTGTGCATAATGCAGTACGATTGTTTTGCAAAGGATTTAGTGAATACCCTTTTAGTATAGATTCTTTATATTATTCTCCAAAAACTTTGGGTGTGGCAAATTTATGGGATTTAGAATCGCAAGAAAATCTATCTACAATGGTATGTTTTGCCTTTGATGATTATGAAAATTGGATTAAACCATATCCGATTGATATTTATTTGTCGCAATATGAAAAATTGTTGGTATTATGGGAACAAGGATTAGGCGAGCTTGAAAAGTTGAAAGAAACACCGCTTATCAAGGACTTGAGAATATATGCGCAGGTAGCGTATTCGCACTTTAAGTCCGATTATTTGCAAACTAAGTTTTCCTGTTTGAAAAATGATTTGACGAAAAATAGTAAAGAAATAGAAAAGAGTTTATTGGAAGAAAAGAAAAACGCGGAAAGTTTATTAGAATTACTTTATAAAAGTTCAAAAGTTGGATTTGAAGCGTCTAACCACTATTATTATACGGAAAGAAATTTGCTTGAAAAAATTATTAATTTGGATACTTTAGTAAAAATGATGTTAACTAGCCATTCTGCAATTTTTGAACTCATGAAGGATTTGGAATAGGTAGAATTGACTTTTTGTTGTTCTGCCCTATAAAAACAGGGCGATTTTAGAGATTTTGTTGTACTAATGCAAAATACGGCATATCCCAAAGGGAAGTGCCGTATTTTCGCTGCGATGCAAATTTTGCGTAGTGAGGCGGAAGTGCTGATGGTATGCAATCCTTTGATTGTGTGTTTTAATATCAATAAAAGAGCCTACCGTGGCGGAAGGCTCTTTTTTGATTTGAGAATTATTGTCTAATATTAACCAAGGAAGGACTGAATAAGCGTGAAGGTCTGCTCGTCAACGTAAGAGGTAAGGCCTGCGTAAAGGAGAATTTCCTCGGTAGTCATTTCGGGATCTACGTCGGTGTAGGTGAAGAGCTTGAGGTAGGATTCTTTTGCTGCGTCAAGGCCGTCATTCATTGCGGTAACGTAAATCTGAAGGGAATTAACCCCCGAAACGGCATAGGAAATGTAGTAGCAGGGAGAGGAGATAGTAACGTATCTCCAGTATTCGTCTACACGATAGTCTTCGGAAATTCCAAGGTACTCGGAAAGCCCCGCGTATACTGCGTCGTATTCGTCCGCCGTGATTTTGCCGTCCGCCATAATTTCTTCGGAGCCAGGGCCGTTATATTGGTTAAGGTAGATTGCTTGCTCGAAGCAGTCAACCTGTGTAGCAAGGATAATGGTCTGAAGGGTGGAGAGGAGACTGTAAGTTTTTACAAGTTTAAGGGCGTTGCCCATAAGTTGTTTTTGAGTATAATGCAAGAAGAGCATTTCCTGACCCTGAGAATGCGTTTCAAGAAGGTCGAAGGACTGATCGTACTGATTGTCGTTGTAAATCTCGTTCATGTAGTGGCCAAACTCATGCGCGACGCTTGTAATGTTGTTACAGTTCTTGCCAAAGTATGCAATAGGAAGATTTATACCACGAATATAAGAAACGTATGCCATCTCGTAAGAGCCTCTAAACATATTTCCGTCCACCATAAGGTTGTTGAAGGTGTCGGAGAAGGAAATTTGCTTGTCGGGGTT
>JAZORM010000078.1:0-13684 GCA_045656585.1 Acutalibacteraceae bacterium
AAAAGGTTATAGCTAGTGGATATTCCCTGCAAGGTAATGCTTGGCATTTCGGGGTTGCCGTTGGTATAGTAAGCAAAAGGACCGTATTGCTCGGGGGAGAATATTATAACATCATCTTTGGTAAGATAGGGTGCTATTGCATCTAAATAGAAAATAATGCTTTGGTTTGCATTTGTGCCATAGTTTATAACGGTATAGTCGTTTTCGAAAAGGCTTTCCATATATTTGGTATCAATACCGTATAATGCACTAGAGCCAGAAAGCACAATAATACGCTTTTGACCTTGTGTTTTTACAATACGTTCATACTTAATGCCGTAGGTTTCAAAGTTATTGGTATAGCGGGGTTTTTTACCTGCGCATATACGGATGGTTTTTATGGGACAGTTTTTAAAGGAAGCATCGCTGATGGTTTTTAAATTGTCGTATAAGGTGACAGTTTTAAGATTTTGGCAGTTAGCGAAAGCGTTGGGTTCAACATCGGTAATAGAAGATGTAATATGTACTTCTTCTAATGTTTTATTATTAGCAAAAGCATTTTCAGTAATAGCTGTAACGGTTTTGCCATTAATTTCACGGGGGATATAAACTTTTTTATCGTTGCCTTTATAAGCGGTGATTTGCAAAGTTGAACCAATGCTTTTTGTTTCAAAATCCGAAGCGGTAGTTTCCTTTGTCCAAATGCAGTAAAGAGTTTGCTCGGTATCTTCGTTTGGCAATTCGTATTTGTGGCCCGGACGGATTAATTCATCCTTGCCGTCTTTCGAGAAAGAATAGCCTAAAAGCACATAGCCTTCGTTCTTAAAGGAACCGTCATCTTCGTGCGCAAACGGCATACTCCAAAATGCGTTGCTGTATGAAGTTTCGGTAATTTCCAGGTCGTTTAAACTGTAATAAATTGTGTGGGTAGGTTCATCATTGGCGGCGGTTGGTGTATTTCCGCCTCTTTTGAGAATGTTACAGCCTGTAAGGCAAAGCAATAGGGAAAGTAAGGTTAAGATTGCAATAATTTTACGCATTAAAATTCCTCCAATATAAGAGTTCGATTTTTTTAATTTTATCATAATTTGAGCCTAAACACAATAAAAACATGCGCAGTACGAAAATCGCCGAAAAAAACACCCTATGACTCAAAGTCATAGGGTGTTAAGTTTTATTATTCGGGTTTGCGAGGCATTACAATTGCGGCAATAATATAAGCAATGATACCTGCGCCTATAAATAAGGTTCCAAAACCCCAAATAAGACGGATGATAGTTGGGTCGATATCAAAGTATTCGCCGATTCCTGCGCATACGCCGTCGATTTTTTTATCGGTATTAGATTTGTAAAGTTTCTTTTCCATAACAATCACCAATTAGTCGAGGGGTTTCATTGTTGGGAAGAGGATAACTTCTCTGATGGTATCTGAGTTTGTTAGGAGCATTACAGCTCTGTCAACACCGATACCCATACCGCCTGTTGGAGGCATACCGTATTCCATAGCGGTTAAGAAATCTTCATCGAGCATTTCTGCTTCGTCATCGCCACGTTCGCGAAGTTCCAATTGCTTCATAAAGCGTTCACGTTGAACGATTGGATCGTTAAGCTCTGAGTAAGCGTTTGCAAGTTCGCTATGGCAAACGAACAATTCGAAACGCTCAGTAAGACGGGGGTCTTCAGGTGACGCCTTTGTAAGCGGAGAAACTTCAACAGGATACATTGTGATAAATGTTGGTTGAATGAGTTTTTCTTCAACTCTTTGGTCGAAACAAGCGTAAAGCGCGTTGCCCCAAGTTCTATCAGCAGTTTCAGCGAGTTCAACGCCGATTGCTTCAGCAGCCTTAACTGCTTCTTCATCATCGTTTATAGCGCCGAAGTCGATGCCAACGTATTCCTTAACAGCGTCAACCATTGTAAGTCTACGCCAACCGGGAGTGAGGTCAATCTTTTCGCCCATCCATTCAACTTCATAGGTGCCGTGGATTTCTTTTGCGGCGCCTGAAATGATGCCTTCAGCGATGTCCATCATATCGTGGAAATCAGCATAAGCTTGATAAAGTTCAACCGATGTGAATTCAGGGTTGTGTTTAGGGTCCATACCTTCGTTACGGAAGATTCTACCAATTTCGTATACACGGTCCATACCGCCAACGATAAGACGCTTTAATGGAAGCTCGGTAGCGATTCTCATATACATAGGTATATTAAGAGTGTTGTGATGTGTTACGAAAGGACGAGCAGAAGCACCGCCAACGATTGTGTTAAGTACAGGAGTTTCAACTTCAATATAGTTCATATCGTCGAGATACTTACGCATAAACTTGATGAATTGAGCGCGAACAACAAAGTTGCGCTTAACATTTTCGTTCATGATAAGGTCAACGTATCTTTGACGGAAACGAAGGTCATTATTGGTAAGACCGTGGAACTTTTCGGGCAAGGGGAGAAGCGATTTCGAAAGAAGCTTAATCGAGTGAGCATGAACCGAGATTTCGCCTGTTTGAGTTTTGAAAACAATACCCTCAACACCAACGATATCACCGATATCCCATTTTTTGAATCCGGCATATACGTCTTCGCCAACATCGTCGCGACGAACGTAAAGTTGGATTTTACCACTTGTGTCAGAAAGACCAACGAAACTAGCTTTACCCATAATACGACGGGCAACAATTCTACCCGCAATTTTTACAGTTTTGTTTTCAAGTTCGTCAAAGTTTTCTTTGATATTCTTAGAATCGTTGTCAAAGTCAAACTTTGTGATAACAAACGGGTCGTTACCTGCTTCCTTCAAAGCGGCAAGTTTTTCGTGACGAATCTTTACGATTTCGTTAAAATCTTGCTCGGGTGCTTGATTGTTCTTTTTTTGATTATTTTGTTCCATACTATCACTTCCTGAATGTTATAAAACTAGTTATTTCCAATTTCTAAAATCTTGAACTTGAGTTCACCTGCAGGAGCATCAACGATAACTTCATCGCCGATAGTTTTACCCAAGAGAGCTTTGCCAAGGGGAGAATCATCGGAGATTTTTCCTTGCATTGGGTCAGCTTCGGTAGAACCAACTACGCGATAATCACATTCTTCATCAAACTCGATATCGAGAACCTTAACGTTAACTCCGATAACAACAGTTTGTGAATCACCTGCAACATCCTCTATAATTTCAACGTTTTTGAGCATAGCTTCGATTTCAGCAATTCTAGCTTCAATTTTAGCTTGTTCGTTTTTAGCTTCGTCATATTCGCTATTTTCTGAGAGGTCGCCATATCCACGAGCAACCTTGATTTTTTCGGCAATATCCGCTCTGCCTTCAGTTTTGAGAGTTTCTAACTCATTCTTGAGTTTTAATAATCCGTCTTCGGTAACCTTAATAGTTTTTGCCATTTTTCAAAAAAACCACCTTTTTAATATTTTTACCTGTGACTTGCCATATAAACCCTATTATATAATTATTTAACACTAAAGTCAAGGATAACATTTTTTATATAGTCACTAAAATAAAATTGTCTAAAAAAGTGGGATTATTCATCACTCGCAAAACCTATGTTTTCCAATGGTTGTGATGATTTTTCGGCTTCTAATCCATTTGTTAGTAGCGGTTGTCGGATTGTAGTAATAAACCGCGCCACTCGAGGGGTCAACGCCGTTTATGGCATCTCGTGCCGCCGAATAGCAACTGTCGGATATAGGTTCATAAAATTGTCCGTCGTCAAGACAGGAAAAAGCCCCTTTTTGATAAATTACACCTGAGAGTGTGTCGGGGAAGGATGGATGTTCTATTCGATTTAAAACTACCGCTCCAACGGCTACTTGACCCAAATACGGTTCACCACGCGACTCGGCGGAGATTATACGGGCTAAAAGCTCGTAATCCCCCGAAGAATAATCGCCGTAATCGTTTGAACCGTTTATTCCAAGCGCTTTAAGGGTGTTTTTACCTGCAATTCCGTCAACCGTAAGACCTTTGTCTTTTTGAAATTTTTCGACCGCTTTTTTTGTTTTTGTACCGTAAATACCGTCGATTTCGCTTGTGAAGTAGCCTTTGTCACGTAGCGCGGTTTGAATTTTTCTTACTTCCTTTCCGCGCGAACCAATCTTAGAAAGCGCAAAAACGCTTGTTGCCAAAATTATCGCAATAAAGCAAAAACAAACCGAAAATTTTATAATTTTTTTCATAATATTACCACCTTCGGTTGTATTTTTGCCTTTTTATCTTTTTTTATTACGAACTTGTATTTTGTACTAAAAACTTACTTTGTTTTACATCGCGGTTTGACAAAATTTTTCGTGGCTACGGGGTATAATTTATCTTGACAAAAAATTATCGAAGGTGGAATTATGAAGGAAATTGTAAATGTTTCAAACAGTGGGGATTATTTTAAATTAAGGGAAGTTTTGACAACGGTGTTTTTGCACGTATTGGTGCTTGTTTGCGGATTGATTTCGACAAAAGGTATTGTTATGGACAAGCTTTTGCCTTTTGGGATTTCTATGGTGGCGGGAACTTCGCTTACATATACTCCCACGTGTGCGATTGGTGTATTTTTGGGATATTTTTTTACCGCGGTTGGCAGCGGAGGTTTTAAGTATTTAGCGGCTATTTTCGCTGTAATTTCGATAAAACTTTTGCTCGGTAATTACAAGCGTTTGGTGTCGAATAGTGTGTTTTTGTGTTTTATAACTTTACTTGTTGGATTTTTCACAAACGTTGCGGCATTAAAGGTTTCGGGCGGAAGTATGGTTGAAACGGTTAGCGAAGCGGTCTTGGCGACAATAGGAACCTATTTTGTTAATCGAACTTTTAAGATATTTTTAAGGCAAAAATCAGGGCTTTCTCCCGAAGAGTTGTCGAGTCTTTTGATTTTTGTAACTATACTGCTTCTCGGACTTAAAAACACAGGAACTTTAGGGGTTTCGCTAGGGCGAATTATGAGCGTTTTATTGATTTTGATTTCCTCTAAATACGGTGGAATTATTGCGGGGGCAATAAGCGGAATAACTGTGGCTTTAACGTCGGTTTTAGGCGGCACTTACGGGAATATAGGGGTCATTTTTGCGGCTGAAGGTTTGTTTTGCGGTGTTTTTTCTTCTCTTGGGAAATATGCTCAGGTTATAATTGCGCTGATACTAGGGTTTATTGGCGCTGTGTCAACGGGTGACGTTTCTCAAATTCCAATAATCGCAACCGAAACGGTTTTGGGGTGTGCACTTTTTGTTGTGATGCCGAGGAGTAGCGGGGTGTTTCTTGGGAAAATATTTTCAGCATACCCAAAAGTTTTGGTTCCAACAGGGTTTAAAAAGTCTGTCACAATGCGACTCCAACTCGCGTCACATGCCCTAAAAGATGTTTCGCAAACGGTTGAGCAGGTGGCAAACGAACTCTCGAAAATTAATTCGCCCGATTTTACAAACGTTATAAATGCGATTGAGCAGGATGCTTGTGCGGGATGTAAGCTTAGAATTCATTGTTGGGAGAAAAAACGTGAGGCAACTCTTTGTGCGGTTCTTGAAATGACCAAAGCAATTAAGCAAGGGGAGATAAATCCCGAATCGGCGGCGCCTGATGAGTTTAAGGGTAGGTGTGTGAGGATTGGGAGTGTCAGCAACGCGGCGTATAAAAGATATACCGATTATGCTGCTAAAATCTCAGCTGAAAATCGAATTGATGAGGTGAGGTCGGTGGTTTCGGACCAATTCGACGGAATGTCGGCAATGCTTTCGGAATTGGCAAATGATTTTGAACTCCAAGAACGTTTCGATAATTCGGCTGCCGAAAATGCCGCCGCGGTGCTTCGAAATATCAATATCCATATAGAAGAATGTAGCAGTAGGGTTGACAGATATGGAAGAATGACTATCGAATTAAGGCTGAAAAAAACACCCGACCTTATAATAAATAAGGCTCAGGTGATGAAGTTGGTTTCGGTTGCTTGTGAAAGAGATTTTGACGTTCCTACCGTTAATGAAATTGGCGGGGAGGTTTATATTTCGCTTAATGAAAGAGCTGAAATTATGGTAGATGTCGGAGTGTGTCAGTCGAGTGCCAACGACAACGCGCTTTGTGGTGACGCATACAAATATTTTTCCGACCAAAAGGGACATTTTGTTATGATTTTAAGCGACGGAATGGGAACCGGCGGCAGAGCGGCGGTTGATGGCGCGATGGCTTCGGGACTTATGGCGAGACTTTTAAAAGCGGGATTTGGGTTTAACTGTTCGCTTAAGATTTTGAATTCCTCAATGCTCTTTAAATCGACCGATGAGTCACTCGCTACTGTGGATATTGCGAGTGTTGATTTGTTTACGGGAATGACCGAACTTTATAAGGCGGGAGCGGCTCCAACGATTGTTCGCCGTTCGGGGAAAACAGGCAAAGCCGAAAGCAATTCACTTCCCGCGGGTATATTGCGAGATATTGGTTTTGATAAAGCGGTTATTCGCTGTAAAATAGGGGATATTATAGTGCTTCTATCAGATGGAGCGGTGAGCGACGGAACCGATTGGATACGCGCTGAAATAGAGGCTTGGCGCGAGGGAACAGCACAAGAACTATCTGATCATTTATGCCTTTGTGCCAAACGTAGACGAAGCGAAAAAAGACAGGATGATATAACCGTTATGTGCGCGATTTTGAATAAGGCGGTGTAGGGATAGACAGCTTGAAATTTATTTACAACTCGGTTATATTTTTTAAATAAAAAAAACGGTCAGTTACTGACCGTTTTATGTTATGGAATTATCATACTTCCACCCGCATTTAGCAAGAAGTCTCGCGATTTTAAAAGCGAAGCCAATTCAAAACTATCGTTTGGCAAGGTTTTTGTCACAATACCGCCTATACCTTCGTGGCTTGGATGGTGGAAATCGGTACCGCCTGTGACTATCAAATGTGGGTGTTGCTTTGCATATTGGTTAGCGAGTCCAACTCGCGAATTGTGGCCGGGGTGCATATTGAAAGCCTCAATGCCGTCGAGATATTCGGGGTCCTGGCGCACCATACCGTCTCTAAAGGGATGGGCTTGGATTGTGATGTTTTTGTCGTTTTTAAATTTCTTGTAAAAGGAAATATAATCGAGTTTTGATAGCTCGAAAAGTTCGCTTACTTGACCTTCCTCAATGCCGTAAATCAAGTAGTCGTTGCAGTTTTCGGGAAAACGTATTTCCATACCTAGTAGAGCCTTTAAACCGTATTTTTCAGCGGCGTTTTGGGCATTATAATAGTCGTTTAAAAACTTGTTCACAACTAAATCTTTTGGTTGGTCGCAGAAGAAAAAATGGTTTGTTATTGCTACTGCTGAAAAGCCGAGGTTGTGGTAACGTTTTATGACCTCTTCAGGTGGAAGGTCCGCACAAGCACTTGCGGGGGAAGTGTGGGTGTGGATTTCCACTTTGTATTTATATTCGTTTATATTCACACCAAAAATCCTTTCATTTAAACTTCATACTCATTGTAAATTTCGCCGTTTTCAAGATTTTTCCAAAGGAATTTTCCGTCTTCCAAAATCATATAACTATGAGCGGAGTTTTCTTTCGGAATTGAAACTGAACCGCAGTTGAGATATACAAAATCGCCCATATCTTCGCATTTTGGAACGTGGGTATGTCCGTTTATAAGGATATCACCAATGGCTAGTGGTGGCGGATTTTGAGGTGAGAATTTGTGACCGTGGGTAGCGTAAAGTATTTTATCTTTTACGGGAATTACGGCGTAGTCGGCTAAAATGGGGAAGTCGAGCACCATTTGGTCAACTTCGGTGTCGCAGTTGCCTCTAACACAAAGAAGTTTTTCTTTTAAAGGGTTGAGCATAGCGATAATTTCCTTTGGCGCGTAATTCTCGGGAAGGTCGTTTCTGGGACCGTGGTAGAGAATATCGCCAAGGATTAACATTTTATCAGCCTTTTCGTTTTCAAGTGCGGAAAGTAGCATTTTGCAGTATTTTGCGCTGCCGTGAATATCAGATGCAATTAAAATTTTCATATTTTTTATTCCTTTATTAAAACTTTTTCGATTTTTCCGAAAATCATATTGTGGAAATCATTGTTTTCATACCACTTAAGTGGGTCTTTTTGGGTAAACCTGTCTTTTTCTAAAGCACCAACGTACTGTTTTTTGCAAATGAGCACAAGTCTTGCTTCTTCAAAATATACCGTATTATCGCTGAAAACAGGGGTAAGACCCGTAAGCTCGGTTTTGTTGACGTCTTTGCCCGACATACTTCCGCAAACCTTGTGAATATCTTTTTTGTCGCCGTAGAAACTAAGGGTATAATAATCGTTTTTATCGACAAACTCCATAGTATAACGCTGTGGTCTAATCATAGCGATAGCGGTGTCGCAACCCCACATTTCGCCCATAAATCCCCAAGAAGCAGTCATCATATTATAGCCGTTTTGGTCACCGGCGGAAATGAGCATCCATTCATCTGCTATGGCTTTTATTAGGTTTCCTGTGATTTCTTTAGCGTTTATTTCTTTAAACATATCTTTCACTCTCCAATTTAATTTATTATACTTCAAATTATATGATTTTGCAATCATTTATATTTGACTTGATAGTAAAAATATGGTATTTTTATATTAGAAATTCCAAGGAGGAATATTACAATGAATAGATTTTCTAAAATGCTTTTCAAATGGGTTTTAACTCTTGTAGTACTTGGTGGGTACTACTGGCTTATTTTACCGCCTATAAATCTTCAAAGCAGAGAATTTTGGAGTTTTGTGAGTTTTTCGGTAATAGCTGTTGTGGTTATAAACGCCTTTTCACAGGTTATTGAGTTTATAAAGGAAAATAAAAATCCCACAACGGTTTCGGGTATTCCTAAAATTAGCCTTAAATCGCTTGGAAAACCGCTCAAATTTGCGCTTATAACTGTGGTTGGAATTATTGTTTTAAGTTTTATCGCGTCAATCATTGGTGCCGAGATTTTTAACGCTAAGGCGTATAATGAGTTGATTACTATACAAGAGGGCGATTTTACTGACGACGTTGCTGAAATTAGCCAAGACCAAATTCCTGTCGTTGACCGCGATACCGCCTCGAGACTAGGACAAAGAAAACTTGGTGAAATGGCTGATTTGGTGTCGCAGTTTGAGATTGAAGATATCTATACCCAAATCAACTATAAGGGCAAACCTGTTCGCGTAACCCCTCTTATGTACGGCGATATTATCAAGTGGCTCAACAATCAATCCGAGGGTATACCCGCTTATATTACGGTTGATATGACCACCCAAGAAACCGAACTTGTTCGTCTTAAAGAAGGTATAAAATACTCCGATAGCGAATATTTTATGCGCGACCTTAACCGTGCGCTTCGCTTTAAATACCCTACAAAGATTTTCGATAATATTTCGTTTGAAATCGACGACAACGGCACACCTTATTGGGTGGCTTCGGTAATAGATTTCAAGATTGGTATTTGGAGCGGTAGCGATATCGACGGTGTCGTTATTATGAACGCTACAACAGGTGAAAGTCAATACTATAAGCTTGATGAAGTGCCAACTTGGATTGACCAAGTTTTCGATTCATATATGATTGAAGAACAACTTATCTATAACGGCAAATACCGTTCAGGCTTTTGGAATTCAATCTTTGGTCAACGTGGCGTTTTGCAACCAACCGACGGATATAACTATTTGGCGCTCGATGATGACGTTTATATGTATACAGGTATGACCTCGGTTACAAGCGACGAATCAAACGTTGGCTTTGTGCTTGTGAATCTTCGTACAAAGGCTACAAAGTTCTACACAATCCCCGGTGCTGAAGAATATTCGGCAATGGATTCGGCTGAGGGTCAGGTTCAACATCTTGGATATTCGTCAACCTTCCCGTTGCTTTTGAACGTTTCTGACCGTCCAACCTATTTTATGTCGCTAAAAGACGGCGCGGGACTTGTTAAGATGTATGCCTTTGTAGACGTTAATCAGTATCAAATAGTAGGCACGGGCAACTCGGTGGAAAGCGCTAAAGCCGATTACGTTTCAAAGCTTAAAACCGAAAATGTGACCGAAACTCCAGAGGCTGAAATAAAGGAAAATGTAGCGGTAATTGATGAAATCACTTCGGCAGTAGTCGACGGAAATACAGTTTATTATATCAAATTCCAAGAAGACGATGCTGTTTATACCGCTCTTGTTACAAAGTCGGATTTACTTCCGTTTGCTAAAAAAGGCGATAGCGTGAAATACACAGCTAGCGGTAAGATTATAAATACAATAGAGTTTGAATAATATAAAATTTTACCTTAAGGTGCCATCCAAAAAAGATGGCGCCTTAATTTTTTCTTGTGTCGAATGTAATATCACTGAACACAATATACTCAGTGGGAATAGAAAAAAGGTAGAACACTTCTTTGCGAAATGTTCTACCTTTTAAAACATATTTTATTTTAAATCAATTTTTTAAATTCTTTAATCCACGCATTTTTAATGAGTGTATGACCGGCAGGTGTCGGATGAACGCCGTCGGTTGTCCAATAATCAGGCGCTGCTTTTTCGCAAGCGGCATCAATAATTGGTTGCATTTCAATAACAGGCAAATTATATTTTTTGCCGATACGTTTGACCGCTTCCGCTTTCTCGGCTACGTCGATTTGGAATTGTTTTAATCGGTCTGGCATTTCTTCGGTGTTGCAGGTGCATCTTCCCTCAACAACAAAAGGCGCAATCAATAAAAGCTTAATATTCGGCAATGCTTCAAATATTTCATCAAGCATAAGATTATATACCATTTCAAACTTTTTGGTATCAACGCCGTTTTGGTACAGAATTTCGTGCCAACTATCGTTAACACCGCAATAAATACTTGCATAATCGGGCTTTAAATTCAAAAAATCGCTCTTTATACGGGCATACAAATCAACGATACGGTTACCGCCGATACCCATATTACTGAATTCAAATTCGTTAGGATATTCATTGCTTAATTCGCCGTTAACCATTGTGGCATAGCCGCTACCCATACCGCAAAAAACATCTTCTCTGCGACAAGCATCTGTGATAGAATCACCAAAAAACACAATTCGTTTTGTCATATATATCACCTTAAAGTTTAGTTTACAATTTAAAATCTTCAGCTGAGTAATTATCGGCGATTTTTTGCGCCTTTGGAACACGTTTTAGCGGGTCGTATTTATAACTGCGGCAGTAGTCACGCTCGGGCAATACGCCGTGTTTTTTACAAATAATTTCGTTTGTGAAGTCCAAGGCTTTTCCGTGTACGCAATAGCTACACGATTTTGGCAAATCTTTATTAAATCCAATTTTACTCATTTTTTCACGTCCTTTAATTTGATTATATCATATCTTCAAGTATATTACCAGCGAAATTTTTGTTTTGGATTGATATTATGAAAACAATACCCATTAAAATAAGTGAAATTCCTACGGCGGCTGTGCTTTGAAAGGGGAGCGTGGTTAGGGTGGATGTGTTTGAGAGAACGGGTATAGAAATACCAAAAACTCTCACGAAAACGAAGACTAGAAATACACTTGAAAGCGCGTGGAAAATACGGCAAAGTATAAAGAGTGGAAGGTTGATTTTAATGCCCTTGGAAAGTGAGAAAACCTGACACCAAACACAAAGTCCGCCAAACCCCAAAAGAGCGGAAGAAAGGTATATGTTATGCGTTTTATAAAGTCCGTTTGTCACCTCTAAAATAAGGCTTAAAGCTTTTAAAATAGGTGAAAATTCGTCATATTGATTTATGTATCCCATAATTACGCTGAAAAGTATAACGTAACTGCAAATGCTGATTATCGTCGCCGAAGAAAGCGCGGCGCACTCGGTGAAATTGTCAATTAAATCGGGAGTGAGATTTTTTGGGGCTTTTTGGGTTTCATTGAAACTTTTTCTAAAAATCAGACCTAAAATAAACGACGGTAAAACGTGAGCAAAAAACAATAAAACCCCTATTTTTCGGCTTTCATAAATTCCGTTTCCAACCGCTAAAATTATAAAAGCGGGACCCGCATTGACACAAAAATTAAGCATTTTTGGTTTTTCTTTTTCGTCTATATTCGATTCCTTAATCATTTTAGCGCCCAAGGGATAACCACCTATAAGCGACAACAAAAACACCGATACACTTTCAGTGATTTTCAAGGTTTTAAGTATGCCTGATTTCAAGATAAACAAAACACAAAAGGTGAACGGAAAAAGCGAGGGGATAATCACTCGACCGCAAATTAAAATTCCTGAAATAGTGCTATTTGTGCATATTTCGGGATTTTTTATTATCATAAATCCAAATATCGAAACTCCTAAAACTGTAAGAGGTAAGAAGAATTTTTTCAATTAAATCACCTATGAATTATTTTATTTTTTGATTCATAGCATTATTACAAGGGAGTTGTATTTTATTGGCTAAAAAATTGAAAATAGAAAAAGGAAAGAGACGCGAAAAATGGAATATTTTTTCAAGTAAGGACGTTTTTGACAGTTCGGTATTATCGGATTCGAGAATCGAGATTTTTTCAAACAAGAGGCTTGTTTTAGAAGGATGTCTCGGGATATTGGAATATAACGAAAACTATTTAAAATTACGTATTTCAAAGGGCGCGTTAGTGCTCGAGGGATTGGATTTCGACATAATATCTTTTGAGCTTGGAACGATGATTATCGGCGGAGATTTTTTGCGATTGGAATTTGTGGTGTAGAGGGTTTTTATGTTATTTCTTTATAGGTTTTTTAGTGGTGTTTTAAAGGTTGAGTTCTACGGTATTTATCCCGAAAAAGTGCTTAATTTATGCTCAAAAAACGGAATTTATATATGGTCGGCAAAGTACAAAAAGGGAAGAATAAGTTGTAAAATTACGATTCGTTCTTTTTTGAGGCTAAGATACGTTTTGAGAAAGAGTGGAATGAGAGTACATATACTCGAAAAAAACGGTTTTCCGTTTTTTATTAAAAAATATAAAAAACGATTGGGAATCTTTCTCGGTATCGCTTTGTTTATGACATTTTTACAGGTGATGTCGGGGTATATTTGGGTGATTGATGTTGTTGGAAATAAAACTGTAAGCGACCAACAAATACTCTCGAATTGTGAGGAAATCGGCGTTAAAACAGGGATTAGAAAAACTAAAATCAGTCAAAAATCACAGGCGCAAAATTTGCTTTTGAAAAATGATAGGTTGGCGTGGGGGAGTTTTAATATTGAAGGTTGTGTATTGACGGTCAACGTAACCGAAATCACCGAAAAACAGGGCGATGAATCGGCTTCGAATCTTATTGCAAATGCCGACGGAATTGTGAAAAGAATTGACGTTAAATCGGGCGATTGTGTTGTAAAGGTTGGGGACGTTGTGAGGACGGGAGACGTTTTGGTGTCAGGAGTCATTGAAACGCTAGAGGGTACTCGTTTTGTGCGTTCGGCGGGCGAGATAATAGCCTTGACCGAGACCGAAATTGAAATAGAGGAGCCACTGGAACGTGTAGTAAAATATAATACGGGAGCAACCAAAACAAAACGTGTTTTAGAGTTTTTTACTTTGGAAATTCCGCTTTATTTGGGTTGTGAAAAAGGCGAGTATGATAGTTATAAGACAGTGAAATCACTAAAACTTTTCGAGCGAAATTTGCCTATTAAAATTTATGAAAAAAGGTTTGTTTTTAAAACGAGCCAAACGGTTAAAATAACATTGGGTGAGGCAAAAGAACATCTGAAACAAAGGGCTTTCGAAGAATTTG
>JAZORM010000079.1:0-8685 GCA_045656585.1 Acutalibacteraceae bacterium
GATAAAATACAATACTTTTTAAGAAGAGCGGGAGTGAGCATTGCGTTACAAGTGATACCTGTGCCTTCGTAACGTTTTTGCTGAATTTTACGAGCTCGGTCTACACGTGCCTTAATTTCGGCGGAGGATTCTTCCTTTGCAGTGGAACTAAGCGCATTGTAATCCACGGGCGGCACTTCTACGTGCAAATCAATTCGGTCGAGCATTGGTCCTGAAATTTTACTTAAATATTTATGTACCGCTTGGGGTGAACAGGTGCATTGTTTTGTTGGGTGACCGAAAAATCCGCAAGGACAAGGGTTCATAGCCGCCACGAGCATAATATTGCTTGGGTATGTGAGCGTTCCTGCAACGCGCGAAATGGTCACCTTGCCATCTTCGATGGGTTGACGAAGAGCTTCCATAACGTCGCGGCGAAATTCGGGTAACTCATCAAGGAAAAGTACGCCGTTGTGCGCCAATGAAATCTCACCTGGTTTTGGTATTGTACCGCCACCCGAGATACCCGCAACCGAAACGGTGTGGTGGGGAGAGCGGAAAGGCCTAGTTGAAACAAAGGGACGTTTGTTGTCGAGTATTCCGGCGATAGAGTGAATCTTTGTTGTTTCTATCGATTCTTCGAAGGTCATATCGGGCAAAATACCGGGAAGTCGTTTTGCGAGCATACTTTTACCGGCGCCGGGAGGACCCACTAATATAATATTGTGACCGCCTGCCGCCGCAACTTCCAATGCTTTTTTAGCGGCAAGTTGACCCTTAACGTCGCTAAAATCGGGGACGCGAATAGGGTCTTCGGAGGTTGTGGGGGTAACAGGTTGTTTTTCGATCGATTTATCGCCGTTTAAGTGGGCGATAATTTGCTTAACATTTTCAACAGGGTAGACGTTGATACCTTCAACAACCGCCGCTTCGGAAGCGTTTTCTTTTGGAACAAATATATCGCGAACGCCGTTTTCTTTTGCGGTGATTGTCATAGCGAGAACACCGTTGACACCGCGCAAAATACCGTCGAGAGCAACTTCGCCTATTGCGACACATTGGCTCATATCGGCTTCAAGCTGTCCTGAAGCCTTCAAAATTGCTAAAAGCACGGGAAGGTCGTAGATAGAGCCCTCTTTTTTGCGGTCGGCAGGAGCAAGGTTTACGGTTATTCTTGATACGGGGAATTTGAAACCGCAGTTTTTTATAGCGGCGCGTACACGGTCGCGCGACTCTTTAACCGCTGTATCAGGAAGACCAACAATATCGAAAGCGGGAAGCCCGTTTGATATATCGGCTTCGATTTGTATCATATAGGTTTGAAATCCAAACATACCAACGCTGTTGGTTCTTGAAAACATAAATCCACCTACTTTGTAACGTCGTTTTGAGGATTGCCTTCTAAAAAGGCCTTGATATTATCGCAAACAATTTCTAAAAGGCGTTTGCGAGTGGTGAGCGGCGCCCAACAGGTGTGGGGCGTGATTGTGAGATTGGGCGCGTTCTTCAAAACACAGGTGTTAAGCATTGGTTCGGTTGTCAAAACGTCGATTGCAGCACCCGAAAGTTTACCGCTTTTAAGTGCTTCGAAGAGAGCTTCTTCGTTTACAACTCCACCACGTGCGGTGTTTATAAAGTATGCGCCGTCTTTAAACTTTTTAAAGGTTTCGCTGTTGAACATTTCGCGACTTTGTTCGTTTAAAGGACAATGAACCGAAACGATATCGCTGTTTTCTAAAAGATAGTCGAGCGACACGAATTTATCACTTTGTTCACGAACGGTACGGGTATAAATCAAAATCTTCATACCGAGCGCTACCGCTACCTTTTCAACGGCTTTTGCAATACTGCCGTAGCCTATAAGACCGAGTGTTTTGCCAAAAACCTCATCGGTTCCAAAAACTAGCGGAGAAAAAACAGGGGCGCGAAGCCAACCTCCTTTTTTAACGAAGGCGTTGTATTCGGAAAGTTTGGTATAAAAATTCAAAATATAGGCTATAACTTGTTGCGCAACGGCATTGGTCGAGTAACTACCCGCGTTACACACAACAATTCCTTTTTCTTTGGCGTACTCAATATCGATATTGTTATAACCCGTTGCAAAAAGCCCGATGTATTTAAGCGTCGGGCTTTTGTCCATAAGGGCTTTGTCTATAATTGTTTTGTTGCAAAGCAAAATATCAGTATTGACAATTTGCTCTTCGAGTTGGTCTTTGGTGATTGCTTCAAATTCTACAACCTCGCCAAATTGATCTAGTATGTCAAGAGACAAATCGTTGTTTGATTTGACGGTTGCGCCATCAGTTATTAAGATTTTCATCTTTTCGACTAACCTTTCTTTTTGTGCCGTCAGGCTCTACGATGTAGGTGTTTTCAAGTTGACCTATAAGGCTTTGCTTAAAAGAGTCGATATACTCACGGCGGAGTATATATTGTTCTTGTTTTTCTTCTTCGGTGAGACCTTCCGCTTTTTGTTTGCGAGCAAGAGCGTTAATGCGGTCGATTTTTTCTTGTGTCATATCAAATTTCCTGTTCTAATACGGTTTTTTTGTATAATTCTATGATTGATTTTAAAATTTCTGATTGATTTTCCTTGTTTTCAAGGTAGTATTTTGAAAGTGAGAGATACCAAGCAGAAGTATTGGGATTATCATAAATCTCTTTTGCTTTTTCAAGGCGTTCTTCAACGGATTTTTCGGCGCCTAACTGCAACATACATTCGGCAGTGTAAAGTTGACGGAAATTCGCAGTCTTTTGATGCCAGTTTGTTATATATTCGGGCAAATCTTTTTCTTTGCCAATGTCAATACCTTGATTTTTAAGTAGAATTTTTGCCATACAGTATCCGCCGTGCACAGTTGGGTGAAGGCGGTCGTTAGAAAAGATGTTATCATCTTGATTTTGCATCATTTCAACGATACCTTCGTAGGTATCGCAAAGGGTGTAGTTGTTATCTTTCGCAATTTCTCTTACACGGTTGGCATATTCTGACAAAAGTGCATATCCGCCTCTTAAAGGAGGGGTATCTTTTTCACTGTACTCATCATAAGGCGGTGGAGTGCACAATATAAGGGTTATGCCTTTTTGGGTAATCTTTTTGCAAAGTTTTTGTAGGTTTTCTTTAAAAAGAATATGTTTTTCTTTTAATAAATCGTAACGCTCTTTGTGACGAATATCGGTAAGGCACCAACGCCAAGAATCATTTGTGCCATACATTACAATCACGTGTGTTGGGTTACAAGCCATTACGTCTTCTTCTAAAACTTTAATGCCAAAACCTGTGTCACCGCCGGCAGCACCACAGTTGAAAAAGTATACTTTTTTTGATGGGAACAAACGGTGATAACATTCGGCAACAAGTGTTGCAATGCGGCTACAACCAACAATGCTGTCGCCTAAAAATACTACACGGTCGCCATCTTTGAATTGTTGCATAACAAACCCTTCTTAAATTTCGTTTCTGCCTTCCAAAGCGCGAGCGAGAGTGAACTCGTCGGCATATTCAAGGTCACCGCCAACGGGAATACCATAAGCTAAACGGGTGACTTTAATTCCCATGGGCTTTACGAGGCGGGAAATATAACTTGCAGTGGCTTCGCCCTCAACGGTTGGGTTGGTAGCCATAATAATTTCTTTGATGTCATTATTTGAAAGTCTTGCCATAAGTTCCTTTATGCGAAGACTGTCGGGACCAATTCCATCCATTGGAGAAATTACGCCGTGGAGTACGTGGTAAAGACCCGAAAACTCGCGTGTGCGCTCAAAAGCCATAACGTCTTTAGGCTCTGCTACAACACAAATTACCGAGCGGTCGCGGCTTTGGTCAGAGCAAATGCCACATTCTTCCATATCGGTAAAAGCCTGACAAGTCTTGCAAAAATGAATCTTTTTGCGCGCGTTTACAAGCGCTTCGGCAAATTTTTCGGCGCGTTCGGGTGGTTGCTCCAAAATGTTATAAGCAAGTCTTTGCGCCGTTTTTTTACCAATACCGGGCAAACGCTCAAACTGAGCGATTAGCTCGTTTAGAGGAACTATATTATAGTTTGCCATAATTAAAACATACCGGGGAGATTAAGACCACCTGTAATAGCGCCCATTTCTTCTTCACTTGTTTTTATAGCGTTTGAGATTGCTTCGTTAACTGCAACAGTTACGAGGTCTTCGAGCATTTCGCTATCATCGGGGTCTACAGCGTCGGGATTGATTTTGATTGATTTGATAAGGTGTTTGCCGTCAACAGTAACTTCAACCAAACCGCCACCTGAAGTAGCAGTGTATTCTCTTTGTTCTAAATCGGCTTGAAGATTTTGCATATCTTCTTGCATTTTTTGAGCTTGTTTGAGCATTTGGTTCATATTACCGCCGCCGTTGTTTGGAAGTCTAACTTTCATTTTTATATTCTCCTTAGTTTAAATCTAAATTTTTAAGTTTATCCGCTAGTGATAGTAGCGGGTCGTTTGCTTTTGCTTGTTTTTCGGCACTATATGGACCTAGTTTATAGGTTGTACCTAAAACTTGTTCCGCAGCCTTTCTTATATGGTCCTTATACATACCGTTTGCGGTTTTGATAAGGGTTCTAAATTGTGAGTTTTTAGCGTCAATTAAAAGATATTCGCCTTTTATATACGCCGCCGAATCACCTAAAACACCCGCAATAAGAGGACAGGTTGTTTTCAAAATTTCGACAATATCGCTCCAGTTGTCAACCTTTGTGACACCGTTTGGTGCAGGAGTTGAATTGTTGTCGGCTTCTTGATAATCTTCTTCGGGTGGAACAGGTAAGGGGATTTCATCATCTTCCTCTTTCAAAACGGGTTCTTCTACAGGAGCAACCGCAGGGGCTACAACCTTTTTGGCGGGTTTTACCGCGCCGTTTTCCAAAGCCGAAATTCTACGCTCAAGAGCCGCGATATCAACCGAGATTTCCACGTTGCAAAGCTTTATAACCGCCATTTCCATTTCGCAACGGCGGTTGCCGTTTTGCATAAGCGCGGTTGAGTTTTGCAAAATACCTAAAGTATAAATAATATCTTTAATATCGTAGTCTTTCGCTTGTTCTTCCAATGCTTTAAGTCGCTTTGTTGAGCAAACTATCGGTCTGGGACCCTGTTTTACGGTTTTAATAATCATCAAATCGCGGTAGTGGGCGATAAGTTCGGACAAAAGACGGAGCATATCCACCGAAGAATTATGGAGTTTGTCAAGCATTAAAAGAGCATTTTCAGTGTCTCTTTGCTTAATGAAATCAGCCAATTCCAAGAGGTAATCGGTTCCCGCCATAGCACAAACGTTTTCAACCGTTGCTTCGTCGATATTGCGGCTTCCCGAAGCACAAAGGTCGAGTATTGATAAAGCATCACGCATACCGCCGTCGGCAGCCGAAGCGATAAGGGTTGCCGCTTCATCGGTGAGGGTCAAATCTTCTTGTTTTGCTATATACTGAAGTCTTTCACAAATTTTTTCCGACTCGATTCTTCTAAAGTCGAATCTTTGGCAACGCGACAAGATGGTTGCGGGGAGTTTGTGAACTTCGGTAGTTGCAAGAATAAAAATAACGTGGCTCGGCGGTTCTTCCAAGGTTTTGAGAAGGGCGTTAAAAGCGCTAATAGAGAGCATGTGAACCTCGTCTATTATGTAAACGCGGTATTTAGAAGAAGCGGGAGCAAAATTTATACGTTCGCGAAGTTCGCGGATATCTTCAACCGAGTTGTTAGAAGCGGCGTCGATTTCGACAATATCGGTATTTTCGCCTGATAAGAAGCTTTTACAACTGTCGCACTCTAAACAAGGGTTGCCGTCTTGCAGATTGGTACAGTTAACGGCGTTTGCTAAAATTTTGGCGCAAGTAGTCTTGCCCGTTCCTCGAGTACCTGTGAAAAGGTAGGCGTGGACGGTTGTGTTATTCGCTAATTCGTTTTTTAAAGTTTCGGTTATGTGCTCTTGACCGTAAACATCGGCAAATGATTTTGGACGATATTTTCGGTATAAAGCCTGATAAGACATAAAACTACCTCTTTATAAAAAATTTGCGTATCCGAATGCACGAATGAGCCGATTTACTGCGGCGCACAGAAAAATCTACTTAATGCTGCTCGGTTCCCCGCCTGACATGGTTCGTAGCATTCCGTCGCACAGGACCCGCCCATTCGCACATTCCGATACGCAATGCACTCTACGACAGTTATTTTACCACAAATTATAATATTTTACAATAGTAAAGATATAAATTGTTGAAAAATTTTTAGTTTGTTGATATAATATAAATATATGTTATAATTTTTGGAGATATTTTTGATTTATGAATACAGAAATTTGGGACGTTCTTGATAGCGACGGCAATCAAACAGGCAAGACCGCTGTCAGGGGCAGATGTTTTTTAAAGCCGGGTGAGTATCACTTGGTTGTGCATATTTGGATTGTGTCGCCCGAGGGGAAGTTTTTGCTTCAGCGTCGTAGCGACCAAAAGAAACTTATGCCTGGCGAATGGGCAGCAACAGGCGGAGCCGCGGTTTCGGGAGAGTCTTCTTTTGAGGCGGCAAAACGTGAACTTTTTGAAGAACTTTCTATCGAGTCTAATGAAAACACTTTGAAGAAAATTTTGCGACTCAAAAGACGTAATTCTTTGCTCGACGTTTGGATGATTGTTTGCGATAAAAAAGCGGAACAACTAACCTTGCAAAAATCGGAAGTTGCGGAAGCGCGTTGGGTTAGCGAGTCGGAACTTCGCGAAATGATAGGAAAAGGTCTTTTCCACAATTACGGAAAAGAATATTTTTCTGAAGTTTTAAAGGAAATTGAACACCATAAAGGAGTTACAGTATGACCGTTCAACAAAAAAGTTGTGTTTTGTGCCACGCGTATTTATTCCCCGAGGATGACGTGGTATATTGTCCTGTGTGTGGCGCACCGCATCATAGAGAATGCTATAATAGTATTGGTAAATGCGCCTTAGAGGAATTCCACGGAACAGAAAATCAATATGATAAGATAAAAATCGAAGAACCGAAGGTGGAAGAAAAAGACGAAGAACCAACCCCCGAATATCAAACACCTTTTGGCGCGTACTCTCCGATTGACTTTTTGGGCGGTGTAAAGCCCGAAGAAGAAATCGACGAGGGTGTTACCGCAAAACAAGCGGCAAATTTTGTGCTTTCAAATACAATGCGCTATATTCCGAAGTTTAAAAAACTTAACAATAAGGCGAAAAACTCTTGGAATTTCTTGGCGTTTTTGTTCCCGAGCGGATGGTTTTTATCTCGTAAAATGTACAAAAACGGTATCATTTTTGCTTGTCTTGAAATTTTCGCAATGATACTCAATATACCTTTTTACAATATTATCACAGCCCTTGGAATTGATAATATGCTAACCTATTCACAAATGCTTACGGCGATGTCTGAAAATATAAATCAGTTTCCTCCTGCGGTCGTACTAGTGGCTTTTGCAGGATCTCTTATTAGAATTGCTATTAGCATAACGGTTGCGATTTTTGGCGATTGGATTTATAAAAAGCATACTGTTAGCACCATTAAACAAATTGAAAAGGAAAGCGAAGACAAGGTTTTTGCTTATCGCAAAAAAGGCGGCGTTAATATTTTTATGTTCCTTTTGGGTTATCTCGCAACAAGTTATATTCCTGCAATTATTGCGACACTTATTTAACGGGGTGATTTCATGAAAATTAAAAAGGCGATAATTCCTGCGGCGGGTCTTGGTACGCGTGTTTTGCCGGCTTCGAAATCTATGCCGAAAGAAATGCTTCCGATAGTTGACAAGCCTGCTATTCAGTATATTGTCGAAGAAGCGGTTAAGGCGGGTATAACTGATATTCTCATCATCACCAACCGTGGTAAAGACGTTATCGAAGACCATTTTGACCATTCGATAGAACTTGAAAATATGCTCAAAAAACGTGAGCGATTTGATACTTTGAAAGAACTCGACGATTTGGCAAATATGGCGAATATTTATTATTTGCGCCAAAAAGAAACCCGCGGTCTTGGGGACGCTGTTCTTCGTGCTCGTCAGTTTGTGGGCGATGAACCTTTTGCAGTTCTTTACGGTGACGACGTAATAATTGGCGAAAACCCCGCAATAGCCGAGCTTATCGAAGCTTATGAAGCCTTTGGCAAGAGTGTTGTCGGTATTAAAGAAGTACCAGACCACCTCGTTGTTAAATATTGCTCGTTAGAGGTTGAAAAAACAGGCGACAGTACTTATAACGTAACTGATATGATAGAAAAACCGAAACTCGAAGAAAAATTCTCGAATTTCTCAATTTTGGGCCGTTGTGTTTTGGAACCTGAGATTTTCGATATTTTGGAAGAGACACCTTTGGGCGCGGGTAACGAGCTACAACTCACCGACGCTATGAAGGTTATTGCCAAAACAAAGGGAATGACAGGTGTTGACTTTAGCGGTACCCGTTATGATATGGGCAATAAGTTTGGAATTTTAAAGGCTAACATTGAGGTTGGTCTTAAACATCCCGAAACTCGCGATGAATTAAAAGAATACATAAAACAATTAGCAAAAGAATTATAGAGAAAAAGCACCGTAGATTACTGAAATGATATAATGATGGTAGACACTAAAAAAGAGTGTCTACCATCATTTTTTGTGTTAAGATAGAGAAAAGGAGTTGGAAGAAATGGGAAGACCCAAAGGTGGTACCAACAATAATCACAGTAAAGAAGAAAAACTAGC
>JAZORM010000080.1:0-5187 GCA_045656585.1 Acutalibacteraceae bacterium
GTGTTAAATCTCATTGTGAATTTTTTCCACTCGGTTGAGATTTCACTCACAGGAACTGAAACAACGCTATTTTCGGTCAAATAACTTATACCTTCCATACCGGCCGCAATTAATCTGTTCTCGAGTCCGGTAGCTTCAAACGCACCAAACATAAAATTGCGTTGCCAGGTTGACAAATCACTACCTTCTGCCGCTTTTGCATACAAGGATAATTCATATTCGGTATTAGGTTCGAGTTTTAGATACTGTTGAGCTCTAAATCCGGGAATATTAAGTGCTAAAGAACCTTTGCCCGAATGAGTTTCGCGAACTAAATTAGGATCATTATAATAATCCATATAGGTATGAGATGAATAAATATCAATGCTATCGCCAACATTTTTTGCAACCCAGTCTAGCATTGTTGGGTCTCCAAAATCACATACGCCTGTGTTTGGACCTACCAATTTAACCAACTTACGTCTGTTATCAGCGCGCAATTGTCTATCAACCGCAACCGCACAAAGCTTGTACGGTTCATATTCATGCATACCGCTTTTCTCGTGCGCTATTTTCCAACAACCATCGTTCGGCTCGGTTAAAAGGATAAGATATTTAATATTGGTGAAACCGCGCATCTCAATAAGCTGATGCACAACTTCACTAACCCATTTACCGTAGTTTTCGGCGGCAATTTTAGGATTTTCATTATACAAGGGAGAATCTTGATTTGAAAAAATGTGACCGGAAATCCACCAAGCAGCATTAAGCGCTACTTCAACGCCGAATTCCTGCATTTTTGAAAGCCACTTATAAAGAGCGCACATTTCATCGCATTCCCAATCCCATTTACCATCCTTATATGCTACCAAGTCAAAATAGGTTCTGGCAATTTTAAGCTCCATATCGCGAACTCTTTGAAGCTCAATATTACGTTCTTCTTCGTTGTATTCCTTATCGGGAAAATCAGCACGGTAGGTATATGCGTGATATACACCACCCGCACCACGGAAATTTTCCTGAATACAATTTTCATTGTTTATTTTTAATAAAACTTCTTTAACATTTGCCATAAAAAATGTCTCCTAAATACCTGAAATGGTATTATAAATTATTTCTTAAATTGAGGACCATAGGTAGCGCACGCTCTGTAATCCTGACCCTCTTTATCCATACCAAATGCATTCCAACAAGCAGGGCGGAAAATATCATCTTCGGGTACGTTGTGCATACAAACAGGAATGCGAAGCATTGAGCACATTGTAATAAGGTCGGCACCGATATGACCATAACTGATTGCACCGTGATTGGCGCCCCAGTTTTGCATTACTTCATAAGCGGTTTTGAAAGGACTGCCCTCTTTACCATCGCAACGAGGAGCAAACCAAGTACAAGGCCAGGTTGGGTTTGTTCTTTCCATAAGTGTATCAGAAACTTCTTGGGGAAGCTTTACTGTCCATCCTTCAGCAATTTGCAAAACAGGACCCAAACCCTTTACTAAATTCAATCTAATCATTGTGCAAGGCATTTCGGCTTTAGTTGTAAAATGACTTGAGAAGCCGCCGCCACGGAAGTTATCAAAACCTGCTTCGCACCAAACGGTAGCGTCAGTCATCTTTTTAATATCTTCGTCAGTTACTTCCCACCATTTTTTCATAATAGCGTTGCCGTTTTCGTCAGTACATTCGCCACAAGCATCCAAACAAGCAGCACCTGAATTTAGAAGATGGATAATACCGTCGGATTCTTTTGCTTTGCCTTCTAATTCATAGTCAGCAACACGCTTTACAGCATCACCGCTCCAATAGGTACGAACATCGGCAAAGATTTGTGCACGGTGGGTTAATAATCTCATAAAGAGCATACCCATACCGTTAAGTACGTCATTTTCAGTAGCGAGTGTATACGGTTCTCTTGCACCTTCGTAATCAAAAGTAGAACTGAGTAGTGCTTCGGGATAGTCACAGTTTGGCCAATGGTCTGTCCATTGTCTTTGACCTTGGAAGCCACCAACAATAGCATTATGACCAACCATTTCTTCTTCACAACCTTCAGGCAAGTTTTTATTTCCTGCCATAAGGTCTTTTATTATGCAGTACATTTTTACAGTGAATTCCCACTGCTTTTCTTTTTCTTCAGCTGAGAATTTTACAAAATCGGGATTATCGTCTCTACCCTCTTTGCAATGTTCCTTTGTCCAAGCAAGAGCCTTTTGATATTCTTCCTCGTTGTATATACCTTCTTCCATACGGCGAAGGATTTCAACTTCGTCAACACTCTCTACTCGCATACCAAAGTATTCTTCCATAAAATCTTGGTCAATGATTGAGCCGGCAATACCCATACACTGAGAACCAATTTGGAGATATGACTTGCCACGCATAGTTGCCACTGCAATAGCGGCGCGACCAAAACGCAAAAGCTTTTCTTTTACGTCTTCGGGGATTTCATTTACCATATCAACGTCCTGTACTTCGTGACCATAAATACCAAACGCAGGAAGTCCCTTTTGAGCGTGACCAGCAAGAACTGCAGCAAGGTATACAGCCCCCGGTCTTTCAGTGCCGTTAAAGCCCCAAACACCCTTAATCGTATTTGGGTCCATATCCATTGTTTCAGAGCCGTAGCACCAACAAGGTGTGACCGACAAGGTAATATCTACATTGTTCTTTTTGAATTTATCTGCGCAAGCGGCAGTTTCAGCAACACGACCAATTGTAGTATCTGCCATAACAACCTTTACAGGTTCACCGTTTGAATAAAATAAATTTTCTTCAAAAAGCTTCTTTGCGGCGTTTGCCATTGCCCAAACCTGCGGTTCAAGGCTTTCGCGTAATTTCATAGGTCCTCGTCTACCGTCTACTACAGGGCGAATTCCTATTACGGGATATTCTCCGATATATCTTTTTTCAGCCATAACGTTACTCCTTATTTGCTTTCTTTTTCTCTGAGCATTGCGCCAAGCTTTTTGAAAATATCAATAGTCGGTGCAGGAATTCTGCCAAGACCATCGGGACCAACGTTTAATAAATAGTTGATACCGCGTTCGTTAAGATGTTCTTTAATCTCGAACACACGCTCAGCCGATTTCCAGTTGTTATCAAAACTCTTATAACCCCAAGTATCGTTTAAGGTACAAGCAGATTCATAAAGGGTTGTCATATAATCTTCGGGAATTTCATTATCACCGCAAGAGAAATAGTCGCCAACACCGTTACCTATACGTGAATTTACAAGTGCGTTGGGTTGATATTTTTTAACCATATCATAAAGTTCCATACTTTGTTCAGGAGTAATAACACCCGGAGTATCGAACCAAATGAGACACAAATCACCGTATTTTGTTAGAATTTCTTTAACCTGAGGCTTAATTTTCTTTTCAAAGCAAATTGAATAGTCCTTTTCTCCTTCAGGGAAATCCCAATGGTTAGACCATCTACAGCCTTTTAAGTCTTTTTCGGTTATATTGTAACCGCCGCCGTGTTCTTCGTGCCAGTCGAGTTCCTGTGAATAATAAAGACCAAACTTCATATCCGCTCTCTTACAAGCGTCGGCAAGTTCTTTAATAATATCACGCTTAAATGGTGTTGCATCAACTACGTTAAATGGGTCAGCCTCGGACTTAAATAAAGCAAAGCCCTCGTGATGCTTACTTGTAATTACGATATATTTCATACCTGCTTCTTTTGCAAGCGCTACCCATTCGTCAGCGTCAAAGAAAACCGGATTAAAAGCTTCTGCTAATTTTTCATATTCAGTAATCGGGATTTCGTAGCGTGGCATTATCCATTCGCCAACTGGGTCCCACCCTTTTACTAATTCGTCGTTATAATCATAACGTTGACCTTTATATTCACCGGCGAGCAAAGAATATAATCCCCAGTGAATCATCATGCCAAATTTAGCTTCTTTAAACCATTCTTTATTAGTCATAAAATCACCTTATAATTCAAATCAAAGGCTATCCCGAATAATCAGGATAGCCTTAAAGCATTAGTCTTTAACAGTAGAATATACTGCTATTGAACCTGCAGGAATAGTATCCTGTAGAACCTTATTTACATTTTTAAAGCCCTTATCAACAGGTATCATTTTAGCTGAGGTATCCGGCACGATTTTAAGTGGGTCAAATAAGTATCTATACATATTTTTGCCAATCTTCTTTTCAAAATTTACACTTATTTTTTTCTCAATTGAAGAAGTATTAACAACAATAACGTTTTGATACTTTTTGCCGTCCTTTTCATACTCAACCATTGAAAGATATACGCCGTTGCTGCCTTCGCCATAATATACCTTACTGTCAAATTCACCCGCGTGCTTAATAACGTTGGATAAACCGTAATAAAGCTTATAAGGAATTGCGCTTTCATAAAGAGAAGGCGCGGTACCTAAAATATGAATACCTTCCTCAAATTCACCGCCTGTATCAAGACGTGTGGGCCAAACAGTTTCAAACAATTGCCAATAAATACAACTATTAACACCCGAATTCATTGCGGCAATTACTGTTTGAGCAACTTGCTGTGCATAAAAGTCGGTCTTTTGGTTTTCTATAGCGTTACCGCCGTACATCCATTCATCAAACCAGAAGGGCTTTCCGGTTTTAGAGATAATATCTACAAACTGTTCAAAATAGTATACCCAAAGGTCATAGTTATCGTCAGTGACAGATGCAGATTCGCTACCGCCACCTGCGCCCGGCCAGGTAGGAATATACCAATGGAATGTATAAACGTCAATACAGTCGCCTATTCTTTCAATCCACCAGTTAAGCTCTTCCTCTAAGGTTTCGCCCTTGCAAAAGTCCTTACTTAAGCCGTATTGCGGGCCTGTAAGCTTTACCTTATCGCGAAGGCCTGCTTCCTTAAGTTTCTTATGAGTAGCATTGATAACGTCAACAGATACGTCCCAACCGTCCATCTTCTTCTTTACACCGGGAGCGATATATGGCTCGTATACTCTTGACATACCGCCGGCATTTTCGGCGTAAGGTTCGGTGAACATTACAAAATATTCAATATCATAACCGCGCTTGATGATAACCTCTTCAATAAAGAGCTTAACCCAATCGGTATACATATCAATCATTTCTGAATAAATGTTAAGTTTACCTCTTTCATACCAAGGAATTGTATAACCGAGAGAGTCCTGCGTTGTAGCGCCTGCAATAGAACCGTTAGACCAACCCATATTAACCGCAACTTC
>JAZORM010000081.1:0-13356 GCA_045656585.1 Acutalibacteraceae bacterium
ACGCCATTCGCTGTCATTAAAACTCGGAAGATTCCAACCTTCAATTTCTTTTCTTGCATCATAAAATTCACCCGCACGCAAATCATCAAAATATATGGGCGAGTCTGCAACTTTGAAACTTTCATCGGCTTCAAATTCAACAGTTTTGCCGTCGTGAAGATGGGCACAAAAATGCAAGGCGAGTTTAGGTGCACTGCGATATCGCGCTTTTTCAAACTCCCAAATTTGTCCACCCGGACAATTGAGCATACCGTTTCCAAGTTGAACGCCTATAACGTTTTCACCTTGAGAAATATAGGGCGTTAAATCATATTTATCATAATACAAAAGGTCATCAGGATTTGAAATATAAGGTGCGAAATAACCTTTAGTAATTCTCTTGCCGTTGATATACAATTCATAAAAACCAAGACCGCAAATAGTAAGCTCTGCATTTGATATATCTTCAATAACAAAACTTTTTCTGAAATAGGGCGAAGGAGCTGGCTTGAAAAACGTTGTATATTCAGTTCTTGATGAGATGAATTTTGTGGATAGCATAGACCTTTTCTCCTTTAGTTTAGCTTTAAGTGTTGTAAAGTAGTTACTTTAAATGGAAATATTGGTTTTGCACAGTAAACTGTGGAATGTGACCCGTATTCAATGTAATTATAAAATGTGAGTGTCGTTTTGTGCAACTAGAAAACACGAAAAGTTAATATACTTATAAAAAAAGTTTAATTCGTTATATTTAACGATTTTAACTTTGTCAGATAATATAACAAAATCGAGTTCTAACACTTCTCTTTCGTATTTGGATAACCTTTGGGCATAAAAACTCCTCCTATGGTAGTTGTTTTAATTCTACCATAGGAGGGCTCTTTTTTCTATTATTCGTTTTATAGCAAATAAATTAAAAAAACGATATTATAACTTATTTATTAAATGTTGCCCAATCGGCATTGAATTTTTTAATACCATTATCAGTTAAAGGGTGCTTAATCATCTGCAAAATAACCTTATATGGTATGGTTGCTATATTAGCACCTGCAAGTGCCGCACGGGTTGCATCCTGAGGACCTCTGATACTTGCTGCAATTATTTCTGTATTAATATTGAAGAAATTAAATATATCAGCAATCTGTTTCACGAGTTCTGCACCGTTATCTGAAATATCATCAAGTCTACCGATAAAAGGACTAACAAAGCTGGCTCCTGCTCTTGCGGCTAATAATGCCTGCGTTGCACTGAATATGAGTGTAACGTTGGTTTTTATGCCAAGCTTTGTAAGCATAGAAACCGCTTTTAATCCTTCTTCGCATATAGGGATTTTAATTACAATATTCTTGTGAATTTTTGTAAGTTCTTTTGCTTCCTCCACCATTTCTTCTGCAATTGGAGAAATAACTTCGGCACTTATCGGTCCGTCAACTATTTCTGTGATTTCAGCAATAACGTCTTCGAATTTTCTACCCTCTTTTGCTATAAGCGAAGGATTGGTGGTAACACCGCTTATAATGCCAAGGTCGGCAGCTTTTCTAATTTCTTCTATATTAGCTGTATCAATAAAAATTTTCATAACAAATACTCCTCTATTAACGCTAAAAATAATCCTATAGATAGTTTATAAGCTTTTTTGCTTCTTTTGATGATGTGAAATAACCGCTTGAAATCAGAGCGAAAAGGGCAGCACCATAGGCCGCTTCTTCGGTGTGGGCGGGAATTTTAAGGGAAGCACCGAAACGGTTTTCAGCCACTTTTATAAGATATGGATTCTTTCGTATACCGTTTCCAGAACCTACGAGTCCATTACGCTTGCAATCCATATCGCAGTACATGCCGAAAAGTTCTTCAACCATACCGCGAAGCAGACCATCTGTAAGTGCGGCAGGAGTAAAGTTTTCAGTAGAGATACCGGTTATACTTCCTCTTATACCTTCGTTGCCTCTAGTGCCTGAAAAACGTGTATCTACTTTAAGAGTTTCATCACTTTCGCTCAGCATTTTGTCCATTATGTCATAGATTGTTTTATCATCGGCATCTGTAATATAGCTTATGATTTTTTTGTAGAAATCTTTAAGCACAGCATAGGCACGTCCTCCGCAAAGGGCAGCTCCTACTATTAGATATTTGCCCTCAAAATACGGTCTTGTTTCAATTCCGTCGCCCCAAACGGCACGGTCAGAAACAACCGATATCTGACTGCCTGTACCGACATTAAGTAAAATATCTTCATCATTAGCAAGACTCGAAAAAACACTTGCCTGATTGTCTCCTATAGCTATGCTAACGGGGATGCCTTTGTAGTTTCCGGCTATGTGATAATCATTTACCACGGTAACATCACAAGGGCAAGAATATTCTTCCTTTTCTAAATTGAAACAACCAAAACTTGCCGCATCGCTTATATGAACAAGTGCGGATTTAAGACCACATAGACGCATTACAAGGTAGTCATGAATTGTACAAAACCCCTTGGCTTCAACAGGTACAAGTCCGTTCTGGCAGTTATAAAAATGTGTAACGTTGCCGTATCCACTGTGACTGCTCAGATGTTCAGCATAAGTGGTGTTGTTATAGGGGAGATTGCCTCTGCCGTCTTGCCATGTATAAAGGGGGCTTATTGCTATACCTTGATGGTCTGTATAAACTATACCGTGCATTTGCCCTGTAACACCGATTACTACGGTATCTTCAGTGATAAAATCATCCAGGATATCTGTCGCAATATTAATTATTTTTTCAGGGTCCTGAATTTTTTCCCATGAGTTTTCTGTTTTGATAAAAGCGTTACTGTTTTCGGTGCGAGAGCGAACTACCTGTCCGGTTTGAGTGTCTATCACAACACCGCAGATACTTGTTGTACCTAAATCTATTCCGATTGCTTTCATAGAAACCTCCTTAATATGTTTCTACAATTTCGATATTTCCCGAGATGCTGAAGTTGCCCATAAGACAGGCGGGCATAAAGAAATAATCACCTTTTTTTATTTTCTTTTCGTATCCTGCGCCTGAAAGTATACCTTCGCCATCGGTAACGATGTAAACCGCATAACTATCCATAATATTTAGAGAGGTATTTCCACCTGATAGCTTTATACGGTTAATTACAAAGCAATCAGTATCTTTTGGACCGACCAACTCTTCTTTAATTGCATTTTCTTCTTCAAAGAGAAGAGTGGGGGAAAGTTGTGGATTTGCGGCGGGAGTGAAGTTAAAACAGGAAACAGCATCATCACGTGACAAATCTAAATACATTTCTTTGTCTGAAAGACGATATTCACCGCACCAGCGTTCCGGTTGGATAGTAAAATCGGTGGGTTCCTGGATTTCAAGAATTAGGCAACCTTTACCGATTGCGTGAACCGTTTTGGCAGGAACGAAATAAAGCTGACCGACTTTGGGATAGATAAATTCCATTAGTTTTTCCATAGCATCAGGGTCGGTCTCGCTTGCGTCAATGGCAGCTTCGAAATCGGCTTTCGTAACACCGTCCTTAAAGCCGAAATACAACTTAGCATCGGGACGTGTTCCGAGAATAAGCCAGCACTCAGTCTTGCCGTAATTTGAGTTGAAGTGTTTGCGAGAAAATGGTTTATCAGGATGAGCTTGAGCAGGCAGTCTTATAGCACTGTCAAGTCCCTTTACAAGTATGCGAAAAGTGTTACCTTTGCCTAATAGTTCATCGGGATATTCTTTTAACAGGTCATCAAAATAAATGTCACTGTCTTTGATTTTAGATACTCCTTCTTTTGGGTCGGTAGAATCTTTATTCAAAGCTTTTACAGCCGAGGCTATCCATTCTTCGGGTAGGTAGCCATCTTCAGCTTTATCTCCAAATAGGTCTGCAAAAAGTTTGCCTCCGGTATAAACACGACCTACGCGGTTTCGTTCGAAGAAAATTGGTTCTTTTATCATAATTTTACTCCTTAACAACTAATAGAAGTGGATTTGAGGTCAAGTCGGGTGATTATATCCTGTTGAATTTCGGGAGACAGGTCTAAGAAATTAACAAAGGTTCCATGAATACGCATAATGTAAACACCAGATGGAGCATATTTTTGCGGGTTTGCCAGTACCTTGCGTAAGGTCTCAGGTGTAGTGACATTTACATAAAGATAGAAAGGAGAAACGCCTTCCTTAAGTTCATTAAAGAAGAGGGGACGGATAATGTTATTGTAGAATTGAACGCCCTTAACTCCAGTATCATTTCCAGTGAAATATTTAGGGTCAATACCTAAATGGGACGCATAACCGCCACAGAATTTTTCGAAAGGAAGCTTCATATTAGAAAGCATACGGAAACCAAGACCGTTTGATGCCTCACCGTAAAGCGGGTCGACACCGTAACCAAGCATATCTCTTGCCGCACGACCATCGGGGGTAGCACCTACCCAATATCCATAGGTTAGATGGGTTGACGGGCTGGAGAAATCAGGACGGAACGGGTTGCCGAGATAATTTTTCTTTGAAGAGAGCATATCTGAAACACGGTTAGCGATTTCAGCAGCCTCATTGTCTACTACAACGATATTATTTCCAAATTTAGGCGCTGCAATGAGAAACTCTCTTATATCCTCGTATCCTTCAAAGTTGTTTTTAAGAGCTGCAACAAGTTTATCTTTGCCATCAGGGAACTTCTTAACATATTCATCAATTGCTATAAAGGAGTCAGCCATTACAGTAAGACCGTGGATAAGACATCCGCTTCCGTTATATTTAGTACCTTGAACCTTTGTGTCGCGCATATCGGCACCATATTCCAAACCGCCCATAAAGCAACTGAGGAAAGGCACTTTTAATTCAGAAAGAGCAACTGAAGCACCGTTTGCAGACGATACCATTTCATCCATAACTTTATCAAGCGTAGAATAAAAGACTTCCCTTATGTTTTTAAGTTCGAAGTTCTCGGTTTCCATAAGCTTGTCGCCGGTAATAGACGAAACACCTTCGGTAAGTACCATTTCGAGCACCTTTGGAAGATTGAGCCAGCTATTTGTAGTGTTAGCGTTATCCTTACCCATAATTAATGGTTCTTGACATCCGGCAACACTGTAATCAGGAATATCGTTTTTATCCACGCCGTTATTTTCAAGAACTTCAAATAGGGCATCGTCGTTAAATAGTGACGGAGTAAGTGCACCAGGTGTAAAGAAGAAACGTCCCATTTCTTCATAAAGCTTTTCAGGCGTGTTCTTGTGTAGTTTTACGGAAAGAATAGGTTGAGGTAGATTCATATCAAAATATGCATCCATAATAGCATAAGTCATAACATTGGTGAGGTCATTACCGTCAGTATCACGACCTCCGACTAATACGTTTTGAGAAATTGCCCAGCTGCGGTCACCAACATTGTAGAAAACAAGAAAATGACGAAATAGTTCGGCGGCTTCTTCTCGAGAAAGGTCGTTGCGATATGGCTCGAAAATACGGTCGGCATTACCGAGAGAAAATGCATATGGATTGGGCGCTTGCTCAAGACACATAACTTCCCAAAGAAGCAAATAAAGCTGAAGGGCTTCATAAAGGTTAGTAGCGGGACCACCGTTTATCTGATTAAGTGATTTTTCTAATAAATCAAGCTGAGCCGCTCTTTCTATACTGCAGGTCTTTTTTTGTTCTGCAATAAGCTCAAGATAACGGCTTATAAGAATCTTTACACCATCCATAGCAATAGCGGCAGCAGTGTAAAATTCACCTTGCTTTGAATTTGCCTGTTCAATAAGTTTATCTATACCAAGCTTTAAGGCACTTCTGAAATCAGGTATAACGTGTCCTGTAACCTGCTCAACGAAGAAAATAACCTCTTTAGTATAATCTTCGGCTTTACCGTAGGTTTCATTCAACATTTGAACCATTTTAGTTTTTGCGGTAAAAGAGCGAACCTTGTCAATGCGTTCTTTTGTAAATTCAGCATTTGGCTCAATATCGTTGTAGATAGCCATAGGGTCGCAGTATCCAGAGAAGCCCTCAACTGTGAACGAGGGATTTATAAGTGCATAACTACGAGCAAATGCATCACGCTGAGTACCTACAAAAATTGCATTGTCGCTAAGGGATAGCGGTAACGCTTTAAGCACTTCGCAAAGGAGGTACGCTTTTTTTACCTCATCAGGATAATTGTCGTACTCGCCGTCGTGAAGCATTTCTGTTTCTTTAGCTAAAAACCATCCATCAAGACGTTTGATTTCTCTTTCTTCACGATATAAAGCCTTTGCCATTTGGGTAAGTTTTCCTACTTCATAAATATTTTTCATAAAAATCTCTCCTTTTTATGTAATTACGGTTTTAAGACCGTATTCTTTAAATACTAAATGGAATTTTTTAATATTTTCAGGGGATACAAACCCGTCTTTAATTTTATATTCACTTTGCCATTTTTCTTTTCCATATTCGTGATAGGGAAGAAATTCAAAAACCACATTTTTGGTATCAAAACTTGAAAAATACTCCGCGAAATTTTCGGGTTTGTCCGCATTTATTCCATTGATAACAGGTATTCTGATATGGAGTTGACGACCGATTTTGCAGAAATATTCAAAATTTGCTTTTATTGTTTGATTACCCAAACCTGTATATGTTTTAAGTGCATCTGAGTCGTAGTGTTTAAAGTCCATTATAAGATAATCTACGAGTTCTGAAATTTTAGGTAGTAAGGGAGAAGTGCCATTAGTTTCTATAGCTGTATGTATTCCATTGTTTTTTAAAGCAGAAAGAACAAAAATTAGTTTATCTGCTTGTAGAGTAGCTTCCCCACCTGTAAAAGTGACGCCACCGCCGGAAAAGAACATGGGTTTACAACTTATACATTCGTCTATAATATTTTCTTCATTAATTTCTTTTCCCGCAGTCGCACTCATACCGTCGGGGTTAGAACACCAAATACATGACATATTACATCCTGAAAGATGGTAAACTAATCTATTTCCTGGACCGTCCTGAGAAAAGTTAAAACCTTTGCCGAATATTCTCATAGCATCATCCTCCAAAGAAACAATATACAACAATTATTGATTTTATGGAATTGACAAAAGGGATTATTAGATGTAAAATAAGGAAAATAGTCAGTGAGGAGAGCGGTTCAAATGAAGCATTATTTTAATACAGAACCTCGTAGACAAGTTACTGAAGCGAACATTAATTATTACGCAACCCCATTTGTTCATCCCATAAGAAGGATGGAGGAACACGATTTTATATATGTGCTCGAGGGAGAATGGAAATTAGGACAAGGTGATGAAGTCTACACTATAAAAAAAGATAATCTGCTTATCCTTGGCGCTCAGATATTCCATTGCGGTATTTCTCCCTGTACACCAGGTACAAAAACTATGTATTTCCATGTCGAAAACAAAAAAGGAGATATTATCAAACAAAGTGATGATTGCAATGCTTTGGAAAGCCTCATAGATACATCCCTAAATTATAATATAAAAAAGGTGTTTCAACAAATAGTCAATGCAAAGCTTTCCGGTGCAGATAAAAAAGCTGATTTGCTTTTCGATTTGCTGATTTTTGAGTTGACCCAACTTGACGATAGAATTCATAAAGAGCATTTGGGCGAAAAAATTAAAAATCTAATACATCAGAGCCCGGAAAAGTTTTGGGGCAATAATGAACTTGCTCAGAAATTAGGAGTATCGGTAAAAACAGCGGAAAAAAAGTTTAAATCGCTTTTCGGTATTACGATACATCAGTATATGCTTCGTTATAAAGTGGAACAAGCTATTTCATATTTTAAGAATTACCCTGAAATGCAAATAAAAGAAATTGCTTATAACTTAGGATTTTACGATGAATATCATTTTTCAAAGCAGTTTAAAAAAATCACCGGACTTTCTCCTAGCGATTATAAATTAACGTCCTTATATTGAATTATAGAAGACCTCGGGAATAAAGTGTTCTCGAGGTCTTTAAATTGGAAAAAATTGGAATTGTGTGCTTCTATATCTTAATTTGAACTGTTTTCAATTTTCGTGTTGTTCACAACTATATTAGACGACGTGTTGAATTTATTATATAAAAGGTTAAATTTGTCACTTGTTTTATTGCTGGTAAAAATGTATAATATGTACAAACAATAGACTGGCGACGCTTGTCTTTTAGTAATACTTGGACTTGTTTTGGTTTACTAGAGTCATATTTTGTGGTCAGAAAGCCATAAAAAGCAAAAAACGAGGAAATAGCTAAAAAGTCATATTTATTCACAGTAGGCGGAGGTAACGAAAATGAAATTGAAAAAATGTGTGTTTATAGCGGTTGTGGTTTCCTTTTTAATAAGTTGCATATACATTGAAACTCCTTTGCCGGTTAAAGCGGAACCTACAGAAGCGGGCATAACAATTCAGCAAGAATCCAGTGCGATAAAAAAATATAGCGATTATTTGGATTCGACCGCTGCGTTTGCTAAAAATGATGTGAAGATAGATGCAAAAAATTATACGGCAAAAGATGCGGAAGTTACTGAGAAGATTTTAGACGGTATTAGTGCTGTAGCATGGACTAATGAAGACGGCAGTCTAACATATAATGTTGATATTTCCGAAACAGGACTTTACTCCCTAGAGGTTTCTTATTATGCGTTAGAAGGACGTGAAAGTGCGGTACAAATAGGCGTCTTGGTGGATGGAGAATATCCTTTTGATGAGGCTAAGAATATTCGTCTTACCAGAATGTTTGTTGATGACGGCGAAATTCGTTCAGACGGAGTAGGTAATGAGTTTGCACCAGAACAAAAGGAAATTTTTGGATGGCAAAAAAAGTATCTTTCAAATAGCGATGGAGATTATAAAAATGAATATTTGTTTTTCCTTACAGAAGGAAAACATACGTTGACTGTTGAGTTACATAATGAGCCGGTTGCATTTGAAAGTTTTGAGTTCGGTCCACCTTCTAAGGAAGCGGTAGGTTACCATGATTATGCTATGGCGTTTAGTGGAGATAATTATTTAGGTGAACCTATTGTTATTGAAGGTGAGTCCGCATTTCTTAAATCTGATAATTCGCTTGTTGCTAAATCCGATAACAGTGACCCTTCGGTAAATCCATGCAATTCTTTCTACAATAAGATTAACTATATTGGTGGCAACTGGAAAAATGTTGGCGATACACTTGTGTGGAAGGTTGATGTTAAGGAATCTGCTTGGTACAAGATAGGATTTCACGTAAGACAAAACACGGTATTAAATGGTTTGTGTTATCGTTCAATGCAAATTGACGGAAAAACACTTTTCGCTGAAATGGAGACAATACCCTTTGGATATGATTCGGGATGGTATTTTACGGAACTTCAAACTAGCGATGGTGAAGAAGCTTTAGTTTATCTTGATGCAGGTGAACATGAAATTTCTATGACCGTCACATTGGGTGAAATGACAGATGTTTCCCGCGAATTGTCTGAGGTTGTATATAACTTGGGTGAATTGTATCGTGATATGGTTCGAATAACAGGAGAAGACCCAGATGATAACAGAAGTTATGACTTATTCAATCAAATTCCTGAACTTGAGGAAGAACTTAAAAATAATATAAGCATTATTGAAAAACTAGCAACTCAAATAGAAAACCTGACGGGTTCTAAAGGCGGAACCTCTGTTGCAACAATGCGTGCGATGATCGAAGTTATGGACCAGATGATAGAATATTCATATCAGGCGCATCAATATGTGCAGAATTTCTATTCTAATTACAGCAGCATAGGTGCGCTTGTTTTTGAAATGCGAAGCATGCCAATAGACCTTGATGCCATTTACCTTATGGAACCGTCAGATGATTTTTCTTCGCTTTCATCGAACTTTTGGGAGAAGTTAAAGCATTCTGTATCAAGATTCTTGGCTTCGTTTGTTGTTGATTACTCATCTATATCGGGAAAGAACGACACAAACGGCGAAGAACTTCAACTTTGGGTTAACTGGGGACTTGACCAATCGCGTGTGCTTAACTCATTAATTGAGAGTTCGTTCACTCAAGAAACTGGTATTAACGTATCAGTTAAGGTGACTAATGCAACGGTGGCCCAAGCAATTTTATCAGGTAACGGTCCTGATATGGTGCTTAATATGTCGCGTTCTGAACCGGTAAATCTTGCTATGAGAGGTGCGCTATACGACCTTACTAAATTCAGTGATTATGAGGACGTAGAAAAGAGATTTATGTCAGGCGCTACAATTCCTTTTGAATTTGGCGAAGGTGTTTACGCTCTTCCTGACACCCAGTCTTTCTACGTATTGTTTTACAGAACAGACATTTTTGAAGAGCTTGACCTATATGTGCCGAAAACTTGGGACGAGTTTTTGGCTGTGTCTGCGGTAATTCAACGTAATAATATGGGTGTGGGTATTCCTTATACTCAGATCACTCAGACGTCACAAATAAATACAGGAAGTGGTGCGTTGAGTATTTTCCCAACTATACTTAATCAGTATGGCGGAGAAATGTATAACGAGTCACACACCGAGATAACTTTCGAAGACGCAACAACCATTAATGCATTTAATTTTTGGACAAAACTCTATACAGACTATTCCTTCCCGGTAACTTATGATTTTTACAACCGTTTCCGAGTAGGAACAATGCCTATGGGTATACAGCTTTACACAATGTACAATACCATTGACGTTCTGGCACCTGAAATTAAAGGACGATGGTCTATGGCAGAAATACCGGGAATGTTAACCGACGATGGCGAGATTAATAATTCTCAGGTAGGCGGTTCTACGGGATGTGTTATTTTAAATGATTCCGATAATATAGACGGTGCGTGGGAATTTTTGAAATGGTGGACTAGGGAGGATATTCAGTATCGTTTTACTTCAAATGTCGAATCGATACTTGGTGCTACTGCAAGAGTAGCGACTTCTAATATCCAAGCTATGCAAAAATTGAGTTGGAGTAAGCAAGATTTAAATACACTTAATAAAGCGTGGGGAACTGTAGAAGAAATGGCGGAAATCCCCGGTGGATATTATGTTCCTCGTGCAATAGACCAATGTTTCTGGAATATCATTTATAACGATAAGACGACAAATGATGTGTTGGCTGAGTGGAAAGAGTCGGTAGATGAAGAGATAGCTGAAATGCGTAATGCATATCAGTTGGATGAATAGTTAGAGTAATATGGGAGAGAATTAAGTATGATAAGCAAAACTAAAAAACTATCAAATAGTCGGTTTTACTCTCGTATACCGTTATATTTAATGGCAGCACCGTTTTCGTTGCTATTCATAATATTTGTTATTGCTCCAATAATTTCATCAATCATTCTTAGTTTTACGCAGTATGATATGGTATCAACACCAAAGTTTGTTGGAATTGCAAATTATTATAAAATGTTTGTTACCGATGCCGTTTTGATGAAATCGGTAAAAAATACGCTTTTGTTTTCAATTGTAACAGGTCCGATTAGTTTTTTACTGTCTTTTTTATTGGCGTGGATGATAAATGATTTTGGCAGAACTGTACGAAGCATTTTATCTTTCCTTTTCTATTCGCCTGCACTAATGGGTAATGCCTATTATATATGGCAGGTAATGTTCAGCGGTGACTCATACGGATATATTAACAGCGCACTTACATCGCTTGGACTTATAACCGAACCTATTCAATGGTTTAAGTCGGATTATGCACTTATTATTGTTATGGTAGTTCAACTTTGGATGGGTATGGGTGTAACGTTTTTATCAAATATCGCAGGCCTTCAAAATGTAAACGAAGAATTGTATGAAGCAGGAGCCATTGACGGTATTAGAAATCGTTGGTCAGAGTTGTGGCATATTACACTTCCGTCTATGAAAAACATTTTACTTTTCAGTTGTGTTATGCAAATACAAAGTACGTTTTCGGTAAGCCAAATTGCTACTCAACTTACAGGTTTCCCAAGCGTGAATTATACCACAGAAACAATTGTTACTCATATAATTGATGTTGGTACAGTGCGATATCAAATGGGCTATGCTTCTGCGATATCTGTCTTATTGTTTATGATTATGGCTCTTGCACGTGTTTTGGTTGGTAAACTTATGAATTTGTTGGGTAGATAGGGGGATGAAAATGGAATTAGTAAAAACACTTAAAAATTTCAGATTTGCTCCTCGCTCAAGTAAATCTCAACGTAGGCGTTATACACGCTCTAAAGTGGGAAATGTATTTTATTTCTTAGTTTTGACGTTTGCGGGATTATTTACGCTCTTACCGCTTGTCTATTCGGTTGCTACTTCTTTTAAGCCTTTAGATGAGCTTATGAAGTTCCCTCCAACATTCTTTGTGCAGCGTCCGACCACAATAAATTACACTGTTTTGCCATCGTTGCTATCAAGCTTAAGCGTTCCGCTTTCGAGATACATATTTAACAGTTTGTTTGTAAGTGTGGTTACAACTGTAATTTATATTTTCATTTCATCTATGATGGCATTTGTTTTATCAAAGAGTGATTTGAAAGGGAAAAATATTATTTTCCTTATTATACAATTTTCTTTGCTTTATAGTGCATATACACTTGAAGTTCCGCGTTATCTTATTTTGGCTAAAACTGAACTTATAGATACGTATTGGGTATATATTTTGCCTTATCTTCCATCTGCAATGGGTGTATTTTTGCTTAAGCAGGATATGGATGCAAGTGTTCCAGATGCAATAATAGAGGCGGCTAAGATTGATGGAGCAGGATATTTTAGAATATTTGGCGAACTTGTTCTCCCAATGATAAAACCTGCGTGGCTTACTCTTGTACTTTTTGCGTTTCGTGATTTGTGGTCTATGCAACCAAGCGGCACTATTTTCAGTGAAAATTTAAAGACACTACCGATGGTTATGTCGCAAATAGTGAACGGAGGAATTGCACGTTCGGGAAGTGCAATGGCAGCTACTGTAATTTTAATGATTCCACCAATTTTGGTTTATCTTGTATCACAAGGCAGCGTTATGGAAACTATGAGTAACGCAGGTATAAAGGGTTAGCTCTTGGAGGTGAATGGTTTGCGAATAAAAAAGCTTTTGTCGTTTTTGCTTTGTCTTGTTTTTTGTTTCGGTTTATTTACTGTTTCTGTAAGCGCAGATGAAGCATTTTCATATTATACATATTGGGACGGATATTCTACGAAAGAAGCATATCAAACCAAGGCTACCTACACAGTTAAAGATACTATTTCAAATGATGCTTGGGGAGTATCCGCACTTGTTCAGCCTAGCGACCTATACTATGATGGGCAATACATATACTTGCTCGATTCGGGTAATGGTAGGGTTTTGATTCTTGATGAAGAATACAAAATTGTAAATCAAATCAGCAGTTTTACTCAAAACGGTGAAAAGTTTGAAATTAATGGTGCTACAGGAGTATTTATTAAAGACAACATTATATATATAGCTAATCCTGAACTT
>JAZORM010000082.1:0-2333 GCA_045656585.1 Acutalibacteraceae bacterium
TTTTCAAAAAACAGAAAAAGTTCGATAAGTAATTATGAAACGTAAAAAAATTGTAATTGCTGCGAATTATCTTGACCGTAAACCTGCACATCATCCAGATATAAGGTGGAAAACCGAGGATAACGGCAGGGTAACTTTAGAAGTTGATAACGTCGGTTGGGCAAACAAAATTGCTCAAAGGCTTTTTAAAAGACCGAAGGTAAGCTATGTTCACTTAGATGAAAACGGTAGCTTTGTTTGGCCATTGATTGACGGCGAAAGTGATATTACCGCAATTGGCGTCAAGGTTAAGGAGCACTTCGGTGAAAAAGCCGAGCCTTTATATGAACGTTTAGCACAGTTTTTCAAGGTGTTGGACAGCTATCATTTCATAGTTTGGAAGTATATTCCCGAGCCTAAAAAAACAAAAAAGAAGTAAAAAAAGATGTCTCGTTCGAGACATCTTTTTTTATTCGAAAGTTGATACGATTACTCTAATTCTGATTCGATTTGCTGGACAACGGTGCTCATTTTAATATTCAAAGCATTACAAATACGGTAGAGAGTTTCAAGGGTAGGCTTTCTTTCGCCGCGTTCAATTGCACTTAAATGACTGCGACCGATAGCAGCAAGTCCGCTTAACACCTCTTGCGAAACGCCGTTTTTCTTTCTAAAATATGCAATAACCTTTCCTACTACCAAAGGGTCTAATGTTGGAATATACATATAAATCACCTCAAACTTATTTTATGAGGAAATTTAATATTTTTTGAATACATATGTTGACAATAGAACACTTATGTGTTATAATATTTTCAAATCAATAAGAAAGGTTGATAGATTATGAAGAAAATTTTGAAAATCGTCCCTATTTTGCTGGTTGTTGTGTTGCTTTTTGCGGGTTGTGGCGGTACCGCTACATACGAAGAGGTTTACAATGAGTATTCAGCCAAAATCAAAGAAGAAGCACCTAAACTTGTCAAAGAGTTTAATGATGAAGCGGCTGCTTTGAGTGGTGATGTTGCTAAACTTGCTTCACTTTCAACAGAAAAGATAGAAGAACTTGCAGAGCTCTCGACCGAGGGAATGAGCGAGATGGCTGAAATTCAGATAAAAAATGGTGATGATTACAGTGTATACGAAGATTGGGCAACCAAATTGACTAAGGTATACGAAGATGAAGCTCAAAAGATTACAGATGCTTATATGAGCAAAGCATTAAACTAAACATATTTTAAAACCGCACCCGTTTTTTTAAGTCGGGTGCGGTTTTTTCATGCCATAATTTAAAGTTCTGATAAATCGTACGGTGTATGGAGATACACAATATGATTTAACCAGTTGTAATACAACATATTTGCGTGTGAACGCCATAAGAATTGAGGCTCTTTGTCAGAATTGTCCTCGGGGAAATAATTGCAGGGGATAGAGGGATTAATTCCCTTTGCAACATCGCGCTCATATTCCTTCATCAAGGTGTGACGGCTGTATTCAGCGTGACCTGAGATAAAGATATTTCGGCAATTACGGTCGGTAATTATAAACGGACCGGCTTCTTCCGATTCTGCGAGTATCATCAATTCACTATTTTTGCGGATATCCTCAATGATTGATTCAGTGTACCTTGAATGAGGTGCTAGAAAAAAGTCATCAAAACCGCGAGTGAGGGGATGACGGAAATCAAGACGCTCGTGCCAATAAATGCCGCTTAATTTTTTAGGTAATTCACGTTTTCCGATGCCGTATTTGTGGTAAAGACCTGCCTGCGAACCCCAACAAATATAAAGTGTTGAGTAAACGTTGTTTTTTGCCCAGTCAATAATTGAACAAAGTTCGTCCCAATACTCGACCTCTTCAAACGGCATTAGCTCGACAGGGGCACCTGTTATAATAAGTCCGTCAAAGCGTTGATTCTTAACATCCTCAAAGGTTTTGTAAAACTTCAAAAGATGTTCAGCCGATGTGTTTTTAGAAACGTGGCTTGCCATTTGTATAAGTTCAATTTCCACCTGCAAAGGAGAGTTGCCGAGAAGTCTTAACAACTGTGTTTCGGTTTCGATTTTTGTAGGCATGATATTGACAATTGCAATTTTCAAAGGACGGATGTCCTGATGTATTGCTCTTTCCTCGGTCATCAAAAAAACATTCTCATTTTCGAGTGTTCTTGCTGCAGGTAAAGAGTTAGGTATTTTAATAGGCATAATTTTCTCCTGAATTCAGTAATTCCATTATATATTAACAAATATTATCTTAAATTGCAATAGCTCAAAACGGTTAAAATCAAGTAATTTTCAAAACGTGGATTAATATTATAAGGAATAAATATATTAAATGTTAAACTATTTTAAAAAAAG
>JAZORM010000083.1:0-8630 GCA_045656585.1 Acutalibacteraceae bacterium
GGTGATAATTTATGGATTTTACGCATTTGCATTTGCATACCGAGTATAGTTTGCTCGACGGTTGCGCTCGTATAAAGAAGGTTATTGACCGCGCGTGTGAGCTTGGGCAAAAGAATATCGCAATCACCGACCACGGTGTTATGTACGGTGTTATCGAGTTTTATAAATACGCCAAAGAAAAGGGAATAAAGCCAATTATCGGTTGCGAAGTATACGTTGCTACAAGAAGCCGTTTTGACAAGCAAAAGGGTTTGGACGGGTATAACCATTTGGTGCTTTTGTGTAAAAATTCCGTAGGCTATCAAAACCTTATCAAATTGGTTTCAATGGGTTTTACCGAGGGCTTTTATTCTAAACCTCGTGTCGACCGTGAAATATTGGAAAAACATAGTGAGGGTCTAATTGCGCTTTCGGCTTGTCTTGCGGGTGAAGTGCCCGGTGCGCTTCTTAAAGGCGATTATGAAAAGGCGAAGGCAACTGCTTTGTGGTATAAAAACGTGTTTGGCGAAGACTATTATTTAGAGCTTCAAGACCACGGTATCAACGAGCAAAAACTCACCAATCCTCAAATTGCTCGAATAGCAAAAGAGATAAACGTTCCGTTGGTTGCAACGAACGATGTTCACTATGTTGGCGATAATGACTATAAAACTCACAAGGTGCTTTTGTGTGTGCAAACGGGTAGCAAAATCACCGAAGACAGCGCTTTGGAATTTAAGACTAACGAGTTTTATTTAAAATCAGGGGAACAAATGGCCGAACTTTTCCCCGAATATCCCGAAGCGATTTCTAATACAAATCTTGTTGCCAAGAAATGCAACCTTGAATTTGAGTTTGGCAAAATTAAATTACCTCGTTTTGATATAGGTGACCGAGACCACGCGGAGTATTTTAAAGAAAAATGCTACGAGGGTCTTTATAAAATTTTTGGCAAAGACGTTTCGGCGGAATATAAAGAACGTCTTGATTATGAACTTTCGATTATAAACAAAATGGGCTACGTTGATTATTTCTTAATCGTTGCTGATTTTGTAAATTATGCAAAGTCCAATAATATCCCCGTGGGTCCAGGACGTGGCTCGGGTGCGGCGTCGTTGGCGGCTTATTGTATTGGTATTACGGGACTTGACCCGATAAAATACGACCTTTATTTCGAACGCTTTTTGAACCCTGAGCGTGTATCAATGCCCGACTTTGATATAGATTTTTGCTACGTTAACCGCGGAAAAGTTATTGACTATGTTATTGAAAAGTACGGCAAAGACCGTGTGAGCCAAATCGTCACTTTTGGTACAATGGCGGCGAGAGCGGCGGTGAGAGACGTTGGACGCGCTTTGGATATTCCTTATGCCACTTGCGATAAGGTGGCAAAGCTTATACCGCAGTCGGTTGGTATGACTATTGAACGTGCGCTTGAGGGAAGCCGTGAGCTTAGCGAGTTATATAAAAACGACGATTCGGTAAAAGAACTTATCGATATGGCGAAAAATCTTGAGGGTATGCCTCGTCATGCTTCTACCCACGCGGCAGGTGTTGTGATTTCGGACAAGCCGGTTTCTGAGTACGTGCCACTTGCGGTCAACGACCAATCGGTTGTGACCCAGTTTACAATGACCTCTTTGGAAGAACTCGGACTTCTTAAAATGGATTTTTTGGGACTAAGAAATCTAACAGTTATAGATGAAACCGAAAAGTATATTAGAAAACAAGGAATAGATTTTTCTATCGAAAAGGTTCCGCTTGATGATAAAGCGACCTATGAAATGATGGGAAAAGGAAAAACGCTTGGGGTCTTTCAATTTGAGTCGGACGGAATGAAAAACGTTCTTCGACAGTTAGGTCCTGAGAGTATAGAAGATTTGACGGCGGTGTTGTCGCTCTATCGACCGGGTCCTATGGATTCTATACCTAAATATATAAGCAACAGGCACAATCCTGAAACTATAAGGTATGAAACTCCGCTTTTGAAATCTATTCTTGATGTTACCTACGGATGTATTGTTTATCAAGAACAGGTTATGCAAATTTTTAGAACCTTGGCGGGTTATTCGCTCGGCCGTGCGGATATTGTACGTAGAGCGATGGCCAAAAAGAAACACGCTGTTTTGCAAAAAGAAAAAGAAACCTTTATAAACGGTGCGGTTGCCAACGGAATTGAAATCGAAAAAGCAGAAAAACTTTTTGCGGATATGTCGAGCTTTAGTTCCTACGCTTTCAACAAAGCCCACGCTTGTGCCTATTCCTTTGTGGCTTACAGAACGGCATATCTTAAGCGTCACTATCCAACCGAGTATTTCTCGGCTTTGATGACAAGTATGATGGATAGCGAAAATAAAATTTCGCTTTATACCGCCGAATGTAAAGCAAACGGTATAAAGGTTTTACCACCCTCGGTTAATAGGAGTGAGTTTGGATTTACACCCGACGGACAAGATATTCGTTTTGGACTTTTGGCTATTAAAAACTTAGGGATAGGTCTTATTGAAAAGATAATTACCGAACGTGAGCAAAACGGAGATTATACCAGTGTGTATGATTTTTGCCTTCGTAATTTCTCGCGCGAGTTTAACCGTCGTGCGCTGGAAGGCTTGATAAAAAGCGGTGCGCTCGATTGTGTTCATCCTAATCGCCGAGAAATGCTATATAATATGGAAGGTATTTTAGCGGCGGTTGAAAACGAGAGAAAATTCTCGGGTCAAGGACAGTTAGACCTTTTTGAAGAAATGGGAACTTCGGCTGAGTTTAAAATGGAAACCGTTCCCGAAATGCCAAAGGATATGAGGCTTCAGTTCGAAAAAGAAGTGACGGGTCTTTATCTTTCGGGACATCCGATGGACGATTACAAGGCGTTTTTAAAGGGCGCCAATCTTCAGTCTATCGCTGATATCCAAGGAGGAAAATATCCTGACGGAAAAAGGGTTAGTGTTGGTGGAATTATAAGCGGACTAAAAGTAAGACAACTTAAAAACAACAATTTAATGGCGAATCTTAGAATCGAAGATTTTGACGCTTCGGTATCGGTTACAGTTTTTGGAAACGCTTACGAGATGTATAAACCGATTTTGACCGCGGGAAAACCCGTGATACTTTTAGGTAGGATTTCTGAACACGAAGACCGCGAAACCGAGATTGTTTTTGAAAAATGCGAGGCAATATCGGAAGATTTTAAAAATAAAGCTCCCCAAAAGTATAAAAGCGGACTTTATTTAAAAATTAAAAATACCGAAGACCCATCTTTTTCAAAAATAAAGGAAGTGCTTTTGAGAAATAGCGGTGACCAAGCGGTTTATATAGTTTGCACCGATACAAATCGAAAACTTGAAGCACCTCGTAATATGTATATTTCATATTCACAAAAATTGGAAAAAGAATTGGCGTTAATTGTTGGAGATAATAATATTAAGTATGTAAAATAAAAAAATTGTTGAAAAATTAACAATCTTAGTATATACTAGGGGTTAATGAGTATTTGGAGATGAAAAATATATGAAAACTATTGGTGTATTAACTAGTGGCGGCGACGCTCCTGGTATGAATGCGGCTGTACGTGCCGTTGTTAGAACTGCCGTATATCACGGTATAAACGTAAAAGGTATCCGTCGCGGATACAATGGTCTTATGGAAGGCGATATTATCGATTTGGATTCTCGCGCAGTTTCGGGTATTATCCAACTTGGCGGTACAATGCTTTATAGCGCTCGCAGTCCTAAGTTTAAGACCGAAGAAGGCGTAAAAGCTGCTGTTGAAAATTGTAAGAAGAACGGTATTGAAGGTATCGTTGTTATTGGTGGCGACGGTTCTTTCCGTGGTGCTCGTGACTTATCTTTGGCCGGTATTCCTTGTGTAGGTATCCCTGCTACAATCGATAACGATATTTCTTCAACTGATTATACAATCGGTTTTGATACTGCTATGAATACTGTAATCCAGATGGTAGACCGTCTTCGTGACACTTGTGACTCACACGAGCGTTGCTCGGTTGTTGAAGTTATGGGCAGACACGCAGGTCACATTGCGCTTCGTACCGCTATTGGTGTTGGCGCATTGGCTGTTATGGTTCCTGAACGTGAAAACGATTTGGATGCTGTAATCGAAAAGATTAAAGAAACTCAAAGAATGGGCAAGAAACACTTTATTGTAGTTGTTGCTGAAGGTGTTGGCGGAGTAACCGAAATGGCTAAGAAGATTGAAGAAGCTACAGGTATAGAAACCCGTGGCACAATCCTCGGTCACGTTCAACGTGGCGGTAGCCCAACTCTTCGCGACCGTCTTATCGCTACACAAATGGGTTATGAAGCGGTACAACTTCTTAAAGCAGGTATCGGCAACCGCGTTGTAGCTTATAGACTTGGTAAAATTGAGGATTATGATATTTACGAAGCACTTAATATGAAGAAAGGCCTTGAAGATAATCTTTGTCTCTTGGCAGATATTACAGCTATATAAATTTAGGAAAAAGAGAGTCGGTGAAAATCGGCTCTTTTTCTAAAAGGAGTATTTTTGGTGGAAAAGGTTTTACTCGGTATGAGCGGCGGCGTTGATTCTAGTGTGTGCGCCGTGCTTTTAAAACAAAAAGGTTTTGCGGTTGGCGGTGTCACCTTAAATCTTAACGATAGTTTTGATTTAAGCAATATCGACGATGCTAAGGCGGTTTGCGACAAACTTGGTATTGAGCATATCGCGGCAGAACTTAAAGCTGATTTTAAAAAGTTTGTTATTGACAATTTTATAGACGAGTATATTAAAGGTAATACACCAAACCCTTGTATCGTTTGCAATAAGTATATAAAATTTGGTAAAATGCTCGAAATCGCAAAAGAAAAAGGTTACACAAAAATCGCAACGGGGCATTATGCTCAAATCAAGGAAAAAGACGGAAGATATTTGCTCTTTAAGGCGAAAGACCAAACTAAAGACCAAACCTACGTGCTTTATTGCCTTACACAAGAACAATTGAAATGCGCTGAATTTCCGCTTGGGAAACTTTCGAAAAGTGAGGTTCGCGAAATTGCCGAAAAGGAAAATTTTGTGAGTGCTCGTAAAAAGGATAGCCAAGATATTTGCTTCGTGCCCGACGGAGATTATGCTTCTTTTATTGAAAAAACGGCGAATTTCGTATCTCAAACGGGCGATTATATAAACCGTGCGGGTGAAAAACTAGGTTCTCACAAGGGCGTTATACATTACACTATAGGTCAGCGAAAAGGTCTTGGTATTGCGCTTGGCAAACCTGCATTTGTAATCTCGAAAGATGCTAATACCAACACTGTTGTATTAGGCGACCAAGAGTATTTGTTCTATAAAAAAGTTTTGGTGAAGGATGTCAACTTTATTCCTTTCGATAATCTCGAAAAGGAAATGGAAGTTTGCGCAAAACTTCGTTATAGCCAAAAAGAACAAAAAGCGGTTATAAAACCGCTTGAAAACGGCGAGGTGTTGATTGAATTCTTGGAACCTCAAAGAGCTCCAAGTAGCGGACAGGCGGCGGTTTTTTATGACGGCGATATGGTCGTAGGCGGCGGAACGATTGTCTGTGGAATAGAATAAAATTTTAAGGCATACCCTTTTAAAGAAAGGGTGTGCTTTTTTTGAAGAAATTTTTGGTTTTTATCTTGGCGTTTTCGCTGAGTTTTAATCTTTGCGTAGGGGCGAAAACGATTTCAAGTGAGTGTGATATAAGCGATATAAACGTGCCTTTTGAATATACCGATACAAAGGCTGAAATAGGCTCTGATCTCGATATTAAAGCTAAATCGGCAATACTTTTGGAACCTTTTACGGGAAAGATTTTATATGAACAAAACGCCGACGAACAACTACCTCCTGCATCGATTACAAAGATAATGCCTTTGCTTCTTGTGATGGAGGCTTTAGAACGCGGAGATTTAGCGCTTGAAACAATGGTTTACGCCTCGGAACACGCTTGTAGTATGGGAGGTAGTCAAATATGGCTTGAACCGGGCGAAGGGATGACGGTTGACCACCTTTTGAAAGCTACTGTGATTGCTTCGGCAAACGACGCTTGTGTGGCACTTGGCGAACAGTTGGCGGGAAGCGAAGAGGGGTTTGTGGCGCTTATGAACAAACGTGCGAAAGAACTAGGTATGAATAATACTAATTTCGTTAACTGTACGGGTCTTGACGCCGATGGTCACTTAACCACGGCGCACGACGTTGCGGTTATGTCGGCGGAACTTATTAAATATCCGCTTATAAAGAATTATTCGACTGTTTGGATGGACACCTTGCGTGATGGCGAAAGCGAACTTGTCAATACCAATAAATTAGTTCGTTTTTATAAGGGTACAACAGGGCTTAAAACGGGCACTACAAGCAGCGCGAAATATTGTCTTTCGGCAACCGCCGAGCGTGACGGTATGGAACTTGTGGCGGTTGTTATGGCAGGGGAGAGTAGTGACCTTCGTTTTTCAGGGGCTAAAAAACTTCTTGATTACGGCTTTGCAAATTATAGTTTCAAAGAAATTGGTGCCGATTTAGCCGAAAAAGAAATCGATATTATGGGCGGAGTCAAGAAGAAATTAGCGGTTGAAAGTTTAGAAAAACTCAATTTGCTTTTGCGAAAAAATGAGAAGAATGAAATAAAGAAAGAAACTCAATGGAACGAAAACATCACCGCTCCGATCAAAAAAGGAGACGAGGTCGGAAGAGTTGATATATACGTTGGGGATAACGCGGTTGGTAGTCTTGCTATCACAGCCCGAGAGGATATTGACAAGATGACTTTGTTGGTGACGGTTAAGTGGATACTTTGCGGAATTTTAACTTTGTAAACTTTTTTATAAATATGTATAATTTTACTTGAAATATAGAAAGAAATATTGTAGAATAAATATAAAGAAATTATAAAAGGTGAAATTAATGGCAATCAAATTTAATTCTGCATTCGCAAAAGACTTTCTAAGAGAAAATGACCTTATCGGTCTTGAGGCTCAAGTAAAAGTAGCTCACGAAATGGTAGAGTCCAAAACAGGACTTGGCAACGATTTCTTGGGTTGGGTAAATTTACCTACCGATTACGACAAAGAAGAATTCGACCGTATTAAAAAAGCGGCTGATAAAATTAAGGAAGATACCGACGTTTTAATAGTTATCGGTATCGGCGGTTCTTATCTTGGCGCTAGAGCGGCAATCGAATTTTTACAAGGTCCTTACTATAACGATTTGGCAAAAGGTCCTAAGATTTATTTCGCAGGAAACAATATCAGTGGTTCATACCTTGATGATATTTTGAAGATTTGTGAAGGCAAACGGGTTTCGGTTAACATCATTTCAAAATCAGGTACAACAACCGAACCTGCAATCGCATTTAGAGTATTTCGTAAATATTTGGAAGAAAAGTACGGCGAAGCTGAAGCTGCTAAGCGTATCTATTGCACAACCGATAAAGCAAAGGGTACTTTGAAGCAACTCGCTGACAGCAAGGGCTATGAATGTTTCGTAGTACCGGATGACGTAGGCGGTCGTTTCTCAGTTCTTACAGCAGTTGGTCTTTTACCAATTGCAGCTGCCGGTGCTGATATTGATGCTTTAATGATGGGTGCACGTGAAGCTTCTAAAGAATATTCAAGCCTTGAAAATAACGATTGTTACACCTATGCGGCTTTGAGAAATGCTTTCTACCGCAAGGGCAAAGCTATCGAACTTCTCGTAAGTTACGAACCTCGCTTTACAATGATGGCTGAATGGATTAAGCAACTCTTCGGCGAAAGCGAAGGCAAGGATAACAAGGGTCTTTTCCCTGCAGCAGTTACCTTCTCAACAGACCTTCACTCTATGGGACAATACGTTCAAGACGGTGCTCGTATATTGTTTGAAACTGTTGTAACTTTCGGTGAAACCGATAAAGACGTTGTTATCGAAAAAGAAGAAGACGATGGTGACGGTCTTAACTTCCTCGCAGGAAAGCCTATGGCTTTTGTTAACCAAAAGGCATTCGAAGGTACTGTTTTAGCACATACAGACGGTTTGGTTCCAAACCTTGTAATAAACGTAGATAAACCTGACGAAGAAAACCTTGGTCGTCTTATCTACTTCTTCGAAAAGGCTTGTGCAATTTCGGGTTATATGTTGGGGGTAAATCCCTTTGACCAACCCGGTGTTGAAAGCTATAAGAAGAATATGTTTGCATTGCTTGGCAAACCCGGTTTTGAAGCTCAAAAGGCTGAACTTGAAAAACGCTTAGGCAAATAATTTTAGAAACTACTGCGAAAAGCAGTTATAAATAAGAAGGAGTGGTACAAATGATTAAAATCATTATCGGAAAAAAGGGTTCGGGTAAAACCAAGTTGTTAGTTGACATGGTAAACGAAGCAACAAAGGTTAGTCTCGGCAACGTAGTTTGCATCGAGAAAGGCGATACCCTAACTTATTCTGTTACTCATAAAGCACGTCTTATCGACGCTGATAGTTTTGGTATTTCAGGTTATGGCGAATATTACGGTATGGTAGCCGGTATTAAGTCGGGCAACCACGACGTAACCCATATCTTTGGTGATGCAACTCTTAGAATCGGCACACGTGATTACGAAGAACTTTGCGCTTTCTTTGAAAGAATTTCTAAGATTGAAGACGTTGAATTTGTTTTCACAGTTTCAGCTGATAAGGAAGAC
>JAZORM010000084.1:0-26363 GCA_045656585.1 Acutalibacteraceae bacterium
GTTATAGCCTCACTATCATCGACCAATATTCCCATTTCACGCGCCAAAGATTTAGCGGTATTTAGATTATCACCCGTAACCACAACAACCTTAATATCGGCTTTTTTGCAAATTTTAATCTCTTCTATCGCGCTATTTCGAATAGGTTCACGAAGTGATAAAAGACCAACAAAATTCAAATCCTTTTCAATCTCATCAGCACTTGGGTTTGCAGGAATTTCCGAAAGCGGTTTCATAGCAATACAAACGTTTCGAAGCGATTCGTTTGCCAATTCTTCGTTTACTTTCAAAACATCTTCCGCTTTACAATTTACACACTTAGGTACAATAACCTCGGGTGCGCCTTTAACAATCGCCACAGGACGCTCGTTAATCATAGTAATAACGGTCATTGACTTTCTTGCCGAATCAAATGGTATTTGATTGATTTTCGGCATCATACCCAAAAGGTCGCTCTCAGTTATTGAGTTATATGAATAACAAGCCTTTTTGATTGCATTTTCGGTGGCATCGTTTTGAAGAGTTGAACAAACCGCGCCAAGTCTTAAAAGAATGGAAGCACTTTGATTTAAGGTGTCGCTTTCAATATCAATAATCTCTTTTCCGTCAAAAACCTTAGACATAACCATATCCTTATGGGTAAGGATTCCTGTCTTATCAGTTATAATAACGTTGGTTTTACCAATAGTCTCAAAAGCATTGCTTTCTTTTATGATTATTTTATCCTTTAAAATTCTACCCGATCCAAAAGCAATAACTATTGTAGCTATAGCGGGTAATCCCTCTGGAATAGCCGCAACTGCCAAAGCCAAAACGTTTAATACTGCGCTAATAGAAGTAATAGCGAACGGGGCAGTTGAGGAGAAATTTCTAACAATATTTATTACAAATATAAGTGCGCAAACAACCAAAATGGAAATATTTACAACCTTTGATATAACGTCAAGTTCATTTTCAATAGGCAAATGCTTTTTGCCGATTTGTTCGCTAATAGCGTTTGTTTTTCCGTTTTCAGTTTCTATACCAACTGCCACAACAACCGCTTTAGCAGTTCCGTGAACAACCGTGGTACCCGCAAAAACCATATTTCTTCTATTCTCAAAAGAAACAATGTCTTCAAGCAACAAATTAGCATCTTTTTCAACAGGAACGTCTTCGCCTGTCAATGATGCCTCGCTACAACGAAGTTCGAAGGATTCAATAAGTCTAGCATCAGCTGAAATATAATCGCCTTCGTTTAGGATAATTATATCGCCTTTAACCAATTTATCAGCACTTATAACCTTTTGAACACCGTCGCGAACAACTTTTACAGTTGGATTTATTTGACTCTTGACGTCATCAAGAGTAGTATCGCAACTATATAAATGAAATGCACTGACAACGGCATTTATTACAACAATTCCAATTATAACCAACGCCATATATGCATTGTCTTGTTGATATGCCAAAGACAAAACAAACGAAACCACACATACTATCAATAAAGCGATTATGGTTTTACTTTTGAATTGCGAAAAAATTCTTTTTAAAAGCGATGTATTTTCTTTGTTTTTTATTTCAGTAGCACTTTTGTTTTCGAGACGCTCGGCAGCTACGCCGTTGGCAAGGCCCACACTTTCTTCAACCGAAAGTTCTTCCAAAACGTCCTTAATTGCCGCACTATGCCAAATCATCCCAACACCCTTTCATAATAATCTTTCATTTGCTTAGCGTCTTCCGCTTGGGTTCCCGCTGACTCGCAAATAAAGGTTGGTGAACAACCATATTTCACAACGAGGTCCATAACAGGCTCAAAATCAGGGCCGTAAACGGTATCCTCAAAGGTCAAATGGCGCTTTTCACCGCCGTTAGAGTATTCTATTTTTGAAAAATGCGAATGGAAATTCTTTAAACGGTCGGTTCCTAAATTATCGCGAATTTGAACAAAAATTTCTTCAAAATCTTGCTTGGTTTTAAGGATACCTAGATCACGAGCATTAAGATGTCCAAAATCGATACAAGGAATAAGTCTTTCATCTAGTTTGCAAAGTTCTAAAACTTCATAAAGTGTTCCGAGTTGGTTAACTTTACCCATAGTTTCGGGGCAAATATGAATATGAGAAAGACCTTCGCGGTCGAGCGCATCTATTGACAAACGCATAGTATCTTTTGCAAGTACAAGCGCTTCCTCACGCGAAATTTTGCCGCAAGAACCTGTGTGAACCACAATTCTATCTCCGCCCATAGCGTCAACAGCACGAGCAGAAGCCAAAATATAATTAACCGAATTGAGTCTTTTTTCTTCCTCAACCGAAGACATCGAAATATAATATGGAGCGTGTAAAGAAAGGGTTATTCCCTTTTCTTTAGCCAATTCTCCCAACTGTTTAGCCTTATCAATACCAATATTAACACCACGTCCACATTGATACTCAAAGCAGTCAAGACCCATCTTTACAACATACTCAGGAACTTGAAGACTGTTTTTAAAGCCCATTTCCTTAAAACTGTCGCTTGTCCCCGCAGGACCGAATTTTGCTGACATACTAAACCTCCGTATTGGTGATTTTAAGCAATTTTATAAGTTTTGCCTCAACTTTTCGTTTCATCCTAAAACGAAGTGAAGTTTCAGGTTTTATCGGGGTTAACAAAACCGTCTTAAGTCCAACCAAATTACCGCCCAAAACGTCGGTAAAAATTTGGTCACCGACAATTGCCGTTTCGCGCCTTTTACTTTTCAGTCTTTTTAAGGCGCGAAGATACCCAAACGGCAAAGGCTTTAGACCAAGACTTATATATTCAAGTCCAATTTTCTTTGCAAACGGTTCAAGACGTTTACTTGTCGAATTAGAAAGAACGGTCATTTTAATACCGAGACTTCTCATTGTAAAAAGCCAAGCGGTAAGACCTTCTAAAAGAACTTGTCCATGGTGGGTTGACAAAGTGTTGTCAACGTCCAAAATAAGCGCCTTTATACCGTATTTATCTAAAATTTCAGGAGTGAGTTCGGTCACTCTATCTAATTTAATATTAGGTTTAAACATAAATTTACCTCAAATAAAAAGGCGGTTGCACGCAACCGCTTTTCACACGAAAATATTAGCGGAACTTTCTTTTACGAGCAGCTTCCGACTTCTTTTTACGCTTTACAGAGGGCTTTTCATAGTGCTCTCTCTTGCGAACTTCTTGAATAACGCCATCTTTTGCAGTTTGTCTTTTAAAACGACGCAAAGCGTTATCGAGAGATTCGTTTTCTTTAATTCTAACTTGACTCATTATATTCCCTCCCTCCGCAAAAATGCAGGGGTTTTCTTAAGTATTTTTTAGGGCTAAGCCCCATATTTAAAGGGATTAACCCTTCAAAGCGATAATGTTTGCAACGATTGCAAGTACAAAGAAAAGTATAGCAATATACTTTGTGTAACGTGCTAACTTGGCATCCCAAGTCTTTGCCTTATTCTTTGAAAGAAAAGTATCAGCACCGCCTGAGATAACTCCGTTAATACCCGCGCGTCTACCTTGTTGGAAAAGAACAACAAATATGATAGCAAGCGAAACGATTATAACTAATGCACCAATGATATATCCTAAAGCGCCCACTAATTTCACCTCCATAGAAATAACATACATAACCAAAATATATTCTAACACATTTATTCAAATAATGCAACAAAAATTTTAATATTTTTTTATTTAACTACCATATTTACCAACTTTTTGGGTACGTAAAGCTCTTTAATAACGTTTTTACCTTCGATCTCAGCCTTAACAGCATCTTGTTCTTTAGCAAGGGCAATAGCATCAGCCGCTGAAATATCAGCCGCAATATTAAGACGAGCTCTGATTTTGCCATTGATTTGAACAACGATTTCAACAGTAGCATCTACGCACTTAGCCTCATCATATTCCGGCCACTTAGTTTGGTTGAGCATACCGCCAAATCCGCACATTTCCCAAATTTCTTCGGTGATATGAGGAGCAAAAGGATTAAGCAAGGTGATGAAAGTCTTATATTCATCCTTTGTAATCTTACCTGTAGCAGTAATCGAATTCATGAGAGCCATAAGCGCTGCAATAGCGGTGTTCATCTTAAGACCTTCAATATCTTCGGTAACCTTTTTGATAGTTCTGTGGAATTCAGCTTCGATTTCTTTTCTATAACCGCTTTCATCGGTCATAATGTCGCCGAGAGCCCAAACCTTATCTAAGAAACGCTTACTACCCTTGATTGAAGATTGACTCCAAGGAGCTGCCTTTTCAAAGTCGCCGATAAACATTTCGTATACACGCATTGTATCTGCACCGTAATCGTTGATAATTTCATCGGGGTTTACAACGTTGCCGCGAGACTTAGACATCTTCTCACCGTTTTCACCCAAAATCATACCGTGGCTTGTACGCTTAGCGTAAGGTTCTGCGTTGGGAACTGCTTCGATGTCATATAAGAATTTATGCCAAAAACGGCTATAGAGCAAGTGAAGTGTAGTATGTTCCATACCGCCGTTGTACCAGTCAACAGGGCACCAATATTCGAGTGCTTCTTTTGATGCAAATTCCTTATCGTTGTGTGGGTCACAATAACGAAGGAAATACCAAGAAGAACCTGCCCATTGAGGCATAGTATCGGTTTCACGCTTAGCAGGAGCACCACAGCAAGGACAGGTAGTATTTACCCAATCGGTCATTTTAGCGAGTGGTGATTCACCGTTGTCGGTAGGTTCGTAAGATTCAACGTTTGGAAGAACAAGCGGAAGTTCGCTTTCAGGAAGCGGAACCCAACCGCACTTCTCACAGTAAACCATAGGAATAGGTTCGCCCCAATATCTTTGACGAGAGAATACCCAGTCGCGAAGCTTGAAGTTGGTATTAACTGAACCGATTCCCTTTTCGCTAAGCCATTTTTGAATTGCTTTCTTAGCGTCTTCTACTGAAAGACCGTCGAGGAAATCAGAGTTTACGAGAACACCTGTTGCACAATCGGTGAATGCCTCTTTTTGTACATCTTCTCCACCCGAAACTACTTCGATTATCGGCAAGTCAAACTTCTTCGCAAATTCCCAGTCACGAGTATCGTGAGCAGGAACCGCCATAATAGCGCCTGTGCCGTAAGAAATAAGAACATAGTCAGAAATGAAAATCGGAATTTCCTTATTGTTAACAGGGTTGATAGCCATAACACCTTGAAGTTTAACACCTGTCTTATCTTTTGCAAGTTCAGTTCTTTCAAAGTCCGACTTCTTTGCTGATTGTTCTTGATATGCTTCAACGTCAGCGTAGTTTTCGATATTATCTTTCCACTTAGCAAGTAAAGGATGTTCAGGAGACATTACCATATATGTAGCGCCAAAAAGAGTATCGGCGCGTGTGGTAAAGATTTCAAAACTGTCGCCCAAAGTGGTATTGAAGGTAACTTGTGTACCGTAAGAACGGCCAATCCAGTTTCTTTGTTGGGTCTTTACACGTTCGATAAAGTCAACGTCGTTTAGACCTTCAAGCAACTTCTCAGCATACTCGGTAATTTTGAGCATCCATTGGCTCTTTTCTTTTTGAACAACTTCGCTACCGCAACGTTCACAAACGCCGTTTACAACTTCTTCGTTTGCCAAAACGCACTTACAAGAAGTACACCAGTTAACCGACATTTCTTTCTTATACGCTAAGCCTTCTTTAAAAAGTTGCAAGAAAATCCATTGAGTCCACTTATAATATGATGGGTCAGTAGTATTGATTTCTCTGCTCCAGTCAAAAGAGAAACCCAAAGACTTAAGCTGACGCTTAAAGTTTGCAATATTGTTTTCGGTAACGATTGAAGGATGAATATGGTTCTTAATAGCAAAATTTTCGGTAGGAAGACCAAACGCATCCCAACCCATAGGATAAAGAACGTTAAAGCCTTGTAAACGCTTTTTACGTGATACGATATCGATAGCGGTGTATGAACGTGGATGTCCTACGTGGAGACCCTGACCCGAAGGATAAGGGAATTCAACCAAACCAAAGAATTTAGGAAGAGTATAATCATTTTTTGCTTCAAATGTATGATTATCGTCCCAAATTTTTTGCCATTTCTTTTCAATTTCAGTGTAATTGTAATTCTTATTCATAATTAGTCACCCATTGCTTCTTCTAAAATATTTTCAATATCAACCTGTTCAGCATCAGCCCACATTTTGTCAAGCGCATAAAAATCGCGTTCTTGACGGCCAAATATATGAACTACAACCGAACCGTAGTCAAGTACAATCCAACCGGAAGACTTGCCTTCGATATGGTGTGGACGAAGACCCGCTTCTTCTAACTTCTCTTCAACTTCATCGGTCAAAGCGCGAATTTGTGTCGAAGAATTCGCAGTACAAATAAGGAAATATTCGCACAAAACGGTAAGGTCTTCAACCTTTACTGCATTTATTTCTTTTGCTTTTTTGCCGTTAAGGGCGTTTGCAGCAATTTTTAAAATTTCAAATGAGTTCAATTCTTTCCCTCCAAATTACTGACAGCCTCGTTAAAAGCCGCCAAAGTATCAAAATGTATGGCGCGTTTTTGGTCTGCCAAATCTTTTATTGTATATTGAAGCGCATAAACAAGCGCTTTTTCAAACGAAATATCAACGAGTTCTCGCATAACGTCAACGTCGGGATAATCGCGGTCACGAGAAGTGAAATCCGCAAGATAAAGCACCAAGCAAAGCGGTGACATCTTAGCTTTAGCAGTTGTATGATAACGAATAGCGTCGAGTATTTCCTTATCATCAATGCCTAAAAAATGCTCTACATAAGCCGTTCCCGAGATTGCGTGCCAAAGTTTCATCGCATTTTTTTCGATATCGTTTAAAATTATACCAAACTGCGAGAAAATTTGCAAGTGTTCTTCTTTACCGGCATTTTTGGTGATATCGTGAAGCAAACCCGCAAGGTAAGCCTTCTCGCTATCTATACCGATTTTCTCAGCCAAACGCTTAGCCTCATCGGCAACACAAAGCGAGTGGTAATATCTTTTTTCATCAAGTCGGCTCATCAAAATCTTTTTAAATTTATCGTACATCATAAATACCCCTTTCCTTTATATACTCATATACCTTTTGGGGTAATAATTTCTCATCTTTAGTATCTCTAAATTGAGTTGAAGAAATATTGGAAATCAAAGCTGTGTTAAAAGCCAATCGCATACCCATAGCAGAAAATTCCTTAACCGCATTTTCAAACGCTCCTTTATCATCAGTAGCACGAGAGAAAACGTAAAACGGCAAAAGTCTCATAAGTTCCTTGTATTTATACCATTTCGGAAAATAAAGAAACATATCTCCCCCACAAACAAACACAAAATCGTTTTGCGGGAATTTTTCTTTAAGTTCTACCACAGTGTCATAGGTATAACTTTTGCCCTCTCGGTCGAATTCAACAAGACAAACCGAAGCCTTAGAAAAATCCTTTGCCACCAGTTCACACATTTCTATACGGTCTTTATCACTTGCCATATAGTCACAAACCTTGTGGGGCGGAATTCTATCGGGCATAATCCATATTTCCGAAATACTTTGGTCTTTTTCCAAAGCCTCAAGCATTTCATAATGGCCTTTATGAAGCGGATTAAACGTACCGCCGAAAATAGCCGTAAAGCCCATATTATTTCACCAATTTAATAAGTTTTTCTTTTGATTGACGGAAGAGAACAAACTTTCTACCGATAACTTGAACAACGTCGGCTCTAACCTTTTTTGCCAATTCATCAGCAACTTCGCGAGAAGTGAGCGGACAAGTTTCCAAAACCGACATTTTTATAAGTTCACGAGCTTCGAGCGCATCATCAACCTGTTTTACTGTATTTTCGCTAATACCCATTTTACCAACCTGTAAAATAGTTTCATAATCATTTGCCAAGCCGCGAAGTTGGGCTCTTTGCCTACTGTTTAACATATTATACCTCTAAATATTTTTTAAGTTCTTCTTTAAATTTAATTAGTGCTTTTCCTCTATGGCTTACCGCATCTTTTTGTTCATCACTAACCTGTGAGAAAGGTCCGATTTCGCTAATAAACAACGGGTCGTAACCAAATCCGCCGGGACCCTCTTGTTCAGAAAATGCGATATGTCCGTGACACTCACCACGAACGGTAAACTCTCTGCCGTCAGGGAAAACACAAGCGATAGCCGCAACGTAGTAAGCGGTACGCTTTTCCATTGGAACGTTTTCGAGTTCGCGAAGAAGTTTATCGTTATTATCTTGGTCGCTACCGCCCGAATAACGCGCCGAATATATACCGGGAGCACCGTTTAAATAATCAACACAAATACCCGAGTCATCAGCAACGCTGATAAACCCTGTTTGCGAAAGACCGCTTTTGGCTTTAATAAGCGCATTTTCTTCAAAAGTTGTGCCGTCTTCTACAGCATCTAAAAATGGCTTGTCCAAATCTTTTTCACACAAAACAGTGAAGCCCATTGGTTCCAAAATTCGCTTTAATTCTTTTAACTTCTTTGCGTTTTTAGTTGCAATAAATATTTTCATTATTCTTCACTACCTTCAAAAATCCCGCCGACAAACTCTTTAGCATTAAAGGGTTGCAAATCATCGATACCCTCACCCACACCAATATATTTCACAGGAATTGAGAGTTCGTTATGGATAGGAATTACAATACCGCCCTTTGCAGTACCGTCAAGTTTTGTGAGCACAATACCCGTAATATCGGCAACGTTTTTAAACTCACGTGCTTGGTTTACGGCGTTTTGTCCCGTAGCGGCATCAAGCACCAAAAGTGTTTCAACCGTAGCCTCAGGAAGTTCGCGACCAATTACACGGTAAATTTTCGCAAGTTCGTCCATAAGGTTTTTCTTATTATGAAGACGTCCTGCTGTATCGCAAATAATAACGTCGGCACCTTTTGATTTGGCTGAAGCGATTGTGTCAAATACAACTGACGCTGGGTCGGTTCCCTCAACACTTTTTACCATATGAACACCTGCACGCTCTGCCCAAATGCCAAGTTGGTCAATAGCAGCGGCACGGAAAGTATCAGCCGCACCCAAAACAACGTTTTTACCACTTGCTTTGAGTTGAGCGGACAATTTACCGATAGTAGTTGTTTTACCAACACCGTTAACACCGATAACAAGTATGAGCGAAGGTTTTGTATCAAGTTTAAGACCTATATCCTCGCCCAACATTTCGGCTATAATCTCTTTCAAGAGACCTTTGATAACTTGAGGGTCTTTTATACCTTGTTCTTTAATTTTTTGTCGTAAAATATCGCAAATTTCGGTTGCGGTATTAACGCCGATATCAGCCATAACAAGTATTTCTTCGAGTTCTTCAAACAATTCTTCATCAATCTTTGTAAAAGAATTGATAATACTTGTAACGCCTTGTGAGAGGGACTCACGAGTCTTTTTGAGTCCTTCTTTAATTTTACTAAAAAATCCCATTAAATCACCTAATTAGCTTCAAGTAATTTCTTTTCGAGTTCAGCAACGTTGAGTTCCAAAAGTTTTGTGATACCCTTTTCTTGCATTGTAACACCATAAAGCATATCAGCCGCTTCCATAGTACCGCGACGATGGGTTACACAAATGAACTGAGTTGCAAACTCGGAAGACTTCATATACTCAGCGAAACGTTCAACGTTGATGTCGTCAAGTGCAGTATCAACTTCGTCTAGGAAACAGAAAGGCGGAGCGTTAACACGCATAATCGCAAAGTATATAGAAAGAGCGATAAGCGCCTTTTCACCACCCGAAAGACCGTCAAGACTAGGTACGTTTTTACCGGGGAGTTTAACGTTGATATCAATACCGCTTTCCAAGATATTTTCAGGGTCGGAAAGGCTCAAAGAAGCCGTACCACCACCGAAAAGTTCAGTAAAGGTTTTAGAGAAGTTTTGACTAATCTTTTGGAACCCTTCGGTAAAGATTTCTTGCATTTGACTTGTCAACTGATTGATAAGCTTATGAAGTTGTGCACGAGAAGCCTCAACGTCATTTATTTGTTCGGACAAGAAGTTGTATCGCTCACTTACTTCCTTATATTCTTCGATAGCCGAAACGTTAACGTTTCCAAGACCGCGAATCTTATTTTTAACCTCTGCCAATTCCTTTTTAGCGGTAGCAGGGTTTTCAATCTCGACACCAATCTTTTCAGCCTCGCTACGAGTTAATTCGTATTCATCGTAGAGTTTACGGATAACGTCGTCATACTCACGCATCATAACTTCCTTACGCTCGGTAAGTCTTGCTAACTCGCCACCAATTTTTTCACGCTGTAAAGTATTTTCACGTTCGCTGTTGCGAAGTTCAACACCCGCTTTTTCGGTTTGATTACGTTTTTCGATAAAGTCAGCAATATTGTTTTCGCTTTCGGAAATCTTGGATTTATATTCTTCGATTCCGTCCTTAGCGTTCGTAATTTCCGACTTAAGATTTTCATTTTTAAACTGCAATGCCGCAATTTCGCTATCAATAGCTGTGCTACGTTCAGCACGGTCAGAAATAGTTTTGTTAAGATTTTCGGTATTAGAAATAACCGACTCAATATCCTTGCCAATTTCGATAAACGAAAGCTTATGAGCGGTAATTGAAGCCGCCAAATCTTCTCTTGTGGTATTAAGATTATCTCTGCCGCCTGTCATCTTATCTATTTCCGCTTGAATTTCAGTCTTTTTAGCCTCGATTTCGGCGATTTCCTTGGCTGATTCAACCGAGGAAGATTTAAGAGTTTCAACCTTTTGTTTATTAGCCGATTGTTCAGCCTTTAAGCCTTCGAGAGAAACCTTTGCATTTTGACGCAATTCTTCAATACGTTTAACTTCGGCAATCGCTCTGATTTTGTCTTCGTTAGCGGTTGTTAAATCAGATTTTAAAGCGGTAATATCAGCCAAAACTTCGTTGACCTCTGCTTGAGCATTAACCAACTTTTCACCGTTCTCGTCAAGTTTCTTTTCCAAAGACTTAACTTCAGCTTCAATTTCTTTAATATCATTTGCACGACTTAAAAGTCCTGCATTTTTGGTAACCGAACCACCTGTAAGCGAACCACCGGGGTTTACAACCTGACCGTCAAGGGTTACAACCTTTACACGATAGCCTTGGTTTTTAGCAATAGCGGTTGCATAATCAATATCTTCAGCCACGATAACTGCACCAAGAAGATATTTAATGATTTCATTATACTTCTTATCGCAAGAGATAAGGTCACTGGCGATACCGATATAACCTTCCATATTTTCAAACCCGTGTTCTTTAAATTCACGGGATTTTATGGTCGATACAGGCAAGAATGTCGCTCTACCGCCCTTGTTATTTTTAAGGAAGTTAATAGCTTGTTTGGCTTCGCTTTCAGTATTAGTAACAATATTTTGAATAGCGTTGCCAAGAGCCGCTTCAACAGCGGTACTATACTTATTATCAACCTCTATAATTTTCGAAACAGGTCCGCAGATACCGCGAAGCATTCCCATTTCGGATTTAGACATAATAAACTTAACCGAATGAGCGAAACCTTCCATATTGTTTTCCAAATCCTTAAGAATTTGGATGCGGCGTTTCTTTGCCTCAATGTCGAGTTTTATATTATCTAGCTCAGATTTTATTTTTTCAGCGTTTTCACGCTTACTGTTTAGTCTTAACTCATAGCCTTTTAAAGAATTCGAGATACTCTCGGTATTTTCTACCAACTTTTTAAGCAACAAATCGGTTTCGCTATATTCTTTATCAAGCGTTTCGATTTCAAGTTCGCGAGTAGCTACTAATTCTTCCAAAGCCTTGTCACGCGCGGTAATTTCCTCTATTGAAGTATCGGCGGTAACGAGCTTCACTCTCATATCAGCACTTGAAGCCGAAAGTATATTCAACTCTCTTATTTGATTTTCAATCTTACGGCTTATACTGTCCGAATCGGTAAGCAACGCACTGAGTTCATTTTCTAAAGAGCGGAGTTTTTCTTCCAACTCATTTTTTTGAATATTCTTTTGCTCTGCCAACTGTTTAAGAGTTTCAATCTCTTCTAAGGCAGAACTGTCCGAAAGACTTAACGCGTTCTTTTCACCGCTCAAACGCTCAATAGATTCATTATTATGTTCAATATCATTATTTAAAACAGTTATGACACCGTCAGCCTTAACTATTTCTTCATTCAATGAAGAAATCTTAAGACGTTCACCCTCAATATCGGAAGTCAGTTTAGCAAAAAGCGAAGTGTTTTGCTCGGTTTTGCGGTCAAACTCTTCCAAAGACTTTTCAATCTCACGATACGAAAGTTGAGCCGCTGCAATTTTGCTTTCTTGGGTGCGCAAAAGTTCCTTAGAATTGTTTAAGGTATAAAGCCATAAGCCAATTTCAAGTTCTTTTTTTGAAGCCGCCAATTCCAAGAATTTTTCAGCCTTCTTGCTTTGTTCAGCCAAAGGACCTACACGCGCTTCAAGTTCATCTACAATATCGTGTAAACGAAGAAGATTGTCTTCCGCCGCTGTGAGTTTTCTCTCAGCTTCCAATTTACGATAACGATATTTTGAAATACCCGAAGCTTCTTCGAAAATATCACGACGTTCGCCCGATTTTGAAGAAATAATATTATCAATCTTACCTTGACCAATCATTGAATATCCGTCACGGCCAAGACCTGTATCCATAAACAATTCGTGGATATCCTTAAGACGAACCGAAACGTTGTTTATAGCATATTCGCTTTCGTGTGAACGATAATATCTACGAGTAATCGCAACAAAATCGTTGTCAAAGTTTAAAGAACGGTCAGTGTTATTGATATTAAGTGTAACTTCACAAAAACCGTGGGGGCGGCGTGTTTCAGTACCACCAAATATAACGTCTTCCATCGATTGACCGCGAAGACTTTTAGTCGATTGTTCACCAAGCACCCAACGAACCGCGTCAGAAATATTACTCTTACCACTACCGTTAGGTCCTACAACCGCAGTTATACCCTTGCCAAACTTCAAAACTGTTTTATCCGCAAAAGATTTAAAGCCTTGAATTTCAATTGAACTTAAAAGCAACTATAACACTTTCCTTTCTATCCTAAATTTTAAATCGGACAAACTATCATCAACCTTTACCTTGCAGTCAAAACCGCGAGATTTCAAGTGTTTTATGTTTGAACGTTTTTGTCCAATCATTTTTGAAACGTCACTTTTGCCAACATAGATTATATATTCACCCTTGTCAAAAAGATGGGTCAAAACCTTTGTCAGCATAATTTGTGATTGACAAAGTTCGCTAAATGCAGGGTGCCAAGGACCCGCCAAAAATGCTTCTTCCTCAATCGAATGAAGCCCCAATCGGATAACGTTTATTCCCTCTTTTGTGAGCATCATATATAATTTTGTACAAATTTTAACCGCTTCACCTAAAGTTTGCGGACTGTATTTTCCATCCAAATAAAGCGCCGCTAAGTCAGTATCACTCAAAACGATTGTTGGATAAATTCTAACCGTATCGGGCTTTATATCTATAATTTTTTTGGCGGTACGTTCTAGCGACTCGTTATCATCGCAATAAAGTCCCGTCATAATTTGAAGACCAAGTTCGAAACCGTGTTTTTTAATAAGTGCCGCCGCATTTTCGGTATCTTTCGAAGTATGTCCACGGTTATTCATTTTCAAAACGTAGTTATTAAACGATTGCGCCCCAAGTTCAATAGCAGTTACGTTATATTCCTTTAAGAGCATCAAAATCTCATCATCAATAGCATCTGGTCTTGTGGAAATTCTAATACCGCTTACAAGTCCGATTTTAACAAATGACGATGCCGCTTCCAAAAGAGACTCCATATATGTTCGGTTAATTGCGGTGAAACTTCCGCCAAAAAAAGCAATTTCGGTATTTTTAGGATTGTATTTTTTGGATTTTACCGCCGTTATTACCGCTTTTTCAACGTCATCAGCATTAGGAGCCTTGCAAGTACCTGTGATATATCTTTGGTTGCAAAAACTACACTTATTAGGACAACCAATATGTGGCACAAAAATCGAGATATTTGAATGTTTATCGCTCATATTTTCGCACCCATAAGTTCGAGCGCTTGTTTGGCAGCCATTTGTTCGGCTTGTTTTTTATTTCTACCTTTTCCAACGCCTATTACATTAGAATTAAGATGTACTTCAACTTCGAAAATTTTATCGTGGTCAGGACCGCTCTCACTTTTCAGAGTATAGGTCACCGATTCCTCGGGATTGCGCTGAATAATTTCTTGTAGTGCGGTTTTATAGTCTTTAAAAATTTCATCATTTTTGTTTTCAAGTTCCGCTTTTACAAAGCCTAAAATATATTCTCTCGCAACGTCCATACCGCCGTCAAGATACATTGCCGCCAATACCGCTTCAAAAGCATCTGCCAAAATAGAGTCACGTTCTCTTCCGCCACCCTTTTCTTCGCCACGACCCAAAAGTAAAGCCGCGCCAAGATTGATTTCTCTGGCAAAGGCGCAAAGCGACTTTTCACAAACCAAAGACGCACGAAGTTTTGTAAGCTCACCCTCGGGTATTGTTTTAAAGTTTTTGAAAAGATAATCAGCCACAATAACCGACAATACCGAGTCACCCAAAAACTCGAGTCTCTCATTAGAGGTATAGCCGTTTCTAGCTTCATTAGCGTAGGATGAGTGGGTCAAAGCGTTTTCAAGAAGGGCTTTATTATTAAATTTGTAACCAAGTTTTTTCTCTAAAACTTCCATTATAAATTAATCCTTAACTTCTTCTAAAATTGCGGTTATATTTCCAATAACATCGTTTTGTGTGAATGTAACCGCTTGTCTGATTGCGTTTTTAATCGACTTAGCGTCGGAGTTTCCGTGAGCCTTAATAACAGTTTTCCGAACACCCAAAAGCGGAGCACCGCCCACTTCGGAACTATCCATCATACTCTTAAGCGAATAAAGGTCTTTCTTAATAACCAAAGCCGCCAATTTATTTTTAAGACTCTTATAAAGAGCGTTTTTAACCAATTTAAAGAAGGTTGTAGCAGTACCTTCAATAAGTTTTAAAGCGATATTGCCTGTAAAACCGTCGGTAATTATAGCGTCGCAAACACCCTTTGGCATTTCGCGTGATTCAACGTTTCCAACAAAGTTGATTGGAGCTTCCGATAAAAGCTTATAAGCTTCTTTTTGAAGTTCTCCGCCCTTGCTGTCTTCGGTTCCGATATTTAAAAGACCGATAGTAGCGTTTTCTTTACCTTCAACACCCTTTAAATATGCACTAGCCATAATACCAAACTGACAAAGCATTTCAGGACGACATTCGGCATTAGCACCCATATCCATAAGCATATAATGACCCTGTGGAGCAGGAATCATACCCGCGAGAGCAGGACGCTTAACACCCTTAATACGTTTTACAACGAGTGTACCGCCTACAACAACCGCACCTGTAGAACCGGCAGACACAAAAGCGTCGGCTCTTTCTTCACTAAGTTCTCTAAACGCTACAGCCATTGAAGAATCTTTGTGCGCTTTCAAGAGGGTTGTCGGGTCATCGTGCATATCCATAATATCAGTACAATGAACAATATTTAAGTCGCCGAAAAATTCAAGGTTGTTTTCCTTAATAATTTTTTCAATAATTTCTTTATCGCCTGTAAGAGTTATTTCGGTTTCATATTCTTTTGAAGCCAACGAAGCACCTTTTACAATTTCTAAAGGCGCATTGTCGCCGCCAAAAGCATCTACTACTACACGCATTTTAATTCTCCTTACTAAACCATTTTAGCGAACGCTGTGCCAAAGCCATATAGCGTTCTCTTTTATCCTTAATTTTTTCTTCCAAAGCAGGTAAAACACCAAAATTGGCACCCATAGGCTGAAAGTTTTCAACCGTTGGGTCGGTGATGAATCCAAGCAAAGCTCCCATCATCGTAAACTTTGGCAAAATCAAAGGTTCTTCACCCTTTAGTTTTTTAACCGCATTTATACCTGCAACAATTCCACTTGCCGCCGATTCCATATATCCTTCAACGCCTGAAAGTTGCCCTGCAAAGAAAACGTTTGGATATTTCTTCAAAGACAAATCTTTATTTAAAAGTTTTGGCGAATTTATAAAGGAGTTTCGGTGCATAACACCGTATCTCATAAACTCAGCATTTTTTAAAGCGGGTATCAAAGAGAATACTCTCTTTTGTTCAGGGAATTTTAAATTAGTTTGAAAACCAACAAGATTATAAAGACTGCCTTCAGCATTTTCACGGCGAAGTTGAACCACTGCCCAAGGTCTATGTCCTGTCTTTGGATCGCGAAGACCTACGGGTTTTAGAGGACCGAAACGAATTGAATCCTCCCCGCGTTTTGCCAAGATTTCAATCGGCATACAGCCTTCATAAACCGTAATCGGTTTGTCAAACTCCGAAAGCAAAGCACTCTCGGCATTTATAAGTTCCCTATGAAATAATTCATATTCCTCTTTATTCATAGGGCAGTTGATATAGTCGTCAGTTCCCTTGCCGTAACGAGAAGCAAAGAAAGCCGACTCAAAATCAACGCTTTCTTTTGTAACAATTGGTGCCGCCGCATCGTAGAAACTCAAATTTTCGCAATCACAAAGATTTGCAATTTCTTCGGCCAAACCGCCGTCTGTCAACGGACCTGTCGCCACAACGGTAATCGCATCGGTCGGAAGTTTTGTCACAACCTCATTTTTTACCGTAATATTAGGGTGGTTTTTAACAGCGTCGGTGATATACTTCGAAAATATATCACGGTCAACCGCCAAAGCGCCACCTGCGGCAACCGAACAACTCTGGGCTGCTTTCATACAAACCGAACCAAATTGTCGCATTTCTTCCTTTAAAAGACCCGCCGCCGAATCAACACGGTTGGCTTTCAAAGAATTTGAACAAACAAGTTCGGCAAAATTATCGCTCTTATGGGCGGGGGTGCGTTTTATGGGTTTCATTTCAATAAGTTCTACCAAAACACCCATATTCGCAATTTGCAAAGCCGCTTCACTGCCTGCAAGACCGCCGCCAATAACGGTGATTTTTTCCATTTTATTAGTCCTTTTTAGTTTTTGCTCTTGACGGACATTCGGAATTCATACAGTATTTTCTACCTCTGATTCCGTTTATGATATATCCGCCACATTCACTACAAATATCACCTGTTGGAATTCCGGGAGAAGCAAAATCGCACTTAGGATAGTTTGTACAACCATAGAACTTTTTGCCCTTCTTCGAAATACGCTTAACAAGTTTACTGCCACACTTTGGACAAGGTTGGGTAACCTCATCTTCGGGTACAGGTTTTGTATTTTTACATTCGGGATATCCGGGACAAGCCAAGAATTTTCCAAAACGGCTTGATTTTACAACCATTTTTCTGCCGCATTTTTCGCAAATGACATCCGACTCAACGTCAGGAACCTTAACCTTTTTACCGTTAAGTGAATTTTCAGCCTTTGAATAATAATTATCAAAATCTTTATAGAAAGCAGCGATAGTTTCGGTCCAACCAAGGTCACCAACACCGATTTTATCGAGTTTCACTTCAAGACCTGCGGTAAACTTAACGTCGAAAATCTTGTCGAAGAATTCAACCATAAGGTCAGCCACAACCTTACCAAGTTCGGTAGGCTTGAGGGTTTTCTTTTCGCGCTCGATATAATCACGACCCATAATATTCGAAAGAATCGGAGCGTAGGTTGAAGGACGACCAATACCGTTTTCATCCAAAGCTTTGATAAGTGTAGGCTCGGTATAACGAGCGGGTGGTTGAGTGAAGTGTTGGTCGGTAATCAAATCGCGAAGCTTCAAAGTTTCGCCTTCTTGCATTTCGGGAAGATCACGTTCTTTATCTTCTTCCTCATCTTTACCTTCAACGTAAAGTGCGGTAAAGCCGTCAAATCTTACCGAATAACCACTTGCTTTAAACAAATAATCATTAGCGGTTATATCAACGTTAACAGTATCTTGAACACAAGCCGACATAAGCGAAGCTACAAAACGCTCCCAAATAAGCTTATAGAGTTTATACTGCTCGGTTGTAAGCGCATATTTTACGCTTTCAGGGTCAAGAAATACGTCGGTAGGACGGATTGCTTCGTGAGCATCTTGAGCCGAGTTTTTAGATTTATAATAACGGGGTTTAGAAGGCAAATACTTATCACCAAACGCGCCCACAATATATTTATTAGCTGCCGCTCTTGCTTCTTCGGAGATACGCAAAGAGTCGGTACGCATATAGGTTATAAGACCTGTTGTGCCAATGCTTTCAAGGTCGATACCTTCGTAAAGCTGTTGAGCGATACGCATTGTGCGTTGACCTGTAAAACCAAGTTTGCGCGAAGCCTCTTGTTGCAAGGTCGAAGTAATAAATGGTGGAGCGGGTTGCTTATTACGTTTGCCCTTCTTAATTTCGCTAACCTTATATTCAGCGCCCTCGAGGTTTGCTAAAATATTATTAGCACTAGCTTCATCAGGAATCAAATCAATCTTGCCATTTTTATCGCCGTAAAGTCTAGCAACAAAAGACTTTCTGCCAACCAAAAACTTAGCGTCAACAGTCCAATATTCAGTAGATTGAAACTTTTCAATTTCTCTCTCTCGGTCAACAATAAGACGAAGTGCTACAGTTTGTACACGACCTGCCGACAAACCGCTCTTAACTTTTTTCCACAAAAGCGGACTGAGTTTATAGCCAACAATTCTATCAAGTACACGACGGGCTTGTTGAGCGTCAACCAAATCCATATTGATTTTGCGCGGAACCTTAATGCCTGCTTGTACTGCTGATTTTGTGATTTCGTTAAAGGTTACACGGTTAGCCTTTTCCATATCCAAAGCCAAAATTTGCGCCAAATGCCACGAAATCGCTTCACCCTCTCTATCAGGGTCGGTTGCGAGATAAACTTCATCACTGTTCGCAGCGGCAGTTTTAAGAGATTTAATTAAATCTTTCTTGTCCGACATATTTATATACTGTGGCATAAAACCATTATCAATATCAACGCCGAGTCGAGATTTAGGCAAATCGCGAACGTGACCGGCCGAAGCCATAACTTCATATTCTGAGCCTAAATACTTCTTTATAGGTTTTACCTTTGTGGGAGACTCCACTATTAAAAGTTTCGACATAAATTACCTCCGTTATTTACATATCTCGTACTGACCGCCCGGTAGCGCTCTTATAATAAATTCCATTTCAAGTTCAGTAAGTGCCGAAAGCAACTGACCCGAATCAAGACCGCAATCAAGCTCGTCAGGATAAAATTTAGGTGTATCTAAACAATTATATACTATTTTTGCTTCATTTGAAAGAGTTTCATTCAATATTTTTTTATTTTTTTGCGGATTAGGAGTTTTTGGCTCTTTTTTGAAAGCTCTTTCTATATCGATTTTATCAGGAAAACGCGATATATATTCAGAAAATATATCACCCGCATCTAAAAGTGGCTTTGCGCCATCCCTCAAAAGCAAATTTGAACCTTTATATTCCGCCGCATTTGGACTTCCGGGAATTACGAAAACATCCTTACCTTGTTCTATCGCGTGGTTAGCGGTAATCAATGCACCACTTCGACCACCCGCCTCGATCACTATAGTACCTAATGACAAAGCCGATATTAGTCGATTTCTCACAGGGAAAGTATATCGAGTTATCGGTGTATCGGGTGGATATTCGCTAATCAAACAACCACACTTCTCAATATGCTCTCTAAGTGCGCGATTTTCTTCCAAATAACTCACATTAAAACCGCACCCCATAATAAGAGTAGTTATTCCGTCGGCTTTCAAAGCGCCTATATGAGCGTAGGTATCGCTTCCAACTGCGCCACCGCTTACAACTATAAATCCCGCTTTCGCAAGGCGGTATCCCAAAGAATAAGCTGCTTTCTTTCCAAAAGCAGAGACATTACGAGGACCAACGATTGAGATAACGGGAGTATTGTCAAAATCGGGCATATTGCCCTTTACATACAAAACAATTGGCGGATTGCATATTGTTTTAAGGGTGTTTGGATAATTATTATCATCGTATTTTATGAGTTTTATTTTATTTTCATTACAAAACTCAATGATTTTTTCGGCGCTTGAAAGTGTTGTTTTGTTCATTCGTTCAAGTTCGCTTTTCGAAAAGATACCGGTTTGCTTACGCTCTAAGGAATTCATCGAAAAAACGTCAAACGGTCTTATCCCATCACACAATAGGTCCGAAAAAGTCTTGCTACCCTGCTTTAGACAAAGTTGAAGCCAAATATAATATTTCATTTCATCATTTCCCAAATAGAAATAGCCGCCGCGGTTGCCGCATTCAAAGACTCGGCTTTACCGCTCATTTTAATAGTGATTTTCTCAAAAGCCATAGATTTCGCTTCTTCTGAAAGTCCGTTTGCTTCGTTGCCAATCATAACAACCGAGCCTTCGCCAAATTTCACCTCGGAAATCGACTTTACATCTTTATCTACTACACAAGCATAGGTCTCAAGACCGCTGTTTTTTAAATCTTTCGAAAAATTCTCTAAAACAATAATCGGCATTCTAAACAGAGTACCCATAGACGCTCTAAGGCTCTTTGGAGAATATGGGTCACAAGCATCGGCCGACAAAATAATACCGCTAACACCCAACGCCTCAGCCGTACGGCTTATTGCGCCCAAATTTGAGGGGTCATTAAGGTTTTCGAGCGCAACGTATCTTCCGCGTTTGTTAATTTCGCTATCTTTTTTAGGCATACTTGCAACCGCAATAATACCTTGCGGCGAGGTTGTATCGCTTATTTTCTTAAATAAACTATCAGGAATAAGATAACACTCATCTGAATTTTCAGCGAATTTTTCTATCGCTTCAAAATACTTTTTAGACGCAGTTTCACTTATAATTAACTTATCAAACCTGATTTTACAATTACACGCATCATCACAAATTCTAAGCCCCTCAAGCACAAACAAATTGTGTTCATAACGAGCCTTTCTAGAAGTTTGCAAAGAGCAAACAAGCTTGATAAGTGAATTATCCTTGCTGGTCAATTTTATCAATTTTTCCATTTTTTCACCCTCTTTAAAAATGAAAAAGTCGCCCGAGAGAGTTTTCACTCGGGCGAAAATTAATTATTTTTCAAGTGCTTTTTTAGCGGCTTTTACAAGTGTTGCAAAACCTTTTGCATCGTTTACTGCAAGGTCAGCAAGCATCTTACGGTTGATTTCAATACCAGCCTTGTTAAGACCATTGATGAATGAAGAGTAGTTCATATCATTCATTTTACAAGCAGCAGAAATTCTGGTAATCCAAAGACGACGGAAATCACGTTTCTTAAGTCTTCTACCAACATATGCATAGTTGCCTGATTTCATAACTGCTTCTTTAGCAGTTTTAAAGAGCTTAGATTTAGCGCCAAAGTAACCTTTAGCAAGCTTTAATACTTTATTTCTTCTTTTGCGTGTTGCTAACGCACCCTTAATACGTGCCATTTACTTTTCCTCCTATTTAAAGTCTTTCCTTATTTATAAGGAATGAGTTTCTTGATTGTTGCTGTGTTTGTTACGTCGGCAACAACTGTCTTACGAAGATTTCTCTTACGCTTGGTTGTCTTCTTGTTAAGGATGTGCGACTTGAAAGCATGAGCACGTTTAACATTGCCGTTTTTTGTGAGTTTGAAGCGTTTTTTAGCGCCACTGTGTGTTTTAATTTTAGGCATTTTAGTCCCTCCAAAAATTTTTTTAACTTACATTATTTTCCTGATTTCGGAGCAAGGAACATAAGCATATTCCTGCCTTCCATCTTAGCAGCCTTTTCAACTGTACAATGATCTTGGCAAAATTCAGCGAAACGATTCATATTGTCAAGTCCAATCTCGGGATGTCCGAGTTCGCGACCGCGGAAACGGATAGAAACTTTAACCTTGTTTCCCGCGTTTAAGAATTTAATCGCTTGTTTACCTTTAGTTTCAAAGTCATGTACGTCGATACTTAAACCTAAGCGAATTTCTTTAACTTCAACAACCTTTTGGTTTTTCTTCGCTTCTTTTTCGCGTTTAGCCTGTTCAAAACGGAACTTACCATAGTCCATTATTTTGCAAACAGGTGGTTGAGCGTTTGGAGAAATACAAACCAAGTCTAAATCCTTAGCCGCAGCTTCTTCCAAAGCCTTTGAAATAGAAACGACACCAATTTGTGAACCGTCGTTGGAAATTACACGAACTTCCTTAAATTTAATCTCTTCGTTTATTGCGAGTTCTTTACTGCTGATGTGAATACACCTCCGAAATAGTTTTGACATAAGAATACAAAAAAGCGTGGACGCAATACGCCCACGCATAAGAATACCAAAGAGATTTTTGGAAACTTATTGACCCTTTTAAACGAAATCTTAGGGTGAGGACGCTAAGCGCACTACTTTGTTGTCATATCAATTATACACGAATTTACGCGTTTGTCAAGTATTTTTTTAAAATTTCTACCTTATCAGTCTTTTCCCAAGGTAAATCAATGTCAGTTCTACCCATATGACCGTAAGCTGAAGTTTGTCTATAAATCGGACGGCGCAAATCAAGAGTATCAATAATAGCCGAAGGTCTTAAATCGAACACTTCGTTTACCGCCTTAGAGATATCCTCATCACTTATAACACCTGTGCCGAAAGTATCAACCATAACCGAAACAGGAGTAGCAACACCGATAGCGTAAGCAAGTTCTATTTCGCACTTACGAGCCAAACCTGCCGCTACGATATTTTTAGCAACGTATCTTGCAGCATATGCTGCGCTTCTATCAACTTTTGTGGGATCCTTACCCGAGAAAGCACCACCGCCGTGACGAGCGTAACCACCGTATGTATCAACGATAATCTTTCTACCTGTAAGTCCTGTATCACCTTGAGGACCACCTACAACGAAACGGCCTGTGGGGTTGATATAAATCTTTGTGTTTTCATCGAAAAGTCCACTTGGAACAATTGGCTTAATAACCTTTTCGAGAATGTCAGCTCTAAGGGTTTCGAGAGTTACGTCTTCGGTGTGTTGGCTAGATACAACAACCGCATCAACACGCTTCGGTTCTCCGTTTTCATATTCAACGGTAACCTGTGTTTTTCCGTCGGGATTAAGGTATGAAAGTTCTCCCGATTTTCTGACGTCGGTTAGTCTTTTGGCCATCTTATGAGCCAACGATATTGCCAAAGGCATAAGTTCTTCGGTTTCATCACAAGCAAAACCAAACATCATACCTTGGTCACCTGCACCGTTAAGGTTGTAACCGTCTTCTTCGCCACCTTTAAGTTCCAAAGACTTGTCAACACCCATAGCAATATCAGGAGATTGTTTGTCAATAGAAGTCAAAACAGCGCAAGTATTACCGTCGAAACAAGCCTTTGCACTATCGTAACCGATATCACATACAACCTCACGAACAATGGCAGGAATATCAACTTTAGCAGTTGTTGTAATTTCACCCATAACGTTTACAACACCTGTTGTACAAAAAGTTTCACAAGCGACACGAGCATTTTTGTCTTGAGCAAAAATAGCATCTAACACAGCGTCGGAAATTTGGTCACAAACTTTGTCGGGATGACCTTCAGTAACCGATTCGGAAGTGAATAAAAAGTTGTTCATTTTTAAAATTCCTTTCTTTTAACATAAAAAACCGCTCTACGAAAGAGCGGTTATATTTGATAAACCTCATCTTTCGGAAAAAAACCGACGGATTTAGCACCTTGAAAAACAGGTTGCCGGGCTTCAACGGGCCGTGTCCCTCCACCACTCTTGATAAGGAGATATTCAGTTTGCTTTAATATTGTATCACAATTTTTTAATTTGTCAACAATTTTTTAATTACAATCATTTTATGATGTGTATATTGGGGTCTAATGGGACGATGGAAATTCAGGCGCATTAGAACAATCCCCTTCTTCAGGATTATAAAGTTTTCCATTCGATTAAATACATATATATATACAATAATCGTAACCTAACCCGTCACGACACACAAAACTTTTTGTGTAAAACATTTAATTATTCCAGTTCACTCGCCATTTGATTGAATTTATGATATATACCTTTTAATTCAAGCAATTCAGCATGGCTTCCCTGCTCAACAATGCCGTCTTCCGTCAGCACCATAATTCTATCTGCATTACGAATGGTAGAAAGTCGGTGAGCAATAGTTATTGTTGTCCTGCCAACCGATAAATCGTTAAGAGATTTGGCAACCGCATACTCACTTTCGTTATCAAGTGCGCTTGTAGCTTCGTCAAGAATAATAATAGGCGGATTTTTTAGGAAAACTCGAGCAATACTGATACGTTGTTTTTGTCCGCCCGAAAGCTTAACACCGCGTTCACCAACATAGGTGTCATAGCCGTCCTTAAGCGCCATAACAAACTCATCAGCCCCCGCTCTTTTAGCCGCTTCAATCACCTCTTCGCGAGTAGCGTCAGGTCGACCGTAAACAATATTTTCATAAACTGTGCCCGAGAACAAATAAACGTCTTGTTGCACCATACCAATATTTTTTCTAAGACTTTTCAAGGTGTATTTCTTAATGTTTTGGCCATCAAGCAAAATCTCACCGCTCGATACGTCATAAAAGCGCGGAATCAAGTTACATAGCGTTGTTTTACCGCCACCCGAAGGACCAACAAAAGCAACCTTTTCACCCTTTTTAATCTTGAAATTAAGGTCTTCAAATACTTGATTATGGTCATCAGGATATTCAAAAGTTACGTTTTTAAATTCGATAATTCCCTCGGGGTCTTTAAGTTCTTGAGCATCGGGTTCATCGAAAATTTCAATATCTGCATCGATTATTTCAACAAATCGCTCAATACCTGTCATTCCTCTTTGGAATTGCTCAGCAAACTCAATTATACGACGTACGGTTGCTATAAAGGTTGTAACGTAAAGCAAATAAGCCACAAGGTCACCCGCGTTTATGTAACCCTTAATCATAAAAATACTACCTGCTATAACAACCGAAGAATACATTATACCGTCGAACAAACGTGTCGAAGTCGCAAATGCACCCATAAACTTGTAGGATTGCTTTTTAATTGAGAAATAGTTTTGATTGTCTTTTTCGAATTTTGCTTGTTCTATATCTTCGTTAGCAAAGGCTTTTACAACCTTTTGCCCCAATAACGAATCCTCTATCCTCGCGTTCAATTCGCCTATTAATTGACGTTGTTTACGGAAGGTAGCGCGCATTCTCTTGTTGAGTTTTCTACAAACAACAAACATTATGGGGATGATGAGGAATATCATAATTGTAAGGGCTACGTTAATATTTAAAAGAATAACAAACGAAACCGCTCCCTTTATTCCCGCTATGAAAAATTCCTCAGGGCAATGGTGTGAAAACTCAGTAACGTCAAAAAGGTCGTTTGTAATTCGGCCCATAATTTGACCGACTTTTGTATTATTGAAGTAGGTGTTTGAAAGCTTTTGCAAATGGGAATATGCGTCTCTTCGCATATCAGTTTCCATCTTAACGCCCATAACGTGACCAAAATACGACATATAATAAAACGCTGCACAGTCAATGAGCCTGAGTGCTATATACAAAACGCCCACCCGAACAACAAAACCAATCGTAATGGTTGCCAAATCGTTTATTCCCGCATTAGTAATTTCTCGCATAATAAGCGGCAAAACGATTTCACAAATGGTAGTAAGTGAAGCACAAAACAAATCAAAAATAAGGGTTGGAATATAATTTTTGTAATAGGGTAAAAATCGCTTAATAAGTTCGTTTGATTTATACTTTCTAACTTCTTTCATATTAACTCCTGCTATAAAGCGTAATATTTTTAAAGGAATTATAAAACCCCAAAGTAAACCAATATAATTATACAAGAAAAATCTCCCAAAAGCAAGAAAAAAGAAAGCACCTATTTTCACTAAGTGCTTTCTTTGATGGCTGGGACTACGAAAAAGATATTTTAGGTGTTTGGCGTATAAGTTAAACTTTCATACAAATCAATGTGAAGCATTGTATATCATCAAAACGAAGTTTTGCATATCGTCAATTCCTTAGGAATTGTATATCATCATTGCGAAAGCAATTTTATACACGCTAACGCATGATGATATACAGCCTAACGGCTGATGAGATACAACAACGGCAAACCGTTGTTGATGATATGCCATTGCTTTCGCAATGGATAAAAAAATCCAAGTCCGAAGACTTGGATTTTTGCCTGGGGTGGCAGGATTCGAACCTACGAATGCAGCAGTCAAAGTGCTGTGTCTTACCGCTTGACGACACCCCAATATTTAATTTTGAGTTCTATTCTACGGCGCCTTTTTGCGCCGTAAAATTTGTGGGGTGGAAGATGGGATTCGAACCCACGGTCTCCAGTGCCACAAACTGGCGCTTTAACCAACTAAGCTACATCCACCATACGAACAAGGATTATTATACCATAATAATTCATTTTGTCAACAAAAATTTTAAA
>JAZORM010000085.1:0-16643 GCA_045656585.1 Acutalibacteraceae bacterium
TATCGAAGGTTACATCACAAAGGGAGCTTGGGAACTTTCTGATATGTTCCATATTAAAGCAATCGAAATTATCGGTCGTTCACTCCGTGCCGCTGTTAAAGGCGAAGCTTGTGGTCGCGAAGGTATGGCTCTCGGTCAATACGTTGCAGGTATGGGCTTCTCTAACGTAGGGCTTGGTGTTGACCACTCAATGGCTCACACACTTTCTGCTTACTACGATATGCCTCACGGTAAAGCTTGTGCTACACTTCTCCCCGCTGTTATGGCTTACAACGCTGAAGCTACAGGCACAAAATATCGCGATATCGCTATCGCTATGGGCGTTGAAGGCGTTGAAAAAATGACCCAAGAAGAATACCGCACAGCTGCTGTTGACGCAGTTCGTAAACTCGCTGAAGACGTTGGTATTGTTTGCTCACTTAAGGGTGTTGTAAAAGAAGAAGATATCGATGCACTTTCAGCTGACGCTTATGCTGATGCTTGTCGTCCGGGTAACCCCAAGGACGTAACCCTTGAAGACATTAAAGCTATTTATAAGAGCCTTATGTAAACTATAAAAACTCAACTCCCGCATATTACTGCGGGAGTTTTTCTTGTTTAATGGCAAATTTCAATTTCAAGGTTTGAATTATTGTTTATGGGGCTAATTGAAAATCACAGACTAAAGGCTCTCCCTTTGGGAGAGCTCCCGCGTTAGCGAGTGAGAGGGCTTGTTGCAATTACCCTCTTTGTCACCTAACGGTGCCACTTCTCCCAATGGGCGAGGCTTTTTATTCATACCAATCGGCTTTATAAACCATAATTTAAAGAGCAATTCGCGATAATAGGGTATCAAGATAATCGACAAAAAAGCGGTTATGAAATTATCCATTCATAACCGCTTCTAACAATATTCAGTTGAATCTATCACTTAAAATTTCACCTTTTGCACACCGTTAAAACGGCTATGTTCCTTTCTAGGGGCGTTCCCCTGTTACTCTATTTGCAAGAATCGTAATCTTTTAAGTTTTAAAATTTAAATAGTACATTGGAATCACCTTAACAGTTTATTTGATAAAACGTCTTATACCTTTCATTTTATCACCGCCTGGTGTTATATATAAAATAATATTATTATATTAAAGTCTTAATTTTGAAAGTTTATTTTCGTTTTAAGGTTTATTACTTCATCGGAATCACGCCTTTCGTTTATTTTCGAAACCTTTCAGGTGGAGTTAACTCTTTCATATTTTCTAGCTCCTCCTTTCTTTTCTGTCTTTATTATAATGCACTATCCACAGTTTGTCAAGTAAAAGTTAATAACTTTTGTGCATTTTGTAAAAATTAACATTTGCTTATACATTTGTTTGTGCAATGTGTTAAAATATAAATATAAAATTATAAGGAAATGATTATATGAGACCTATGAATCCTCCGCCCGCAGGTATGCGAGGCCACATGCATTTAGGCGGTCCCCGTGGTTTTTTAACCGATTCTGAAAAGCAAAATCTACCCAAAATGGATAAAAAGTTGTTTTTTAGAATACTTTCATACTTAAAGCCTTATAAATGGCAATTCCTACTCGTTTTTGCCGCTCTCATAATCTCGGCAATATTGGGACTTTTCCCTTCAATCATAACCGGTAAAATCGTCGATTCTATTATTGCCGACGGCGAACTCAAGCTTCTTATAAAATTGTTAATTATGGCTTTTGTGGTGCTTTCTCTTGCACAAATTATAAGTGTATTAGAGCAATACATAAACTCTTGGATATCGCAAAAAATTATTTTCGATATGCGAAACGAGATGTATGACCATCTACAACATATGCCCCACGCCTTTTTCACCAACGAAAAGCAGGGAGACATCATAACCCGTATGAACAGCGACATCAACGGCGTTAGTGCCGTAATTTCGGTATTGCTAACCTCGGTTGTCAGCAACGTTTTAACCGTTGGCACCTGTGTATTTTATCTTTTTTATACCGATTGGCGCTTAGCGATTGTTGGGCTTATTGTTATTCCAATGCTCATATTCCCCACTAAAGCAGTTGGTAAAAAGCGTTGGTTGCTCGCAAGTGTTGCCCAAGAAAAAAGCGACGAGCTAAACACCCACATAAATGAAACCTTGTCGGTTAGCGGTTCAATGCTTGTAAAACTTTTCACCAAAGAAAAAAGCGAATACAAAAAGTTTAAAGAAATCAACAATGAAGTTACAAAAACAACAATTAAAGAACGTCGCGCGGGTAGTTGGTTCCACGTATTTCTCGGAATGTTTATTCAAATCGCTCCGCTTTGTATCTACTTTGCGGGTGGTTTCTTCATTATGAGCACAGACAAATCGGGACTTACCGTTGGTGATATCACCGTTGTCGTAGCGCTTGTAAACCGACTATACCAACCCGTTCGTTCTCTTTTAAATCTACAAGTCGACTTTATTCGCTCTTTGGCATTGTTCACAAGAATTTTCGAATATCTCGACCGTCCTCATTTAATCGAAAACCCCGAAAATCCACAAAAACCCGACCTTGCGGATAGCTCGGTTGAATTTTCAAACGTTCACTTCCACTACGAAGAAAACAAAGAAATCCTAAAAGGTGTAAATTTCACTGTTCCAAAAGGCAAAATGTACGCTATCGTAGGTACTTCGGGCGCAGGTAAATCGACAATTATCGGTATGATACCCCGTCTTTACGATACGATAGACGGTGAAGTAAAGGTTGCAGGAGTTAACGTTAAAAACATCGACCTTTCCTATCTTCGCCAAAATATAGGTATCGTAACCCAAGATACATATCTATTCAACGGCACAATTCTCGAAAATCTTTTATACGCAAAACCCGAAGCTAGTATTGAAGAAATCGAAAACGCTTGTAAGATTGCAAATATTTATGATTTTATAATGAGTTTGCCCGACAAGTTCGAAACAATCGTTGGCAACCGCGGTCTTAAGCTTTCAGGCGGTGAAAAACAACGTGTGTCCATAGCACGAGTTGTTCTTAAAGACCCCAAGATTTTAATTCTCGATGAAGCAACCTCATCGCTCGACTCGATTTCTGAAAATCTTATAAGCGACGCGCTAAACAATATAATGAAAGGCAGAACAAGTATCGTTATCGCCCACCGTCTTTCAACAGTCATCGCCGCTGACAAGATTATGGTTATCGAAAAAGGTATCATAACCGCCGAAGGCAACCACCAAGAACTTATCGGCAAGAGCGAAAAGTATAAAGAGCTTTACGAAACTCAATTTAGAAAAGTTTTAGACTTTGAACGCAATAAAGATATTGACTTAAAGCAATAATAATATTACAATATACTTAAGGAGTGATTAACTATGGCAAACAATGAATACAATCCCGATATTATAACTTTAGCCGACGACGACGGAAAAGAATATTCTTTCGAAGTTCTCGATGCTATTGAAACAGATGACGGAAGATATTTGGCTCTCTTACCAACCTTTGAAGACCCGCAAAAAATGCTTGAAGAAAGCGGAGAATTGGTAATCGTTAAGGTTGGCGAAGAAGACGGCGAAGAATATTACTATGAAATCGAAGACGACGATGAATACGAAACCGTTGCCGACGCTTTTGTAGACCGCCTTGAAGATTTTTTCGAGATTGACAATAAATAATCAAAACGGGCGGAAATTCCGCCCGTTTTGATTTATACTTTAATATCGTTCGCAAAGCGAACACATCAATTACGCATTTATAATTCCTAATTAAAAAAAGACCGCTTTCGCGGTCTTTTAAATTTCTTATGCCTTGTCAACTGAACCGAAGAGTTCCATCTTTTCTTTAACTGTAGCCTTGATAGCTTCAACGCCGTCAGCTAAAAGTTTTCTTGGGTCAAAGCCCTTGCCTTGAAGGTCTTTACCTGCTTCAATGTACTTACGAGTAGCGTCAGCAAATGCCAATTGACATTCAGTGTTAACGTTAATCTTAGAAACACCCAAAGAGATAGCCTTCTTAATCATATCAGCAGGGATACCTGTACCACCGTGGAGAACGAGAGGCATATCACCTGTGAGCTTTTGGATATCATCGAGAGTGTCAAAGCTAAGACCAGCCCAATTTTCAGGATATTTACCGTGGATGTTACCGATACCTGCAGCAAGCATTGTAACGCCCAAATCAGCAATCATTTTACATTCCTTAGGATCAGCAACTTCACCTGCACCTACAACGCCGTCTTCTTCGCCGCCGATAGAACCAACTTCAGCTTCCAAAGAAAGACCCAATTCATTACAAGTAGCAACCAATTCCTTAGTTTTAGCAATGTTTTCTTCGATTGGATAATGTGAACCGTCGAACATAACTGAAGAGAAACCTGCTTCAATACATTTCTTAGCGTGTTCATAAGAACCGTGGTCAAGGTGGAGAGCAACAGGAACAGTGATTCCGAGCTCGTTAATCATACCGTTAACCATACCAACGATTGTGGTGTATCCACACATATACTTACCTGCGCCTTCAGAAACACCGAGGATTACAGGTGAATTGAGTTCTTGTGCGGTTTGAAGAATGGCTTTAGTCCATTCAAGGTTGTTGATGTTAAATTGACCAACTGCATATTTGCCAGCCTTTGCCTTGTTTAACATGTCTTTTGCGGATACTAACATTTTAATTCCTCCAATATTTTTTAACTCTTTATAGTTTATACTAAAATATGTATAAAATCAAGTACTATTTACAAGTATCTTCAACTACTTCTTCGGGCGGAAGTTCCAAAACTTCAGGATTTAACAACATTTTCTTCATATAACGGAAAGCTGTCGCAAAATAACTACCCGAACAAATACGTTCGTCCATAGTAACACCAATAGGCAAACTACGTTCGAAAACAATCTCGCCACCTTTACGTTTTGGCACCTCGCGAAGATTACCCATCGCCATAAATACGCTTGTAGTACCAAATTCATAACAGTGGTGATAAATATGGTTTGTTCTAATTGAAGCCAAGTTTGTAATACCAAGGCTCATATGGAACGGGGACATATCAATAATAAACTTAGGCAATAAGCCGAATTTATCCAAAAACTTGAAAAGTCCTACGCCAACGGTCAAAAGGCCAGGGAAACTCAACAAGAATTTTATGATTTGTTCAGTTTTGTTATTTTCGGGAGCCTCGCGATTTTCATTAACGTATGTGTTAATTTTATCGTTTACGTCAAAGAGTGTATCGGTTTTTTCAAAATACATCTTAGACATTGTTCCCTCGTGGCTTTCGATTGATTGTAACACAACCATACCAACCGCAATTTCATTTCTTTCATAGGCTTTTTTGTTAACAATAAAACGGTTGAGTTCAGGATATTTTGCCATTGTGCGAATATACGCCGCAAGTACAAGGGACATATGGCTTATAGAAATACCTTCCTTACGCTTTTTGTTAACGTACTCTTGCATAGGAGTATAAGGAATATCGATTGTAATCATATTCATGGAGTCGACACGCTTATCCATGATATGCGCCGCAACCCTATACATAGGGTCAGTATTTTTCAGTCTTCTTCCGTCTGCTCTCATATTTTTCCCCTTTTGTCGATATTTGTAATATAATGATACCATATTACAGCCAAATTTACAATGTTTTTTTCAATTTACTTGTTATATTTTAAATTTTATGATATAATGATTATGAATTATTTATCAAATTTACAGCATAATAATTTAGGGTGAATTTGATGAGTAACAAAAATAATGAAAAAAATGATTTTATCGAAGAAATAAAGGAATTCGGCGCAGCCACTTTTTTCGGCAAACACAAAATTTATTGCCTTACAATAATTGGCGAAATTGAAGGTCACAGCGTCCTTCCCGAGCAATCTAAAACCACAAAATACGAGCATATTATTCCGCAGCTCGTGGCGGTTGAAGAATCCAAAGAAATCGAAGGACTTCTCGTAATTTTAAACACAGTTGGTGGCGACGTTGAGGCAGGTCTTGCTTTGGCAGAGCTGATTTCGGGTATGAAAAAGCCTTCGGTATCCTTTGTTTTAGGTGGCGGACATTCGATAGGTGTTCCCTTGGCAGTTTCGGCAAAACGTTCTTTTATTGCGCCCAGTGCCACAATGACCGTCCACCCTGTCAGAACAAATGGATTGGTTATCGGGGTTATGCAAATGTGGAATCACTTTGCAAAAATGCAAGAGCGCATAACCGATTTTGTAGTGAGAAATTCCAAAATCGATAAATCCGATTTTACCCGCCTTATGATGAACACGGGCGAAATGGTAACCGACGTCGGCACGGTCCTATCGGGAGAAAAAGCCGTTGAATACGGGCTTATTGACAAGGTCGGAACCCTTTCGGAAGTTTTAAATGAACTATATAAACTGATTGAAGAAAATTAACAATATAGGAGAGTTGTTATGGCGACCAAGAAAAAAAGAAGTACAAAGCAAACGCCAAAAAAACAAAATAAACCAACCCAAAAACAATTAGAAGGCAACCGCCAATTACATTCGGTAATTTGGTTTGCGATTGCTATATTTTTGCTTTTTGTCGTTTTCGTTAAAGGTCAAAATATTTGGACCTTTATACATAATTTTATATTTGGAATATTTGGTGTTACGGCATATTTTTATCCGTTTTTGCTCGGATTTATTGCCGTTATGTTTGCAACCGACAAAATGGGAACCTCTATAAAAGCGAAACTGATTGAAGGTAGCGCAATCGCGGTCTTGATAGGTTCAATTATCGATATTTTCACAACTGCTAACCCTGACTTGACCTTTTTTGAACATTTAACCAGCGCTTATCAAAACGGTATATTGCTTAAAAACGGCGGTTTTCTCGGCGCACTTATAGGAAAGCCTATTTATCTCGCTTTCGGCAAAACAGGTGCCGCAATAACCTTGATTTTAATTGTGTTCGTGCTTTTGATGATACTCACAAGCACCACCCTCACAACCTTGTTCAAAACCTTGACCGCTCCCGCTGTCGCAATTAAAAACCACGCGGAAGATTCTTATACCAAGGCTCGTGAAGAACAAAACAACCGTCAATTCAATATCGATATCCCTGTTGATGACGGGCCAAAAGAACGTCAAAAAGCCCGTGCTAAAATGACTCCAAAGCAACGCCGACTTGTCGACGCTTACCACGGAAAAGAAACAACCGAAGAACCACCGCAAATTTCCATCCCCGAAGGTAGCGATGACCATAAAATAATTCAAGAAGCGCTAGAAGAAGCCAAGGCTGAGGTTAAACCTGAGCCCAAAGAGGAAGTTGTCGAAATTAACTTCAAGGAAGAAACCGAAGTTTTCACCGAAGAAGTAAACGAACTCGACACTTCAAATGACCAAGGCTACGTGTTCCCACCCTTGTCGCTTCTAAAGGAACCTTCTATTTCGAATAACGGAATAGGACAAGACACCGCCGTTACCGCTGAGCATTTGGTTGCAACCCTTAAAAGCTTTGGCGTAGAAACCCGTATCGTTGATATCAGCCGTGGTCCTACTGTAACCCGCTATGAACTCCAACCCTGCGCCGGTGTAAAAATTAGCCGTATCACCGCTTTAGCAGACGATATCGCCCTCAATCTCGCCGCAGGTAACGTTCGTATCGAAGCCCCAATTCCAAACAAAGCGGCTGTTGGTATTGAAGTTCCAAACAAAGAAAAGAACGCCGTTAATATCCGCGAAATTCTCGAAGCACCAGAATTTGTATCAGCTAAGAGCAAACTCACCGTTGCGCTCGGCAAAGATATCAGCGGTAATATTATCACAACCGATATTGCAAAAATGCCTCACGGACTTATCGCAGGTGCTACTGGTTCGGGTAAATCGGTATGTACAAACTCAATTATATTGAGTCTTCTTTATAAAAACTCACCCGATGAATTAAAGCTTTTGCTTATCGACCCTAAAACCGTTGAATTTGAGCCATACAACGGAATTCCGCATTTGTTAGTACCTGTTGTTACCGACCCGAGAAAAGCCGCCGGTGCGCTTGGCTGGGCTGTAACCGAAATGGAAAAACGTTACAAAATGCTTTCCGACCGCAAGGTTAGAAACATTGAAGAATACAACGCTTTTGTTGAAACTTTGCAAGACGACCCCGAAACGCAAGTTGAAAAAATGCCTTACATAGTGATTATGATTGACGAGTTTGCCGATTTGATGCAAACTGCTTCAAAGGAAGTTGAAGACTCTATTGCTCGTATCGCGGCAAAAGCCCGTGCGGCAGGTATCCACCTACTCCTCGCTACACAGCGTCCTTCGGTAGACGTTATCACAGGTGTCATCAAGGCAAATATTCCAACCCGTGTTGCGCTCACCTGTTCTTCGCAAATCGACAGCCGTACAATTATCGACGCTGCCGGTGCTGAAAAACTTTTGGGTCGTGGCGAGATGCTCTTTAGCCCTGTTGGTACTAGCAAACCCTACCGTTTGCAAGGCTGTTACGTTAGCAACGAAGAAATCAAACGCGTTGTCGACTTTATCAAGGGTGACCGCCAAGCCAACTACGACGATGACGTTATGTTTGAAATAGAGCGTCAAGCGGCTATTGAAAAGAAACAAAAAACAGGTCTTGCTGAGGACGGACCCGATGAAGACCCAATGATTAAGGAAGCTATAAAGGTTGTTGTTGAAAACGGACTTGCTTCAACCTCACTTTTACAAAGAAAATTAAAACTTGGTTACGCTCGTGCGGCTCGTATTGTGGATGAGATGGAAGCACGTGGCGTTGTAGGTCCTTACGAAGGCTCCAAGCCGAGAAAAGTTCTCATAACACAAGATGAGCTTATGGAAATGGAAATGGCTTCTGATGAAGAATAATAAAAAACGAAACAAAAGAATTAAACTCGCGGCGATTATAACGGCAGTTATTTTCGCCGTAATCTTATATACGTTTCGCGAACCGCTCTCGCTGGATAAATTTTTATACAGCAGTAAATTCGACACGTCCGATGATTTTATAAAATTTATTGACGTGGGACAAGCCGACTGTGCTTTAATTTACAGCAACGGCTATTCTGCGCTCATTGACGTTGGGCTCCCAAATACAGTTAACGACGTTGGCGACGCATTGTCCGATTGCGGAATAAAAACGATTGATACCGTCATAATCTCTCATCTTCACTCGGACCATATGGGTGCACTCCCCAAACTTGCCGAATTTTTTAAGATTGACAATCTTATTATGCCACCGATTATCGACAAAAGTATCTCGACGGCTCAAAGAGCCAAGGATATCACCCAACAAAAAGGCGGTTCAGTTTACGAAGTGGTTCAAGGTATGAACTTTAACATTGGAGAATTTGAAATAACAATTCTTTCCGATTTTACAGACAACTCGAACGAAAATAATCGTTCAATTTACGTTATGGCGAAAATAGATGACCTGAAATTTCTTTTCACGGGCGACTCCGAACAAAAAATGGAAAAACTTTTGTTAAAAGAAAACCTAAATCTTAATTGCGACGTGTTAAAGGTTTCCCACCACGGTAGCAACAGTTCAAGCTCGGAAGAATTTATAGATGCCACAACTCCCCAATACGCCGTGATTTCGGTCGGCGAAGGCAATAGCTACTCCCACCCGCATAACGAAACTTTAACCGCATTAAAGTCCGAAAACAGTATAATATATCGCACCGATAAAAATGGCGACATAACCTTCCAAATTGACGACGGTCTCGATATCCAAACCGAAAAATAATAAAAATAGCGTCCCATAGAATTTTCTACGGGACGCTTAATTTTTATTTTATAAACTTTTTATAACCTTCGCCATATTGAACACAACGAGAAACCCTACTCAACGTTGCCGACGAAATATCTGTTCTTTCAATAACCTGTTGATAGGTTTTTCCTTCCATAAGAAGTTGCGCTGATATAACGCGCTGGGTCATTTGCTCAATTTCCTTATCTGTACAAAGGTCACTAAGCAAAATCTCTATATCTTCCGCCTTATCAACCGAAGCCAAAAGACGATATAATTCTTTTCGCATTTCTTGTGTAATTTTATTGTTACCCATAACAACCTCCTAAAATTCTTCCAAAGATTTACTTAAGAAATTTTTGGTCTTCTCACTCTTAGGATTATCAAAAATTTCCTCAGGTGTTCCCATTTCTTCAATAACTCCATCAGCCATAAACATAACCTTGTCGGAAACGTTTTTAGCAAATTCCATTTCGTGAGTTACTATTATCATTGTACTATCTTTACTTTTTAAACCTTTAATAACCTTTAAAACTTCACCTGTAAGTTCGGGGTCTAATGCACTTGTCGGTTCATCAAAGCAAAGAATATCAGGGTCTAGAGCCAAAGCACGAGCAATAGCAACACGTTGTTGCTGTCCGCCCGAAAGCTGACAAGGATAATTTTCAATCTTATCACTAAGACCCACGCGTTCAATAAGCATACGAGCGCGTGACTCTATTTCTTCAATCGTTCCGCGTTTTAAAAGCTTTGGTGCCAAAGTAATATTTTCTAAAACATTATACTGCGGGAAAAGATTAAAGGATTGGAACACGAGGCCGAAATGCAAACGGTTTTCACGAATTTCATCATCGCTTAGTGTCTTTTTTGCCAAACCGTCAAAAATTTGTTTTCCGTTAATTGAAATTGTGCCTTCCTCGGCAAATTCAAGGAAATTAAGGCAACGAAGAAGTGTTGTTTTACCGCTTCCCGAAGAACCGATAATAGACAAAACCTCGCCTTTTTCAAGGGAAAAACTAATGCCCTTTAAAACTTCACATTTAGAGAAGCTTTTCTTAATATTTTTAACTTCTAAAACAGACATTTTTCTCCCCCTTTATGAACGGAAATAAGACAACTTCTTTTCGATATAACCAAAAAGTAATGTAAGTCCGCCACAGAATACCAAATAGAATGCGGCGGTATAGAAAAGAGGCCAAATAAGACCGTCACTCTTGATATAACTTTGCGCTGTCCAAATAATTTCATAAACCGCAATAATTCTTGCGAGAGAAGTATCCTTTACCAAAGTTATAATTTCGTTTGACATTGGCGGTACTATTCTCTTTACAACCTGCAAAAGCACTACCTTGAAAAAGATTTGGCTTTTGGTCATACCAAGTACCTGACCCGCTTCATATTGTCCACGCGGTATGCCTTCAATTCCGCCGCGATAAATTTCGCTGAAATAACAAGCGTAATTGATAACAAACGCTACCATTACCGCTGTAAAGCGCGGCATTGCGCGCATACCAAACAATAGCCCCGGTCCATAGAAAAAGGCTATAAGTTGGAGCATAAGCGGAGTTCCGCGAATTATCCAAACAAAAGTTTTCACAAGATAACTTAAAGGCTTGAACTTACTCATTGAGCCAAACGCGATAATAAGACCGAGTGGCAAAGCAAAAAGCAAGGTAAGTCCAAAAACCTTAAAGGTTTCTAAAAATCCTCGTAACAAATCGAGGGTTACTGATACAAACATATACTTCCCCTTGAGAAATTATTTCTTAACAGCGATAAAGTAGAGGCTCTTTTGGAACCTCTACTTGAAAGCCGAATATTCAAATAATAATTAAGCTAATGTCAATTTATATTTTGCAGCGAGGTCTTTAAGGTCGGTATCCTTAATAGAAGCCATGAAATTGTTGAGCTTTTCTGTGAGGTCAGAATCCTTACGGAAAGCTACACCGTATTCTTCGCTTGAGTATTCGATACCTTTTGCAAGGTCCGCATAACTTGTGCCTTCGCCTGTCATAGCGTTAGCCATTGTGATGTCGATAATTGTAGCATCTGCTGTGCCTGATTTGATTTCCATAAGAGCGGTAGCTTGAGTGTCAACCTCTACGATATTTTTGTAACCTGCTTCCTTAGCGCAGTCAGCACCTGCTGAACCCTTTTCAACAGCAAACTTAAGGTCTTTTGCATCTTGGGCAGTCTTAATGTCAGCAACTTTGTCAGCCTTCATAACAAGCACTTGAGCGTTCTTAACGTAAGCATTAGATACACTAGCGTTTGCTTTAGCTTCATCAGTGATTGTCATACCGTTCCATACACAGTCGATTGAACCTGCTTCAAGTTCGATGAACTTATTGTCCCAATCAATTTCGATGAATTCAACGTCAACATCGAGTTCTTTTGCAAACAAACGAGCGAATTCAGCGTCAAAACCGGTCCATTCATCAGAACCTTTTTCTTTGTAGTCCATAGGAGCATAATCGGTGATACCAACAACGATTTTGCCGTTTGCTTTGATAACTTCGCTATCTGTTTTTTCTGCTCCGCAACCTGCGAAAGAAAGGAGCATTACTAATGCGAGTACGATTGCTAATAATTTTTTCATTTTTAATTACCTCTTTTAAATTAAGATTTTATTTTGTCACTTTAGAAATTCACTCAAATAAAGTAGAGTGTTAAAAATAACAGCCCCTCGCTTTTATTTCGAAGGACTTCCATTTTTGTTTTCCCTTCAGTGCAATGTCGATATTGCTATTATACTTCAATAAACTAAATTTGTAAAGTCTTTTTTTTAAAAAATTTCACCTTTGGCGCTTCACACAAATAAAGTGCCAAAGGTTTGTATATATTGTATATTAATTTTACTATGCAATGGTCAAATCGTACTTTTGGCTAAGTTTCCAAATCTCATCTTCCTTGTTTTCAGCCAAAAATTCATTGAATTTTTTCAAAAGGTCGGAAGAATTTCTAAACACAACACCCAAGCACTCCGAAGAATAACTAAACCCTTTTGCAAGATTATCATATTTATTACCTTCGCCAACAAATATATCAGCCATATTACTATCAACTATCGCGGCGTCAACCTTTCCTTCCGCCACAAGAGCTAAAGCCTCTTCTTGAGTTTCGGTGTAGAACTTAACGTCACAATTCTCGCGTTTTGTCGAATTTTGACTAGCTGAATTTTCTCTAACCGCAAAGGTCAAATCACGCGTATCATATCCATTTTCATATTTTTTAACAACGTCCGCTTTCATAATAAGAACCTGCGAATTATATAAATACGGATTGCCCACCGAAAAATCTTCTTGGTAATATTCGTCTATCGTAACACCCGACCACAAACAATCAATTTCAAAATTTTTAAGTTTCTCGTATTTTTGTGCCATCTCAACCTTAACAAACTCGGCTTCAACACCAAGTTCTTCGGCAAACAAACGCGCCATTTCCACGTCAAAGCCTGTCCACTCGCCGTTTTCCATATATGTAAGTGGCTTATTATCCATAACACCAACTACAATTTTTCCATTTTTTTCTATTTCCTCGATATCGGTGCCACGTTCATTACAAGCGCAAAACAAAAAACAAATAACAACCGATAAAACCACGCACAACATCTTTTTCATTTGTTATACCTCTTAATTTATAATACATATATTATACTTCATCGTTTTCATTGTGTAAAGTAAAATTTCCTTTAACAAACTGTCTAAGCTTACGCTTTATATGAAATAAAACAAACAAAAAACATATGCTTATTAAAACCTTTGCAGTATCCCAAGCCAAAATCCCACCCTTAACAGCATATTCAAACACAAAACTATTGTTATTAATATGAAAGTGTGATATAATATTTTTGTATATAGTTTGTAGAAAGGAGATAATTATGAGTTTGCAAAAAATCGCCAAAAGCATTTATAGATTCTTTTGGATAAAAATGCCCAAATTTCTCGATAAAACTTTTGAAGTTAGTTGCTCAACAATTTCAAAAATTACAGGTAGCATTTTATGCCTTTTAGGCCTTGTGCTCGTTATTTTTTGTATCGGCACCTACTCTTCTATAGATGTATCTAATCGTTGGTTACTTATGGCGATTGATTTGTTCTTACCTTTCCTCATTGCTATATGCACTATTTACACCGTTAGATTCAAAAACGAAAAAATTCGCAAAATTTTCGGCTTTGTTATTTTATTCTTAATGCCCATCGGGTTTATGACTATTACCGAGTGTCTAAACAACGTGTTTGTATACGATATGACCTATCTCGGCTTTTTGGGCAACTATTTGGTTTTAATTATCGCATATTTCATCTTCTTCGCCCTCACGGGAAGTTTTAAGACCTCGTATTTAATCGTAAATTTCCCGATTTTCGGACTTGCTGTAGCGCATAGTTACGTAATGGACTTCCGCGGAACTCCGTTTCAACCGATGGACTTTTTAAGCGTGACCACCGCGGCCGGTGTTGCCAATACTTATGATTTCACGCCTAACTACAAAATAATCACAGGCGCATTTCTTTTCATTTTATTGATCATTATAACAATTAAAATGAAAACCCCTAAATACAACCTTACAACAAAAATCATCTCTCGTTCAGCAACCATAACCTTTTCTTCGGTTATATTGATATTATTTTACGCGACAAGCGTCTTTGCTGATATGGGTGTCAGACCGGACTTTTGGAATCAAACCCGCGGTTACCACAACTACGGTTTCGTTTTCAACTTCTTTGCTAACACTAAGTATTTATACAAAAAAGCCCCTGCCGATTACGACCCAAACCAAATCGACCAGGTTGTAGATTCTCAAAAAGAAGAAGTCGAACCGGTTATTTCGACCTCCGATTCACCAAACATTATATGTATAATGAACGAGTCTCTTTCGGATTTGAGCGTATTGGGCGATTTTAAAACAAATAAAAAATATATGCCTTTTATTAATTCGCTAAAGGAGAATACTATTCGCGGCAATCTATACGTTCCTGTAATTGGCGCGGGTACCTCGAACACTGAATTCGAGTTCTTAACAGGCCATACAACCGCATTTTTGCCCTCTGGCAGTAATGCATATATGCTCTATGTAAAACAGCCTATGGCTTCTTTGGTTTCAACCTTAAAAGCCCAAAAATATTCTTCCTACGCGCTTCACCCTTATTATTCTTCGGGTTGGCGCCGAACCGAAGTATATTCGAATTTCGGCTTTGGCGTGTTTACAGCGCTTGAAGACATTATGGATATTTCGCTTATGGATCTTTTCCAACAAAACGGAAACGATGCTGATTATTTGCAACAGCTGGTCGAAGAAAAATATCCCGATATCGACAATATGCTCGTTAGACAATATGTAAGCGATTCTTATAACTACGATCTAATCATAGAAAACTTTAAAAAACACGACCGCCACAAGCCTTATTTTGCATTTAACGTAACTATGCAAAATCACGGCGGTTATACCAATAGTAGCGTAAACTTCCCCGAAAAGATTAAAATAACCTCTTCGGAAGAAGACTACATCAAAGCAAACAAATATTTATCCCTCGTAAAACAAAGCGATCTCGCTTTTAAAAAGCTTATCAATTACTTTGAAAACGTTGAAGAGAATACCATTATTTGTATGTTCGGCGACCATCAACCAAATATCGAACCCGAATTTATAGCGGAAGTTTTGGGGGTTAAGAGCCTTTCCAATCTTTCCATCGAAGATGAGCAAAAACGCCATATCACACCATTTATTATTTGGGCAAACTACGATATCGAAGAAGAAGAAATCGAAATGCTCAGCGCAAACTATCTTTCTTCCTTGTTGCTCAAAACCGCAGGTGTGAATCTCACTAAATATAACAAATATCTCTTAGAACTTTCAAAAACACTTCCTGTAATCAATACTGTTGGTTATATCGACAAAGACGGCAATCACTATAAGTGGAGCGACGTTTCACCGTATACCGAAATTTTGAACGAATACGAAAATCTACAATATAACGCAATTTTCGACACCGAAAACTTCAAGAAAGAGAACTTCTTCTTGCACGGATACGACCACCAAGCAACAAATCTCCAAAGAGACAGCGAGGAAAACAAAAATGATTAACACAACCCTTTGCCACATTGAAAAGAACGGCAAATATCTAATGTTACATCGCGTAAAAAAGAAAAACGATGTAAATCAAGATAAATGGGTTGCTATTGGTGGAAAATTTGAGGACAAAGAAAGCCCCGAGGAATGTAATCGACGCGAAGTTCTTGAAGAAACAGGATTAACCCTTGGAAAAGTTTCGTATCGTGGTGTTGTAACCTTTGTTTCGGATAAATGGCCAACCGAATATATGCACATTTTCCACACAACAGACTTCTCAGGCGAAATAAAAGTTTGTGACGAAGGCAAACTTTGTTGGTTTGATAAAAAGGAAATTTATAATCTTCCAATATGGCAAGGTGATAAAATCTTCCTAAAACTTCTCGAAGAAGATATCCCCTTCTTTTCGCTAAAACTTGAATATCAAGGCGAAAGGTTAATTCGCGCAGTATTAAACGAAAATGAAATAAATTTGTAAAGGACGGATAAACTCCGTCCTTTTTTATTGGTGTTCGCACGATATTTATAACAGATTATAGAAAAAGTTCCCTCGTTAAGAGGGAACTTTTTATTTAAAAAACTATTATTTAGTTTTCTTTGATTTTGCGCTAGACCAAGATGAATAGTACTTCTTGCCACTTACTGTCTTGTAGCTGCGAACTCTTACATAGTAAGTTTTCTTAGCCTTCAAAGACTTAATTGTGTAGCTAGTCTTTGTTGTGGTCTTCTTCTTTGAAGACTTGAATGACTTAGAAGTTGAATATTCGATTTCGAAACCACTAGCGCCTGAACCCTTGTTAAGTGATACCTTGAGGCTCTTCTTAGCAGCTGTGAGTTTCTTAACGCTTGACTTAGCAGGATTGATTGTGAAGCTAAGTTTCACTGAACCTGAGTACTTATCCTTGAACTTGATTGTCATTG
>JAZORM010000086.1:0-3138 GCA_045656585.1 Acutalibacteraceae bacterium
CCATTGGCATATATAAGGTTTGAAAATATCATATCAGAAGGGATAAAAATCCCACTAGTACTTTATTGTGATGAAAAAACCAACGCAACACTTGAAATTTTGAATTGTGATATTGATTTTTCTGGTGATGCTCAATGTGCATTTATGCATCTGTGCAATTATGGTCGGATTTTATTAAAGGATGTAACGATCAAACATTGCAGAAATGATGTTTTGATAAAAAAATGGAGTAGTGGCGGCGAGATTGTTTACGACAATCTTAATTGCATCGATTTTGAAGGCGCGATAGAAAGAACATCAGAAGAAGAATTTACTTGTCGGTGGATTTAAAGATACTACAGAAAAGATGCTTTAAAATTAAAATCGAAAAGGTGTATGCAAGCGAGATTGCAAAGCCGGACAGTGATTTTTGTGTTGGTGGCGGTGCAGATAACAACCCAATGGTTGGTATGACTGTTGCTTGCGCAGTTGCAGTTAACGAAGCACTTAATAAGTAATTATATCATTAACTTAAAGACCCGAATTTTTTCGGGTCTTTTTGCTTTGCGGTAATGTATAAATTGTTAGGGGAGATTTATAATGAAAAAGAATAAAAACAACGAGGCTTATAAAAAACTTAAAACGAATAAAGGATTATTTAAAACAATTCTTTTATCATTAATTACTTTTGGCATTTATTCGATAGTGGTTATGACCTCGGTATCAAACGATGTTAATACCGTCGCTTCTAAATACGATAGAAAGAAAACGATGTATTTTTGCTTACTAGCGTTTTTAATTGCACCTATCACATTTGGTATTGCGGGTTTCGTTTGGTATCATAAGGTTTCGAAAAGAATCGGTAAAGAACTCAAAAGACGAGAGATAGCATATAACTTTGGCGCCAAGGATTTCTGGCTTTGGGGTATATTAGGTTCAATTATATTTGTAGGTCCTTATGTTTATTTGTATAAATTATTTAAGGCTGTAAATAAAATGAATGCAAGTTATAACGAAGAACTTGCTTTAATTGAAGCTAATTCACAAGCGGAAGAAATTGTTGAAGAAAGCGCTCCTATTTATGAAGGAGAAACTGAAGAAAAAAGCGATGAAGCCGAAGAGGTTGTTGCTGAGGAAGTCGTTGTAGAAGAAAAGCCTTTTGTCCTCAAGAGAAGATTTTATGAAAGAGGATGGTTTTGGATTATATATTGCGTTGTAATGTTCGCATTGATGATCGTTTTTGTTTCTAATATTGATTCAAGCGATTCTTCAAGCTCCGGTTCTAGCTCGGGTTCGGGCTCTAGCTACGGTTCAAGTTTTGGTTCGAGCTATAATACATATGTATATATGGTCAAAGAATCAACACACAGTACCTATGGTATAAAATATGGTAGAGCGTTCGATTCTTTCTTCTCAAGTCCAAGTTGGAGACATTTCAAGAGCAGTAATTATCAAGACGTTGTAGAATTTACAGGACTATTTTCATATGCCGGTTCACCTGCAACTGCTAAAATCCAATTTGTTATCAACTTGTCAGAAGGTACTTTCTCCGCTGAATATTTAGAAATTAATGGTGTCGCGCAAAATAGACTTACACTTGCGGCAATTATAAATAAGGTTTTTGAATCATATTATTATTAAATCGAAAAGACTTGGGGAAACCCAAGTCTTTTTTATGTCGTTATATTCCGAAATCTAACATAAATAGTTGATAAATTTTTAAGTTGAAGTGCTCCGCTATATTGGAAAGAAAATATAAACCTGTGTTTGGCGGTATTTGACGGTGTAAAAGTTTTGCCATACTTTTTGTGTCTATATTTCCGATTTTGGCTAATTGTTCTTGTGTTAAATTGTGTTTGATTTTTAAAAATTTCAAATTATAACACAAAATATCTAATTCTCTATTCATAAAATACACCTTTCATAAAATTTTGTTGTCTGTAAAAACATTATAGTAAACAATTTGTTTACTGTCAAGAGTTTTGTAAACGAATTGTTGTATGCTTACTATGGTGATGATAATGAAAGATTATAAAAATAGGTTGTATGAATTAAGAATTGATAATGATTTAAAACAAGAAGATGTAGCGAAGATTCTTTCATGTACAAAACAGGCGTATGGTAATTATGAAAATGGCAAGAGAAATCTGCCATTAGAACAATTTAAGAAACTGTGTGAATTTTATGGGGTTTCGGCTGATTATATTTTGGGTTTGCCAAAGGGACTGAAATTCCCAAAATAGTTGGTAATATTAAAAGACTTGGGGAAACCCAAGTCTTTTTTGCATATTTGTAATAATATAGCTAATGCAAAAAAATCCCTTGACATATTTTAGAAAATCTTGTATTATTGTAATAGTACAATAGTTCAAGGAGGTAGTTTATGGCTTGGAGTTTTAGTTCGGATAAGCCGGTTTATATCCAAATTGCTCATCGTATAACCGCGTCGGTTCTTTCGGGTGAGTATAAAGCGGGAGAACAAATCCCGACCGTTAGGCAATTAGCTATGGAAGCGGCGGTCAACCCAAATACCGTTCAACACGCTTTTTTAGAACTTGAAAAAGAGGGGATAATCGTTTCACAAGGTACTGTCGGACGCTACGTTACTGAGGATAACGCTATTATTGAGGAAGCGCGCGAACGAATTATTGGACAAATAATCGAAGGTTTTGCTGAAAAAATAGCGAGATTTTCCAACGATAAAGAGCAAATCTTGAAAATGGTAGGGGAGGCTTTGAAATGAATATACTTGAATGTCGAAATTTAACAAAATCATATAAACGTAATTTTCCTGTCCTTAAAGACTTGACCTTAAATATCCCAAGCGGAAAAATAGTGGGTCTTTTGGGGCCTAACGGTTGTGGAAAATCAACCCTTATTAAGCTTGTTTCGGGTATTTTACAGCCTGATAACGGAGAAATTTTGATTGATGGAAAGCCTGTTGGTGAGGAAACTAAGGCATTGGTTTCTTATTTACCCGAGCGTACATATTTTAATTCTTGGATGCGCGTATCGGAGCTTGTAGATTATTTTTCAGAGTTTTATTCCGATTTTGATGCGCAAATAGCGTACAAATTGATGGCTGACCTTGGAATTAATTCAAAGTCGAAACTTAAATCAATGTCAAAGGGTACCAAAGAAAAGGTTCAACTAATTCTT
>JAZORM010000087.1:0-10156 GCA_045656585.1 Acutalibacteraceae bacterium
TAAGCGGTGAAATTTAAAGTATTTGGTATAGAAATCTACGTTTCATTTTTCTTTTTGGGTCTTTTGACCGTTATGCTCGCTACCGATAAAACGGGTTTTGCTTTGCCCTGTATTACCGCGGTTGCTTTTCACGAATGTGGTCATCTTTTTATGATGTGGCTTCGCGAGTGTATGCCCAAAAGTATAAAGTTAATACCCGCTTCAATACAAATAACCGCCTCTTTTTCGCGCGACTATAAGACCGATATACTTGTATCGGTTTTTGGACCATTGGTTAATTTGGTGATTTTTGGAGCGCTTTATTATAATTATTTGTGCTTTGAAAATCAGACGGTTTTGATTTTTGGCCTTGTTAATTTGGCTTATGGGGTTTTTAATTTATTGCCTGTTAAAGGGCTTGACGGGGGAAATATACTTTTAGGTGTATTGAGTAAATATTACGACTTGAATAAAGCTTTGCTTTTGCTCAAGTTTACAACGCTTGTTTTGGCGATAGCAATAATTTTTATGGCAGTATCAACCTCAATCAAAGGGAATTTTAATATTTCGATTTATATAATAGGAATATATCTTTTGATTATGAGTATTATGAAAAAATAAAAAGCCAAGTCGAAACTTGGCTTTTATTTTATTCTTCAACGTAAATATCCGCGCCCTCTTCGAAGATTTTAAAACCTTCTATTAGTTCTTCGGTGGTTTCGGCGAAGCGACGGTCATACTCTTGACCTTCTTCGGTTTGAAGACCTTGAAGATATGGCTTTAAGGTGCGATATTCAGGTTTGATATAAAGCTTTGACCCCGAGGCGTGAATGCCGTCTAATTGCCATGGGTCAACGTCCCAGTTGATAGTCTGACGAGCAGGGCAATCCATAATATTATTGGTGAAATATGTGTCCTCAACCTTGTCCATACCGTTTGTATGAGCGCGGATACAACCTTCAATACCGCGGATTTTGCCTTCAACCGAGATAGTACCCCAACCCATACTTGTAAAGCGCATAAGATTGTTTTCCATATAGAAGTCTTTAAGGGTTGTACCTGCTCTGTCGAAAAATTCTATATCGCAGTTGTTGTATTCAAAAAGGTTGTCGCTAAAGTGGATGTTTTTGTATTCGTACTCAATGCCCATATCCTGTTTGATATGACCCTGCCAAGAAACAGCCGAGTCGAAGGTTTGGTGGAACCAGTTGTTGCGAACGATAAAGTCCGCACCGCCGTTCCAACTTTGAACCGCGTTGCCGTGGCGTACGGTTTTACCGCCCGAACCACCAATCCAAGCAAATTCACAGTTTGTAACGGTGATTCCGTGGTTTAGGTTGTGGGGATAAATGCCATAGAAGAAATGCTTTAAGCAAAGGTTATCGAAAGTGTTGTTGTGGGTGTTGATATCCATAACCATTGCCAAAAGGTCGGAGTTGACTTCGATAGAATCGAAAATTTCCGCAGGGTTGCCACGGTCACTATACATATATAACTTTTTGTAGTATTGATTGAAGTAGAAATGCTCGTTTTCAGAAAGCTCATCAAGTTTCCATTTGACTACTCCGACGTATTCGCCGTCGTTAATGATTATCCCGCCAACGTAGGTGCTATAGTAAACGTTGGTTTCCCAAACGTTTTCACGGCTCGATTTTTTCCAAATGGCTTTTGCAAAGTTCTTTTCGCTACCGTAAATCTTTGGCTTTTCACCCTCGCCGTAGGAACCGTAGATAACACCGCCTACGGTGTTGAACTGATGGATTATACGGAAAGTAGAACCGCGCTCGAAAAGGAGAGCATCGCCTTGTTTAAGCGGTAAATTTTCCGCACCGTCGATAGTTCTGATTGCGGTTTCGGGAGAGAGACCGTCGCTCTTGTCACAGCCGTTATTTGAAATATAGTACTTAGTACCTTTAATTTCATAAAGTTCTTCGGTGTTGGGGGTGTTTAAAATGCGCTCACGCATTTCTAGGGTTTCCTTGTCAAAAAAACCTTTATGGTTAAATTCGCATTTCATAAATTTTTCCTCACTTATTCTTCTACGTGAATATCTGCGCCTTTTTCGAAGATTTTAAAGCCCTCAATGAGCTCTTCTGTGGTTTCAGCAAAGCGGCGGTCATAAGCTTGACCTTCTTCGGTTTGCAAACCTTGTAAATAGGGCTTTAGAGTACGATAGGAGTTTTTAATATAAAGTTTTGTGCCCGAAGTGTGAATGCCTTTCCATTGCCAAGGGTCAACGTCCCAGTTGATTGTCTGGCGGGCAGGGCAGTCCATAATATTGTTGGTGAAATATACGTCTTCAACCTTGTCCATACCGTTTGTATGAGCACGGATACAGCCTTCGATACCGCGGATTTTACCTTCAACCGAGGTAGTACCCCAACCCATACTTGTAAAACGCATGATGTTGTTTTCCATATGGAAGTTTATGAGGGAGGTACCCGCTCTATCGAAGAATTCCATATCGCAGTTATTATATTCGAATAGGTTGTTGGTGTAGTAAATATCCTTATATTCGTATTCGGTACCATAGTCGTCTTTGTAATGTCCTTGCCAACTAACGCCCGAGTCAAATACTTGGTGAATCCAACAGTTGTCAACTACAGTATCAGCACCGCCGTTCCAAGAGCCGAAGCCGTTGCCAAGGCGGAGAATATCAACCTTTGGATGTGGGGAACCGCAACCGCCTATCCAACAAGCCTCACAGTTGGTGAAGTGGATGCCATCGTTTTTGCCGTAGGCATAGGTTGGAAACCAAGAATATTTGAAACAAATATTGTCGTAGGTGTTGTTGCAAATACCGTCGTTCATTGTAAAACCCTGGGTGTCGGAAATAATTTCAATTTCATTATACACTTCCGAGGGGTTTCCGCGGTCACAGTAAAGATATACTTTTCTATAGTATGTATTGTGGTAGAAATGGTCGTTTTCGGTGAGGAGGTCGAGTTTGAGCTTCATAACGCCGATATATTCGCCGTCGTTAATGATAATGCCACCGATCTTCTTATCGTAGCAGTTTGCTTCCCAAACGTTTTCCTTACCATTTGTTTTCTTCCAAATAGAAGTAGCATAGTTTCTTTGCGAGCCATAAAGCTTTGGTTTTTCGCCTTCGCCGTACGAGCCGAAAATCATATCGCTTTCGGTGTTGAATTGTCTTACAAGACGGAAAGTATCGCCACGCTTAAAGAGAACCGCATCACCTGCTTTAAAATCCATATCTTCAAGGCGTTCAAAGGTTTTAATAGCGGTTTCGGGGGAGAGACCGTCGCCCGAGTCGCAACCACTGTTTGACATATAGTATTTAGTGCCCTTTATTTCATAAAATTCTTCAGTGTTGGGGGTGTTTAAAATGCGTTCGCGCATTTTGGCCGCTTCTTTGTCAAAGAATCCTTTGTGATTAAAATTGCCCTTCATAAAATTACCTCCGAATACCTATTTAATTATATAAAAATAGGTATGCTACAACATTTTTTTGCATTATAGCATACCTATTTTTGAAATACAAGGTAAAAACCAGTCCTTAATTGGAAAGTTTTTAATATTATTTGATTAATTATCCCAGTGAATTTCGGCGCCTTTTTCAAATGCTTCGAAATCTTTTTCTAGTTCTTTGAGGGTAGTAGAAGTCCTTTTGTAATATGACTCGCCTTTTTTGGTTTGTAAGCCTTGCAAACATTTATCAAGAGTACGATATTCGCTTTTAATATAAAGCTTTGTACCCGAAGCGTGTATTACTTCGCTGTGTTCGGGTGACCAACTCCAATTTATAATTTGCCTTGCTGGACAGTCTATGATATTATCGGTGAAATAGGCACTTTCAACGGTGATTGATTTGTTGCGCGGATGTGAGCCTGTAACACCGCGAACACATCCTTCGATACCACGAATACCGCCGTCATATCTGCGAGTGCCCCAACCCATACTTGTAAAGCGCATAATATTGTCTTTTATAATAAAATTCGAAAGTAAAGCGTCGGTTTCAAAAAACTCAATATCGGCGTTGTTGTACTCAAAAAGATTGTTCGAAAAAGTAACGTTTAGATATTTTCTTCCCGTATTTCCTTGCCAAGTGAGAGCTGAGTCAAAGGTTTGATAAATCCAGTTGTTATGGACTTTTATATTCTTTGCGCCTTCCCAAAATTCGATGGCGTTTCCGTATCGCAAATTGCCTCTGCCGTTGTATTTACCGCCCGTAAATCCTATTTCACAGTTTGTCACCGTGAAGTTTAAGGCATTTACCGTGTGAATAGCAAATCCTGCGGTGTATTTAAGACAAAGATTATCGATAACAACGTTCGCGTTTCCATCAATAGCGTTGATTATATTGAACGACGGCATAATTTCAATATCTTTGTATACTAGCGAGGGATTGCCCTTGTTGGAGCAGAGATAAAAAATTCCGTTTTGTGTGTCGTGATAGTAGTCGCCGTTTTTTAATAGCGCAGCTACTGTTTTTCTTTTAACCCCGACAAGTTCGCTGTGGTTTATAACAAGACCGCTGGCCTCGGGATAATCGAAGGGTATTTTCCAAACTTTTTTGTTGTATTGCTCCCATTGAGTGCTTTGGGCGTAGTTTTCGGGGGAGCCGTATATTTTTGGCTTTTCGCCCTCGCCGTAAGCTCCGTAGGTCAAGCCGTCATAGGTGTAAAACGATTCGCCAAAACGGAAAATGTCGCCACGTTTAAAAAGAACAGTATCGCCTTCGGCGGTGTAAACTTGATGTAGACCGAATAGCGTTTTAAAAGGGGTTTTGGGGGAAAGTCCGTCGTTTTGGTCGTTGCCTTCGGAAGAAGAAATATAGTACACTCTACCTTTTGGCTCGTATAAATCAATAGTGTTTTTTGAGTGTAGAATTTCTTTTCGAAGTTTGTCGGCTTCCTCTTCGCAATATCCGGTGGCTTTATTGTATAGATTTGCCCTTAGTTTTGCTATTGACATATCGGCTGATGTATCAATATTTTCGGGCATAGATATCGGGTTTTCTTTCTGAAAAAGATAGGTGATTTTTGGTGTGATAAAATAAGATGAGATTAAAACATAAATCAATAATGGAATTAGCACAATAGAGATTATGATAATTTTTTTACGTTTTGAAAGTTTTTTCATATTAATTATTTATCCCAATAAATCTCGGCACCTTTTTCAAATTTGGGGAACATTTCTTTGAGTTCTTGTTCGTTCTTTGCAAAACGTCGGTCACGAGCCTCGGTTTCGAGGTCATCTTGAAGTCCTTGAAGACAAGGTTCAAGTGTACGATATTCCGATTTGACGTAGAGCAAGGTGCCCGAAGCGTGAATTTTTTCCTTTTGCTCGGGAGTAGTGTTCCAGTTGATGATTTGACGGGCAGGACAGTCAATCTTGTTGTCGGTGAAATAGGCGTCGTTTATAATCATTTTTCTGCCAATACCGCCTGTTGTAGCGCGAATACAGCCTTCGATACCACGAATACCGCCGTCGTTTGTGCGAGTGCCCCAACCCATGCTTGTAAATCTCATAATATTTTTTGACATTATGAAGTTTTCAGCTACCGATTGGTCTTTGTCGAAGAATTCGATGTCGCAGTTGTTGTATTCGAAAAGGTTTTCGGTATAGGTGAAATCTTTATAGATGGTACCGTTCATATTGCCTTGCCAAGTGAGAGCTGAGTCGTAGGTTTGGTAGAACCAGTTGTTTTGAACTAGGAAACCGTCAACACAAAGGTTAGGTAGACCGCCCCAAACTTCCAAGGCGTTGCCGTAGCGAAGTTTACCTTTTTCTTTTCCGTACCATTTACCGCCCAAGAAACCGAATTCACAGTTGGTGATTTTGATATTACCCTTGGGGTCGGGAGAAGAAATAGCGAAACCGCTAGAGTATTTAAAGCAAATGTTATCTACTATAACGTCGCGAGTGCCTTTCATTTGGAAAATGCTACAGGCGTTCATAATTTCGATTGAGTGGTATACTTCGTTGGGCTTACCAAGGTCGCAGTATAGATAGAATTTTTGGTTGTCAAAGTCGTTTGTATAGTCGCCGTTTTCGCCCAAAGCATCAATACCTGCAAATTTTTGAACACCCATGATTTTACTGTAATCAATGATACACCCACCGGCATATACGTAAGGGAAGTCTATTTCCCAAACGTTTGGTTTTACTTCGCGCCAAGTATCATTTTCGGCATATTCTTCGGGTGAGCCGTAGAAAGCAGGTTTAAGACCTTCGCCGTAAGAACCATATGTAATACCGTCTACAACGGGGTAGGTACGGGTGTAACGGAAGATGTCGCCACGCTTGAAAAGTACAGCGTCGCCGTCTTTGAGCGGAAGTGCTTCTAAAGCTTCTTGTGATGCTTTAGGTGTTTCGGGGGTAAGACCGTCGTTTTGGTCATCGCCCGAGGTTGAGAAGTAGTATTTTGTACCCTTTATTTCGTAATATTCTTCAGTGTTGCCTGTGTTTAAGATTTTAGCGCGCATTTCATCAGCTTCTTTTTCAAGATAGCCACTAGCGGGATTTCCGTAGTTTGCACGAAGCTTTGCGAGGGCAATATCATTGGTTCTTTCAACGTTTATTACATTTGGGTTTTTCATTTCTATCTACCTCTTTTATTTATCGTGTTCATCCCAACGGATGTCAGCACCTTGTTCAAAAATTTCAAATCCTTCTATGAGTTCTTCCTTGTTACAAGCAAAACGGCGGTCATAGGGAAGACCTTTTTCGTTTTGTAGACCTTGAAGACAGGGTTCTAAGGTTCGGTATTCACTCTTAATATAAAGTCTTGAACCCGAAGCGTGAATTTTTTCAAGTTGCCACGGTTCTACGTCCCAGTTTATAGTTTGTCTTGCGGGGCAGTCCATAAGGTTGTTTGTAAAGTAGGCACTTCTTACATCAAGTATACGCGGACCGCCGCCTGTTACTGCACGTACACAACCTTCGATACCACGAATACCACCGTCATAAGTTCTAGTGCCCCAACCCATACTGGTAAAACGCATAATATTGTCTTCCATACGGAAGTTTTCAAGCGGGAAGTTGTTACCTGCGAAAAATTCAATATCGCAGTTGTTGTATTCAAAAAGGTTTTCACGGTAGGTGATGTTTACATATTCAATACCCCATTGACCGTATTTGCCGCCTGAACCTTGCCAGGTAAGCGCTGAGTCATAGGTTTGGTAGAACCAACAGTTTTCTACGATAGTATCTTTGGCACCTGCCCAGAATTCGATAGCGTTGCCAAAACGAACACGTCCACCGGGTTTAACACCTTCCCATAAACCGCCTAAGTAACCCATTTCGCAGTTAGTGATTTTGATATTGCCTTGGGTGTCGGGAGCGGTTATAGCAAAGCCTGCGGAATATTTCATACAAATATTATCTACTACTACATCCTTGCTGTCGCGCATCTCCATAAGGGAAAGAGAAGGCATAATTTCAATATCTTGCCATACTTCGTTTGGTTTGCCTTGGCTGTAAAGATAGAAATTATTGGTTTCTAAATCATGGAAGTAGTCGCCGTTTTCGGTCATACCGTCAATTTTTTCTTTCCATTTTTGAACACCGGCAATCATACCGTAATCAAGAATACAGCCGCTCGCATATTCGTAAGGGAAGTTAATTTTCCAAATATTTGGTTTAACTTCTTCCCAAGAGTCGTTTTCGGCATAGTTTTCGGGTGAGCCATAGAGTGCGGGTTTCATACCTTCGCCGTAGCAACCATAGGTTATACCGCTCACAATTTTCATAATTCTTTTAAAACGGAAAATGCTTCCACGCTCAAAAAGAATAGCGTCACCGTCTTTAAGTTCTAATTTTTCAATGGCATCAAGAGATTTAATAGGGTTTTCAGGTGAAAGGCCGTCATTTTGGTCGTCACCGTTTTGTGATACGTAATATTTAGTGCCTTTTATTTCGTAAAGTTCTTCGGTGTTTTTTGCATTTAGGATTTTGGCTCTTAGGGCATCAGCTTCTTCTTCGCAATAACCGGTTGCCATATTGCCGTAACTTGCGCGAAGTTTTGCAATGGCAATCTCGTTGGTTTGTTCAATGTTGATTACATTGGTTTTCATAGCGTATATTCCTTTCGGTTGGGTGCGAATTATTTGTCCCAGTATATTTTTGCGCCTTCTTCGAATAACGGGAACATTTCTATGAGTTCTTCGTAGTTACAAGCAAAACGGCGGTCATAAGGCTGACCCTTTTGGTCTTGGAGACCTTGTAAGCAAGGAGTCAAGGTACGATATTCGCTTTTTATATAAAGGCGAGAGCCTTTTGCGTGGATATGTTTTCTTTGTTCGGGTTCGACGTTCCAGTTGATAGTTTGTCTTGCGGGACAGTCCATAAGGTTGTTGATAAAATATGCACTTCGGAGGTCGGCTGAATTATTTCCACGACCGCCTGTTACGGCACGAACGCAACCTTCAATGCCACGGATACCACCGTCGTAGGTGCGAGTTCCCCAACCCATACTTGTAAAGCGCATAATATTATCTTCCATACGGAAGTTTTCAACAGGGAAGTTGTTTCCTGTGAAAAATTCAATATCGCAGTTGTTATATTCGAAAAGATTTTCTCTATAGGTTATGTTTACATATTCAATACCGCTCTCGCCGTATTTACCGCTACTGCCTTGCCAAGTAACCGCTGAATCGTAGGTTTGATAGAACCAACAGTTTTCAACCAAGGTGTCTTTAGCACCTGCCCAAAGCTCGATTGCATTACCATAACGTACACGGTCACCCATCCATAGACCGCCAAGATAACCGAGTTCGCAGTTAGTGATTTTGATATTTCCTTGAGTGTCGGGCGCGTGGATAGCAAAGGAAGCGGTGTATTTAAGGCAAAGGTTATCGATTGTCACGTTTACAGAGTCACGAAGCATAAAAAGTTTTTCGTTAGGCATAATTTCTATGTCGTGATAAGTATCGTTTGGCTTTCCGCCGTCGCAGTACATATAGAATATATTTTTTTCAAGGTCGTGACAGTAGTCGCCGTTTGTTTTAAGACCATCTATCATTTCCTTCTTTTTTTGTACGCCAACAATTTTGCCGTAATCAAGCACAACTCCGCCAACTTCGGGATAGGGGAAAGAAAGTTTCCAAATATTAGGCTTTATTTCTTCCCAAGTATCGTTTTCAGCGTAGTTTTCGGGAGAACCGTAAATAGCAGGTTTTACACCTTCGCCGTATGAACCGTAGGTCACACCGTCAATGGCGTTAATTTCTTTTTTGAAACGAAAAACATCGCCGCGTCTGAAGAGAATGGCATCACCGTCTTTTAGTGCCAAGTTTTCTAACGTTTCAAAGGATTTCAAGGGTTTTTCGGGAGAAAGACCGTCGTTTTGGTCATCGCCATCTACCGAGAAGTAATATTTAGTTCCTTTGATTTCATAGATTTCTTCGGTGTTTTTAGCATTTAAAATTTTTGCGCGTAGAGCGTCTGCTTCTTCTTCGCAATAACCTGTTGCCATATTGCCGTAGTTTGCACGAAGTTTTGCAATATCGATTTCATTGGTTTTTTCAATGTTGATTACGTTTGGATTTTTCATAGTCGATAGTCCTTTCTGAAGTGAATTCTATTTATCCCAATAAATTTCGGCACCTGTTTCAAACAAGGGGAAATTTTCAATAAGTTCTTCGTAATTGTGAGCAAATCGGCGGTCGTATGCCTCGGTTGACCAGTCGGTTTGAAGACCTTGCAAACAAGGGCTAAGGGTACGGTATTCACTCTTTATGTAAAGTTTTGTGCCCGAAGTATGAATATGCTCGCGTTGCTCTATATCTATGTCCCAGTTGATAATCTGACGGGCGGGACAGTCGATAGTATTGTTGGTAAAGTAAGCGCTCTTAAGGTCCATACCGGCTTTTCCGGCGCGAGCGCAGGTAACAGCACGGATACATCCTTCAATTCCACGGTATCCTCCGTCATAGGTTCTAGAACCCCAACCCATACTTGTAAAGCGCATAATATTGTCGGCCATTACATAGTTTTCAAGTGGCACGTTATCTTTATCGAAAAATTCAATATCGCAGTTGTTGTATTCGAAAAGATTGCCTACATAGTGAATGTTTTTATATGTGACTGAGTTTACGTTGCCTTGCCAAGTTACAGCGGAGTCGTAGGTTTGATAGAACCAGTTATTACTGATTTCAACATCGTTTGCGCCACACCAGAATTCAATAGCGTTGCCATAGCGGTTGCTACG
>JAZORM010000088.1:0-7630 GCA_045656585.1 Acutalibacteraceae bacterium
AGAGTTATCGGTGTTGGCACAGCAATCGAACTTGCAGACCTTTTCGTTAATACCGAATTTGAGGGTGGCCGTCACCAAAATCGCGTTGACAAAATCACCGCTATTGAAAATAATCAATAAAAATATCAATTTTAAAAAAGACCCGATAAATCGGCTCATTTTTTGCATTTTTCGGTTTAGAAATGACGGAACAACACGTGGGGTTGTTCCCTACAATGTGTTTATATAGATTAGACGCGCATAAGTAATTCCAAAATAAACACAACCGCGCAACAGCTAACTGCCACACCAAAAAGGCTTACATTAAAATACGCCAATACTATTCCGACAATAAGCGCCGCGAGACCCGACCATATACTTCCCGTTGCTTCAACAATTGCAGGGAAGGTCATAACAGCGAGTGTCACATAAGGCACGTAAAAAAGGAACGAACGAAGAGTTATATTGGTAATTCGCTTACGAATTAGAGTTAGCGGTAAAACCCTTATAAGAAAGGTTACAAGAAACATTATACCGATATAAATATATGTATCATTCATTATGGTCTTCCTCCTTTATAGGAAAAAGTATCGCCGCCGCAAGTGCGATTATAACGGTTAAAATTATAACCCTAATACCCGAAGACATTTGAGATAAAAGAGGAAGTTTTGCAAATGCAAAACTCAAAACCATAGAAACTACAACTATTCCTGCGATTACTTTGTTTTGTCTTGCGGGTGGAATTATAATTGCCAAAAACATTCCATAAAGTCCAACACTTAAAGCATTAACTAGGCTTAGCGGCAAAATGTTGCCCATAACAACCCCCAAAGCCGCTCCCGTTGCCCAACAAGGAATAGACACAGTCATTGCGCCATAGGTATAAAATGGGTTGAGGTTTCCCTTTGCCGCCATAGAAATACCAAATATTTCATCGGTCACGTCGAAACCGATGATAAGTCTATGGTAAATTGGTGTTTTAGGCGCTAACTTTTGACTAAGCGCACAAGACATTAAAAAATATCTAATATTTACAATAAAAATAGTAAGCGCCATATCAATATAAGGCGCACCCTCTTCAATTATTTTAAACCCCGCATATCCACCAGCCGAAGCGTTTGTAAGAGCGGTTGCCAAAAAGGTTTGTATAGCGGTTAGTCCCGCGTTTTTCGCCACTATCCCCAAAGTAAACGCCACCGCAAAGTAACCGAGCGCTATAGGTATACCGTCGCGAAGTCCTTTTTTATACCAAATTTTATTTTCCAAAATTTATCACCTTGACTATTTTACGACTTTTAATGCTTTAAGTCAATATTTTTCACCCATTGTCGCAAAAAACATAGTATATATTGAAGTTTTGAAAACTTTAATATTTTTAGGAGGCTATTCTATGGCAGATTTGAGAAACGGCTGTGCGCCTTGCGGTGAAATAAAGGAAGCCGTTTGTATTGATGCAGGAAGGGTTTACGACTCTTGCTGTGACCGAGATTGCTTAGAAGACTTGCGTTGCTTTTTCTTGCCCGAAACCCAAACGCTCATTAACCACGCGGTAAGCGTTCGACTTCGAAGCGCCGAAGTACTTAACGTTTTTGTTGACGTAGAGCCTGTCAACTTCAACAAGGGATTTTACTCTTGCGACCTTAATTTCTTCTTCCTTTTAACCTTCGACCTTTACACTTCGTCACGCGGTTGTCCAAAGATTATCACAGGTATCGCAAACTTCTCCAAAAAAGTTATTCTCTACGGTAGCGACGGTTGTGTAAAAACATTTTCAAACGTTTTGGGCGAAGAGTGTGTTGGCAACAACACAACAACCACAAGCAACAATATGCCCAAATGTGTTGTTAGCACGGTTGACCCTATTCCCCTCTCGGCTCGTATTTGCGAAATACGTGATTGTTATGAAAACGTTTGTTGTGTACCTGAATGTGTATGCGAAGCGATTGGCGGAAACGTTGTAACTGAGATTCAAAACGGAGCCCCCGCAATCTACGTCACCCTCGGACTTTTCACCGTTGTACAACTAATTCGCAACGTTCAAATGCTTATACCTGTTTACGATTTCTGTATCCCCGAAAAGCATTGCAAAAATTCTACCGACCATCCTTGCGACACATTTAGCAAAATCAAATTCCCAGTTGACGACTTTTTCCCACCACGTCCTTGCAACGTTGAAAACGGACCTTCCTGCTCTTGTTCGGAAGAATTTATAGACGAATAGTATTTATAAGTCGTGATTATAAACACCCACCGCAACGCTTAATAAAAAAGAGAGTCAAAATTTTAAATTTCGACTCTCTTTCTACATATTACATTTCGGAGAGATTTTATGGCTATATCAAAAATCCCCCAAAAATCTACACAGTATAAAAACGCCCGTGAATACCTTTTTGTTTTCCAAACAAGCGAGGCATTAACACTTGGAATTTTGTTTTTATACCGCATAAAGCCCTATTTTAAAAGTTCGCTTTATAAAACCGAAAACGATTATAGGCTAATAATTTCTTCGAAGTATTTCTTCCCCTGTTTCCTAACCCTTTCAGAGTTTTGCACAAGGTGGAGTTGTAACAACATAGAAACCGCCTACACCAAAGAATACGGCAAACTTCTAATCAAAAAATACGCCGTCAAAACCTTTGGCAAATGCTTTTCTAAAGGCTCCTGAGATATTCCATTCTCTCACCCATTTTATCGCCGAAAAGATAACTTCCCGCAACAAGAACATCAACCCCCGCTTCAACCGCCAAAGGAGCAGTTTCGCCGTTGATACCGCCGTCGATTTCAATAAGGCAATCATATCCCTTTTGGTCGATTTCTTGGCGCAAAGCCTTTACCTTAACAAGTGATTCAGGCATAAACGATTGACCGCCAAAACCCGGCTCAACCGACATAACAAGCACCATATCACAAAGGGGCAAAAACTCGAAAATTTCTTCTGCTTTGGTGCAAGGTTTAATTGTCAGACAAGATTTACAGCCGCAATTTCTAATCTCTTTGAGAGTTTCAGCAACATCGCTTCCCGCTTCAAAATGAAAACCCAAATAATCAGCCGATTTTGCGAATTCTTTTATGTAGCGGTGTGGTTTATCTATCATCAAATGAACGTCAAGCGTAATATTTGAATTAGCCTTGATTTGAGATAAAATTGGGTTAGCAAACGAAATATTCGGCACAAAAGTACCATCCATAACGTCGAAATGGAGCATATCGGTTTTGTTTTGTTCCAATTTTTCAAGCTCCGCCTTAAGATTGATAAAATCCGCCGCCAAAAGCGATGGTGAAATTTTCACAGACATAATAATCTCCCTTTTTCAAGTTCTAAAACAATTTTATACCTTAACGCAAGTTTTGTCAATAAAACATTTATTCTCTACTCATTTTGTTATAAACAAACCAACCGATTAAACTGATAATCAAAGTCACCCCAAAAACCGCAATCGCAAAGGAATATTTTTGGGTTCCCAAAAGGCTACCGCCAATAGTTGAGGTCACAACCGACGGTAGTCGGGCAATTGTCGCAATTATAACGAAATGCTTCCATTTTATATTTGTAAGTCCCACAAAATACGTCAACAAATCTTTTGGCGTACCGGGTAAGAAAAACATTAAAAACACAAGCATTGCGACTTTTTTACGATTTTGTAAAAATTTCGCCGATTTTATTTTCTCAAACGTGAAAAATACTTCAACCAAAGGAGTTCCGAATTTTCGAACAAGTGAAAAAACCAACACGCTACCAACCGCTATTCCAACAAGACAAAGAATTGTGCCTTCTACGGCGCCGAAAGCATAACCTGCGCCAATTTCCAATGGCTCACCGGGTACTAAGGCTATAACCACCTGAAACGCCACCATAAGCACGAAACAGAGCATACCCATAAAACCGCTCTCATCCACCCATGCGCGAAATTTATCGGGCGTTGAAACAAACTGAAGCATCGGTCGCCCGATTGTCACACCCACAAACGCACAAAACAGAACAAACAATATTATAGAACTCGCACTCAAAATCTTTTTAGTCTTGTCACTAATCATAAACTACCCTTAATTTTCGAAAATTCCAAACTTTATTGTCACTTTAAAAAGGTCACCGTCTGTTTCAATATCAAACTCGCCTTTTTGCAACTCTACAAGACTCTTTGCGATAGACAATCCAAGTCCACTGCCCTCGGTATTACGAGAACTGTCGCCGCGAACAAACCTTTCTATCAATTCTTCCTTCGAAATATTAAGCTCATATTTGGAAATATTCCTAAAGGTTATAACCGCCTGACCATCGTCCACAAAAGCATCTATATATGCACGTGTGCCGTTTTGAGAGTATTTGCAAATATTACTCAGCAAATTATCGAAAACACGCCACAAATGTCTTGCATCCGCTTTTATAATAACATTTTCTTTTGGTATTTTCAATAGCGGAGTTATACCCGCCAAATTTAGTCTTTCGTGGAATTCTCCGACCGCCTGACTCAAAAGTATCCCAACGTCACATTTATCAAACTCAACCGATAAATTACCGGTTGAAGCCTTTGAAGCCTCTACCAAATCTTCAATAAGCTTTTTAAGCTTTACTGAATGTCGGTCTAAAACCTCTATATATTCAGATGCGGTTTGATTTTTAAGTTCTTCCTTCTTGAGCAAATCAACGTAATTTATTAGTGAGGTCAAAGGTGTTTTAATATCGTGTGAAACATTTGTTATAAGCTCAGTCTTAAAACGCTCACTCTTCATTTTTTCGTCAACTTCGCACTTGATTGTATCGTTTATATTATTAAGGCTCAAAGCAAAATCCTTAAAATCCAAAACCATATACTCGGTATTGATTTTATAATCAAGGTTGCCCTTCGCAATCTCTTGTCCACCCTTTTTAATACGCTCCAAGGTTATTGCGATGTAAATTGCCGCCGTTACCAAAACAAAATTTATAGCCAAAAAGACCAAGAGCAAACTTTCAATATTGAATCTCAATCCAACCAAAGCCAAAAACTCGATAAACAACACCGCCGCCGTTGCCAAAAGAACCTTCCAGACAAGCGGTAAGCGTTTTAGGTGGTAATATAAAAATCGAGCGGTAATTCTCGTGCCTTTCCAAAGCAGATTTAAAACTTTATAAATTATGGTGTTTTTAACAAGTGTACTTGTTTTAATGCGTATTGCAAAGGTAAGAATAAGCCCGAGCGCTAAGAAATACAAAACTGTTCCAATCGCAAATAGCGCTAACACAACTTCCAAACTTTCGGAATAAGTATCAATTACAAAAATTGCGCAACAACATCCAATAAAAGCAACTATTGCCGTATAAATATCAAAAGGTATTTTATCGAGCAAATTCAACTTTATACCGCTATATAACTTCCTATGACCTGCGCTGCTGCAAAGGAAACAAAACAGCGCTATAAGGGCGATAAACGAACCTAATGCGAAGAAAATCAAAGTATAACGAAACTTATGACCTGTTACAATAAGATTTCTCATAAAAGAATACTCGTCAGTATTGGTCATTTTGTCGGCAACATAGACAGTGAAAATCTCATTATCGGTGTAATACTGCTCGGCAAGTAAGATTTTCTCTCCGTTATAGGTAGAGACAATATCTTTCCCGTTTGCATCCTCAATTGTAAAGAAAATGTTTTTATCCATATAATAATCGGGCAAATTTTCGCGTTCAAATTTATCATATCCCGCTAACAAATAACAATCTTTATATGCCATTTCGCCCAAAATATCACGTTGCAGCTTTTCGGGAGATTTTATATAATAGTCAGAATATCCCATAAACCCTACCGCAACAACCGACAAAGCGCAAACAATCGCCATTAAATAAGACAAAATCACCGCTGTGACTTTAGCAGGAAAACTGCATTTTAAATTTTTCATACCTAATTCCCCTTTTCCATTTTATATCCGTGCGCCCAAACAACCTTTAAATATCTTGGTTCAGCAGGGTTAATTTCTATCTTTTCTCTAAGATGTCTAATGTGTACCGCAACGGTACTTTCGTTACCGATAGGCTCCTCTTTCCAAACCTCTCGGTAAATTTCTTTAGGACTCAAAACTTTTCCTGCATTTAGCATTAAAAATTTCAAAATATCAAACTCAAGCGGTGTCAAGGTGACAAGTTCTCCATCAACCAAAACCTCTTTTGAAGCATCATTAAGTTCGATATTACCAATAATAAGGTTTTCCTTTTTTACGTTGCCGCCAAGTTGCATATATCGACGAAGTTGTGAGCGTACACGAGCCAAAACCTCAACAGGATTAAAAGGTTTTGTCACATAATCATCAGCGCCGACATTAAGACCCAAAATCTTATCAGTATCTTCCCCTTTGGCAGAAAGGAAAATCACAGGCATATTATAATTTTCACGAAGCTTTGCCGTAGCAGTAACACCGTCACAAATAGGCATCATTATATCCATAAGCACCAAATGAATTTCATTATTTCCTATTATCTCAAGCGCCTCGTCACCATTATATGCCTTATAAACCTCATATCCCTCGGTCTTTAAATAAATTTCAAGCGCCGAGACTATATCCCTTTCGTCATCACAAACTAAAATGTTGTACATCCTATCACCTCGTTTATATTTTACCACCAATCCTTTTAAGAAAAAAGAGGTAAACTCTTTAAGATTTTATTAAGATTTGCATTTTGTGAAGAAAAATGGTATTATATATTTAGTATAATTGAAGAATTTCATTTAAAAGGAGTTTTTATGAAACACGAAATTTTGCGAAACTGCCCCGCTGTAATACGTGATTTTCTCACATATAACGAAACCATCAAAGGCAAATCGTCTCTATCGGTCGAGGGTTATTACCTTGACCTTCAAACCTTTTTCCGTTACATATTATTCGTGCGGGGTCTTGTAGACGGCAAAGCCGAGTTCACCGAAATTGAAATAAGCAACGTGGATATCGAGCTTATCAAAACCATCACAATTTCTGACCTTTACGCATATCTCGTTTTTTGTAAAAACGAACGTGGCAACAATGCCGCCACCCGTGCTCGCAAAACTTCAACCCTTAAAATTTTCTTCAAATACCTTTGCGAACACACACATCAGCTCGAAACCAACCCTGCACTACTTCTCGAGTCTCCGAAGGTTAAGCAGTCACTTCCAAAACATCTAACCCTCGAAGATTCGCTCGAACTTTTGAATTCAGTTGACGGACCCAACCAAAAGCGAGATTATTGCATTTTGACCTTGTTTTTAAACTGTGGACTGCGACTTGCTGAGCTTTGCTCTTTGAACGTTGGCGACATTAAACCCGACGGCACAATGACCGTCACGGGTAAAGGTAACAAGGAAAGACTCGTGTATTTAAACGACGCTTGTCAACGCGCAGTCCAAGAATATCTCGCCGTAAGGCCAACCGAGGATATCGGTTTTGCCGACCGCAATGCATTATTCATTAGCCGAAATCATCGCCGAATCAGTAACAAAACAGTTCAGCACATTGTAAAGACCTATCTCGAAAAAGCAGGTCTTGGCGGACAAGGTTTTTCAACCCACAAGCTTCGCCACACCGCCGCAACCCTTATGTATCAGCACGGTCAGGTTGATATCCGTGTGCTAAAAGATATTTTGGGACACTCCAACCTCGGCACAACCCAAATTTATACCCACGTATCTGACAGTCAAATTAA
>JAZORM010000089.1:0-3348 GCA_045656585.1 Acutalibacteraceae bacterium
ATATTGTCTTTTTCTTCTATTTGAAAATCTTCACAACCCACTTCTAAAACGGTAGATTTTTCAATATAAACCTCATCGTAAAGGCCCACCGAGTGCATAACCGTATCGATAAGATGATATCCGTCTTGGCGCTTTCCCAAAATCGATAATGAAATATTTATTTTAGCATAAGCCTTAATTTTCACATCAAACACCCTAAAACTAATTGTTCACTTTATAGTGGTATCCGTAAGTTTCTTCGGTCAAAACCTCAAACTTATAGCCTTGCATTTTAAGGCCCTCTATAATACCGGGCAACGCTTTAACCGTTGTTCCTTTAGCGGCGGTATCGTGCATCAAAACGCAAATGGAATTTTTGTTTTTGGCTTGATTCAATACGTTTTTCTTGATTTTATTTGCGGAAACGTTGTGACCCGAAGCATCGCCCGAATCAACGTTCCAGTCAAAATATGCGTAACCTTTAATTTGAACCTCGGTAACAAGATCGGTCATAACACCTTTTTTATATTGCTTACTCACGAGGTTGTTACTACCGCCAGGGAATCGCAAAAGTTTTGTTTTAATACCAATTTTATTGTCAATTTTTTTAGATAATTTATTTATATCCTTGAAAAAAGCGTCTGTGCTTTTATAGATTTTTGAATAATCGTGGGTATTAGAATGAAGACCTATAGCGTGACCGCCTTTTTCAATCTTCTCAAGATATTCAAGCTTTGAATTTGTACCAATAACGAAAAAGGTTGCTTTAGCATTGTATTTTTTCAAAATCTTAAGGATTTTAAGAGTATTATCAGAGGGACCGTCGTCAAAGGTTAAATAACAAGTTTTGGTAGCTTTTGGATATTTAGGCTGAGGTGAATTTTGTTTAGCAGTTTTCTTCTTTACCTCAGCCTTTTTACTAGCGCTTAACTTTTCAATTTCTTTTTTGTAATTTTTATTTTCATTTTCGAGTTTTTTATTCTCTTTTTCAGCTTGGTTCAATCTCTTATCAAGTTTTTCCTTAGCTTCTGTTTCGGTTTTCAACTTTTCTTTGGTTTGTTCAAGTTGAGTCTCGGCAGCCTTGATTTGATTATCCTTAGCTTCGATTTCACGATTTCGCTTATTAACAGTTACAATCGCACTGACCGAAACGATTATTGAAATCACCAATAAAACCACAACAGCCATAAAAAGTGAACTTTTCACATAGCGCTTTATCTTCATATCCACACCACCTTTCATTATTTTAGGGCAACATCCCACTTATAAAGTATACCACAAAAAGCAGTACATTTTAAATTACAAATTATTACAAATTTTAAAAGTTGAAATATATTATGATTTATGTTATAATATATAAAATATTTTTCGGAGGGAAATTATGCAAAACAATATTTTAATCTCTGCTGACAGTACTGCCGACTTAAGTCGTGAACTTATCGAACGTTACAATATTTCCACAATACCGCTAGGCGTAACACTTGGTGATAAAACCTTTTTCGACGGTGTAGATATCACTCCCGACGACATCTACGCTCACCACAAGAAAACAGGTGAACTTCCTAAAACAACTGCGGCTAACGTAGGCGACTGTATCGATTATTTCAAACCCTTCGCCGACCAAGGCAAAACCGTTATCCACTTTTCTTTAAGCTCGGAATTTTCATCCACATATAATAATACATGCCTCGCAGCTTCGGAATATGAAAATATTTTTGTGGTTGATTCTCGCAATCTTTCAACCGGCTCTGCACTTTTGGTTGTAGCTGCTGCCGAAATGGCAAAAAACGGCATGGAAGCTAGTGAAATCGTTGAAAAAGTGGGCGCTATGATTCCTTGTGTTGACGCTTCTTTCGTTATCGACAATCTCGAATATCTCCACAAAGGCGGTCGTTGTAGTGCTCTTGCAATGCTTGGCGCAAACGTTTTAAAGCTAAAGCCTTGTATCGAAGTTAAAAACGGTAAAATGGGTGTTGGCAAAAAATACCGCGGCAAATATGCGGCAGTTCTAAAGGAATACGTTGCTGAACGTCTTACAAATATCGAAGACATAGACCTCGAGCGTATTTTCGTGACCCACGCAGGTGTTGACGAAGAAATCGTAAACGCTGTTGTTGAACAGGTTAAGACTTTGGCTCCCTTTAAAGAAGTATTTGCAACACGTGCAGGTTGTACTATTTCATCTCACTGTGGCGCCGATACATTAGGTATCCTTTTCGTTCGCAAGTCACCTATTGAATAATTCGGCATATTATATTTTAGGGGACCAAAAGGGATATATCCTATTATACGGCGGTAAAATTATTTTATCTTCAAAATAACCGTTTTTCCCCTTTATATATTAAAGAAACCGTCCTTTTTGGACGGTTTCTTTTTACATCGTTTTCCTATAAAAGCCTTCCTCTTTGAGGAAGGTGGCTTCGCAAAAGGCGAAGACGGAAGGAGTTTTTATATAAAATGCATCTCACTTGACATTTTGTAGGGACAGGCGTCCGCGACGGTCCGTATATTGTATAACGAAAAATGACAAAAACCGAAGTTTTTGTCATTTTAAAATTGCTTTATTTATTTTTTCCTGCAAAGCCGAAACCTTTTTAACGTCTGCCGACGGGATACTTCTAAACGGAAATTCTATTCCCATATTATCATATTTCGTCTCGCATATCTTCTTAAAAGGCAAAAGTTCAACCTTGTCAATCTTCTTGTCCTTCAAGAGCAAAGCCAACTTCCCGATATCGCTATCGGTATCGTTTATAGTTGGAACGATAACCTGACGAACGCGGGTTTTTATCCCATGTTCTTGCAAATATTCCAAGAAATTCAATGGAGTTTCAATACCGCAACCAACAAAATTTTTATATTCCTCGTCGGTTGCGTATTTTATATCAAGCATACAATAATCGGTATATTCCAACAGTTCTTTAACCTTAGAATTCAAGACACATCCGCTAGTATCAAGACAGGTGTTAATTCCCGCCTCTTTACATCTTTTGAAAACTTCGGTTGCAAATTCGGGTTGCATAAGCGGTTCACCGCCCGAAAGGGTGATTCCGCCGTCCTCACCGAAATATTCCTTATATTTAAGGACATTTTCGACTATTTCATCAGCCGAATATTCCGTTCCGCCCGATAAATCCTGGGTTTCGGGATTGTGACAGCAACCACACCTTAAAGGGCAACCTTGCATAAACACAACGTAACGAATTCCGGGACCGTCCAGCGTTCCAAGTGACTGGAAAGAACTAATTCTTCCAATCATTACATTACCTCGTGGAAGGTACGGCTGATAACTTCTTTTTGTTGTTCGCGTGACAACTTGTGGAAGTTAACCGCATAACCCGAAACACGAATTGTAAGGTTTGGATATGC
>JAZORM010000090.1:0-8101 GCA_045656585.1 Acutalibacteraceae bacterium
ATATTGGTAACTATGTCGGTAGTGACGAGAGCGGGTAGGGTTTGACTTGCAACCTGTCCGAGACTTTCGCCTGTAATAAGAGCCAAACTGCCTGAATCTTTTGCGATTCTTTGAGCAATTCTCATCATCATACGGCGCATAATAAGGGTGAAGTAATCTTCGGGGCAGTTTTGCGCAATTTCATCTTGGATTTTTGTGAAAGGTACGATTGCAAGATTTATACAACCGCTGTAACGCGCAACCTTTGACAACAAGGTTTTAACCTTCATTTCGGCACGAGGACTTGTGTATGGCGGACTTGCAAAGTGGATAGCGTTTAGGCGAAGACCGCGTTTTGCCATTGTCCAAGCCGCAACAGGACTATCGATACCGCCTGAAATAAGGATTGAAGCGGTACCTGCTGTGCCAACGGGAAGACCGCCCGCGCCCACGATTTGTTCAGCACGAACGTAAGCATTGGTGTCGCGAATTTCAACAAAAACTGTGATATCGGGGTTGTGGACATCAACCTTTAAATGATGGTATTTAGATAAAAGCATACCTCCAACTTCACGGCAAATTTCGGGAGATTTCAAAGGAAAACGCTTGTCGGCACGTTTTGCCTCAACCTTAAAGGTTCTAACCTTGTCGAGTGGTTCTTTAAGGTATTCTACCGATTTTTCGAGGATATCGGTCATATCTTTTTCGCAAACACAAGCACGGCTAAATCCCGCAATACCGAAAATGAGTTTTACTCTTGCGAGAGCTTCCTCAAAGTCGAAGTTTTCTTGTTTGGGCTCAATATAGATTGCTGATTGAGCCTTTTTTATTGTAATTTCGCCAAGGCTTTTGAGTCTTCGGCGAATATTTTTTATGAGTATGTCTTCAAAGTTGCAACGGTTGAGACCCTTCAAAGCGAGTTCTCCGTTTTTAATAAGTATAATTTCTTTCATTTTAAGCCTTTCTAAGTGTTTTAGTCGCTTTTTCAAGTTCGGCGACAAACAAATCTATATCTACTTTTGTATTGTATCTTGAAAAACTGATTCTAAGAGCCGAGTCAATAGATTTATTATCTTTGCCCATCTCTTTTAGAACGTAGCTTGTGTTACCCTTGCTACAAGCGCTTCCGCTTGAAACGAAGATTTCTTTTGCTTCAAGGAAGTGTAAAAGGGTTTCGGAACGATAGCCGTTGACCGAAACGTTTAAAACAAACGGAAGACCGTTGTCGGCAGAATTGATTGTTGCGAGATTTTTGCTTACCAAAAGATTTTTGGTATAATCGTACAATTCGCGCGTTTTTTCGAGTTGGGCCGAAAGGTTAGATAACTCCTCTAAGGCTCCTTGCAACGAAGCGATTAGAGGAACACATTCGGTGCCCGAACGCATACCGTTTTCTTGACCGCCACCGAGCATAAATGGAGATATATGGGCTTTTTGAGAGCAATATAAAAATCCAATACCCTTTGGCGCGTGGATTTTGTGACCACTAGCGGTTAGCATATCAACCCCGAGATTTTTAACGTTTATGGGCATCTTACCAAAGGCTTGTACCGCGTCACAATGGAAAAAAGCGTTTGGTGATTTTTTGCGGACAAGCTCAACCGCTTGTTTTATCGGTTGAATTGAGCCGACTTCGTTGTTGACGAGCATAATGCTCACTAGAACGGTCTTTTCGTTAAGGGCATTTTCAAGGTCTAAAAGACTTATAACACCGTTTGAATCGGGTTTTAGTTTTATAATTTCAAAACCAAAATCGGCCAAAGCATCAACAGCATTTAGCACCGAAGGATGTTCAATCGCGGTTGTGATTATACGATTTCCGCGATTTTTACGGCGAAGAGCCGACATAACGGCGGTGTTGTTGGCTTCAGTGCCGCAAGAGGTGAAAATAATTTCTTTTTTACTGGCGCCTATAAATTTTGCGACAGTTTCTCGGGCACTCTCGACCATTATTTCGGCATTCATTCCGAGAATATGCAAAGAAGAAGGGTTTCCCCAATTTTCACAAACGGCATTATTCATATATTTTATCGCCTTTTCGCAAGGCTTGGTTGTTGCACTGTTATCAAGATAAACTATAAGGATACACCCCAATCTATATACACAATAATTATACTATATATATCTTTAAATTTCAATAACAATCATAAATATTTTTTAATTATAATATCAATAAATAAAAAGCGAAAAGGATTGAGAGATGGAAAGAATATTTTTGAGGTTGGAAAGTCTGGTTTCAGGTGTTTTTCCGTTGGTGTTTTTGACGATTTGCGGGTTGATTTTCACCTTGAAAACAGGTGGTTGGCAGTTTGAAAATCTTATAAAAAGTATATCGTTTTCACTAAAGCCAAAACCCAGAATAAAGGGTGGAATGTCGTCGTTTTCGGCGGTTTGTAATTCACTTGCGGCAACGGTTGGCACGGGTAATATAGCGGGGGTTGCAGCTGCGATTACCGTTGGCGGTGCGGGGTCTATTTTTTGGATGTGGATTTTCGCTTTTTTGAGTATGGTTATAAAGGCTGTTGAAATCACATTATCGGTTGAAACCAAAGTGGGTCAAAGAGGCGGTCCTCTTGTTTATTTTAAAAATGCTTTCCCTAAAAAATCAAGCGCAATCTCGTTTGTTTTTGCGGGTTTTGGGATTATGGCTTCTTTTTGCACAGGTAATATAACACAGGTGAATGCAACCGTAGAGGCGATTGGCGGAAATATTTATATAAAGCTTTTGATTGGCGGTGTCTTCTTTGCTGTCAGCAGTTTTATAATTCGTGGCGGTCTTCGAAAAATCGCTCGTTTTACAACTGCGACAGTGCCTTTTATGGCGTGTTTATATATCGTTTTTTGCCTTGGCGTTATTTTGGAAAATATAGGACAAATAGGCGGTGTGTTTTTGAGTATTATAAAGGGCGCTTTTTGTCCCCGCTCGGTCACAGGGGGTACGGTTGGGACCTTTGTTAATTGTGTTTTGACGGGCGCTAAAAAAGGGATATTCTCTAACGAGGCAGGACTTGGTACGGCGGGTATGGCTCATTCACAAGCGGTAGACTCTAACCCTGAAACTCAAGGGCTTTTTGGAGTATTTGAGGTTTTTGTCGATACGGTCGTCATTTGTACCTTGACGGCATTGACAATTCTCTCAAGCGGGGTTATTATAGATTATAATAAGACTGCTTCAAGCGGACTTGTTGTAAAATGTTTTGAAACTGTTTACGGTCGGTTTTCTTCGAGTTCACTTTCTATGATGCTTGGTCTTTTTGCGCTATCGAGCATTATTGGTTGGGCGGCGTACGGAATCGATTTTTCGAGGTTTTTACTCGGCGAAAAGGGTCAAAAAATATACTGTTTTATATATCCGATTTTTTGTTTTGTAGGCGCTGTGACAAACGCTGATACCGCTTATCGTTTGGCGGAGTTTTTCGGCGGAGTTATGCTTTCTTTAAATCTTTTTGCGGTGTTTATTTTATCGGATAGAGCGGTTTTGATATTAAAAGGAGAAAAGTATGGAAAAAAGGATAAAAAGAATACAAAACTTTTTAAAAGAGGATGAGTCGGCGATTGTTTTAAGCGATTCGAACCGCCTTTATCTGACAGGCTTTCGCTCATCTGCGGGAATTGTTTTGATAACTAGAAAGTCCGCTTTTTTAATTATAGATTTTCGCTATTTTGAAAAGGCGAAATCGGTTATAACCGCGCTTGAAACCCGTCTTTTAACCGACACAAAAACACAACTTTCAGATATATTCCAAAGCGAGAAAATAAAGAAGGTTCATCTTGAAACCGATTTTGTGGATATCGCAAGATACCAAAAGTTTTGTAGTGATTTTGAAAATTTGGAAATTTCGCTTGAAAGCGGTTTTTCAAACCTTCTAAATAGACTTCGTATGGTTAAGGACGGTAATGAAATCGAGTTTATCAAATCGGCTCAAAACATAACCGATAAAGCGTTTTCCTATATTTTAGGGCGAATTGAAGCGGGGCGATGCGAGAAAGATATTGCGCTTGATTTAGAGTTTTTTATGCGAAAAAACGGTGCTGAAAATGTTGCTTTTGACACCATAGCCGTTTCGGGCAAAAATTCTTCTTTGCCCCACGGTGTCCCGACCGATAAGCCTCTTGAAAAGGGCGATTTTCTAACTATGGATTTTGGCGCGAAATATAGGGGTTATTGTTCGGATATGACTCGTACTGTTGCTATAGGTCAAATTAGCGATAAACAAAGAAAAGTTTACGAAACCGTTTTAAATGCGCAAGAGTTGGCGCTGTCGGAAATTTCGCCTAGTCGGGTTTGCAAAGAAATCGATGCCGTTTCGAGAAATTATATAAACGAAAACGGATTTGAGGGTTGTTTTGGTCACGGACTCGGTCATAGTGTGGGAATTGATATCCACGAAAGCCCGAGCTTTAACACCCGAGATATGACCGTTTTGGAAAGTGGAATGGTTTTGACGGTTGAACCCGGTATATATCTTGAAAACGAGTTCGGAGTTCGAATTGAGGATATGGTGATAATTACCGACAAAGGCTATGAAAACATAACTAAAAGCTCTAAAGAATTGATAATCATATAAAAAAGCGAGTGGTTTTTCCACTCGCTTTAAGTTTATTCTGATTTTAATTTTTCGCGGTTTATTATTGATTCTTTTAAAAGACTGAAAATCAAAGCGGATATCGGAACGCCTAGAAGAGCTCCCAAAATACCGCTTATATTACCACCTAAAAGAACGGCGCTAATAACAATAATCGCGGGGAGTCCAACTGCTTTTCCTACAACACGGGGGTAAATGAGATTGCCTTCAACTTGTTGGAGTATAAGAACGAAAATGATGAAGAAGAGCGCTTTGATTGGATTGGTGATTACAATGAGTAAGAAACCGATTGCAATACCTGTGAAAGCACCCACAACAGGAACCAACGAGGTGACGCCAACAAGGATTGAAATAATAGCGGCGTTTGGAAAACGTAAAATAATCATACCGACGTAGCAAAGAACTCCCAAAATGGTTGCTTCAATAAGCTGTCCGCCGATAAACCTTGAAAATGAATTCGAAGCGCAATCGGCTATGTGGTAGATTGTTTTTGCGACTTTTTGCGGAATAAAAGCGTCGATTATACGTTTGACAAATCTTCCGATACGTTCTTTTTGAGCAAGAATATAAACCGAAATTACAATACTAAATATAGTATCGTACAAACCACCCGCAACCGAAGAGGTAATGTTAACTGCACCGTTTACGATTTTATTTGAATAATCGGCAAAGATTTTTTGAACAGTTGAGGTGAGGCTTTCTAAATCCAGATTGAGACTTGGAACCTTAGATTCGGCGATTCCAAAGTTTGCCGCAATTGCAACCAATTTTTCATGTGTGGTTTGAAGGAAAGAAGGAAGATTTTTAATAAGATAAAGGAAGGTTTCGATGATATCGGGTATGATTACCAAAACCAAAAGTAAAATTATTCCAAAAGCCAAAACGTAGGTCAAAACCAAACATAAAGGTCTACGCGCTTTGTTTATGAATTTATGCTTAGATTTGTCCATAAAGGCAAAAACCTTGTTTTCTAAACCTCTTAATAGCACGTTGAAAATAAACGCGATACATGAAGCGGCGATAATCGGAGAGAAAACCGAATATATTTTGCTTAAAATAGAAATAACGGTTGGCAAATTAAAAACTCCGCACACAATAAGTGTTGATAAAAATACTAAAAGGAGTATTTTTTTTATATTCTTAAAGTTGAGTTCCATATTATTCTCCTGTGTCTTTTTTGCTGTTACCAGCGCGAACGTTTGCGTTTGCTGAAGAATCAAATCCTTCGGTGCTTTCTTTCATAAATAAAATCTTTATAGTAAGAATTATAAGTTTTATATCTTGGATAATTGAATAGGTTTCGATATAAATAAGGTCCATATTAAGCTTGTCCTTGGGACTTGTGTTATACTTTCCGTAAAGTTGAGCATATCCTGTGATACCGCCCTTAACCTTGTGGCGAAGGTCGAATTCGGGATTTTCCTTGGAGTATTCATAAACATTTTCAATACGTTCGGGTCGCGGACCAACGAGCGACATATCGCCTCTTAAAACGTTTATGAGTTGGGGAAGTTCATCGACTCTACAAGCGCGAATCACTTTTCCTACCTTGGTGATTCGGTTGTCGCCAACTTCGGCTTTCTTAGCACCGTCTTTGTCGGCGTCTACAATCATCGAACGGAATTTTAGAACGTTGAAAATTTTGCCATCTTTTGTTATACGGTTTTGTTTAAAGAAAATCGGACCGCCGTCGTCTAATTTTATTGCTAGGGCGGTGATCAACATAAATGGACTGGTTAGAATAAGCGCAACTGCCGAAATAAGAAGGTCCATTGCACGTTTTAAAATTCGTTGTTCAAGGGTGAGTCCGCGGTTGCGGCTCATAATAACAGGGGTATCTCCGATTTGGATTTCGTAACTGTGGTTGATTATGATATCGGTGATAGCCGGTTGCATATAAATACGTTTGCCGTTAGCATAACAAAAAGAATAGAGCTCTTTTTCAAGGTTTTTGTCGATATCGCAAATCAAAACACCGTCGTAGTGGAGGATGTGTTCTTTTATGCTTTCCATCGAGTGTGAGTTTACGTTTACACCACGCTCAATCTTGAAGCGTTCGGGGATGTGGTTCATACGGTTTATCAGGTTGAAACCGGTTTTGTCATCGCCGAATACGGCTACCAGATGTCTTGCGGGGTATAGCTTGAAATATACCGTGTTAGCACAAGCGCACCCAATAAATGCGATTACTACTTCGAATAAAACGCTTATTAAAAGCGGAGCCATAGGCACCATATCACGCGCAATAAGGCTGAGCTCTAGGTACATTAGAAAGTTCGTTATAAGAATAGAAAGCGAGAAACTGTAAACGAGTTCGTGTATTCGGTAAATGCCTATTTTAAAAGCTCCGTATAGGGAACAAAAAATAAACAACATAAATACAAACGAGAAAATAACAACGTAGTTACCATTGCGACTGAAAAGCGAGGAGGTATAGTTGGTTACCCAAGTTTGTATAAAGCAAAACGTCATAGATGCAATAATGAAAATTTTAATAATTCGCATTATTGTTTTGCGAAAAGTTATAAGGTTATTCAAAGTGTTCACATCCTTATATTCCGAAAATGTTGAGTTTGGAAAGTTTTTTGCTCTTTAAGGCTAGGTATAGCGGAACGCCAAGTCCGTAACAGGCGATTATTTGTCCTGCGCCGACTTGGATTGCAGAGATTATAAATCCGTAAAAAGAATATCCGTCGCCAAGGAAGAAAACCGCAATTTCAAAACCTATTAAAATTGCATTTATTATAACGGGCGGAAAAATCGCTAAAAGAGGGAGTTTCTTAAAGGTTATATCCTTTAAAAAATAGGTTAAAAGCGCGGCTAGGAAGGTTGCGAAAGTGCCGAATATCATATCGAGAGGGTTGAAAGATGCGATGTTTGCGATAAAACAGCCAACCGTGAGTCCCGGAATTGCCGCGGGGGTGAATAAGGGTAAAATCGTAAGTGCTTCGGAAAAGCGAATTTGCAAAGGGCCGTAAGAAAGGCCGAAAAAAGCACCAAAATAAGTGAGCGCCGCATAAATTGCCGCGATTAAAGCGGCGGTTATTATATATTTTAAACGAGTTTTTTGCTTGTTCATAAATTTACATCCTATATTTTTTAAGAATATTATATACCAATTAGTAGAATATTGCAATTATTTTGTAAAATTATGCTTTGCATTCGGTACCCGTCTGTGTACCTGCTCATTAAAAAACAGTCCACCGGACTGTTTTTCTTAACACTCGCAGCTCTCTTAGGCTTCAAGTCCCACCCCTTTAATGTAAAGAAACACCCAAACCAAACCTAAAGGTTTGGTTTGGGTGTTGGTGCAGGGGACGGGACGCGACTTTGCTGCGCAAATTCGCCATGCTTGACGACCCAATGCTTTGCATTCGGTACCCGTCTGCGCACCTGCTCATTAAAAAACAGTCCACCGGACTGTTTTTCTTAACACTCGCAGCCCTCTTAGGCTTCAAGTCCCACCCCTTTAATGTAAAGAAACTCCCAAACCAAACCTAAAGGTCTGATTTGGGAGTTGGTGCAGGGGACGGGAC
>JAZORM010000091.1:0-10046 GCA_045656585.1 Acutalibacteraceae bacterium
TTTACAAACTTGACCGAGAGCTTATGAAGTTCGCCCGAAGGACGATTCACTTCAGCCAAATAGGTTCTAACGTACAGCCCGTAGACCGCATCGCCCACAAACGCCAAGACCGAAGGGCTTAATAGATTGGGATTATTCATAATCTCACCTTAATTTACAAAGTCAAATTCGATATCAAGAATATTTACTGTGTCGCCTTCGCCGATACCTGCTTTTTCAAGCGCATCGATAATTCCGCACTCGCGGATAACACGCTCGAAATATTGAAGCGATTCGTAATCGTCGGGGTCGACGTTGTTCATAACTTCCATAAGCCAATCGCAGTTTTCAACGTAGTAAACGTCGTTTTGTTCGCGAATAGTAAAGGTTCTAAGGTTCTTCGGAGCCTCGAATTCAGGCTTAGGTTCAGCCTCGAACTTCTTAATAGGCGGAAGTTTTGCAAGTTCACTCGCGATATGGTTTATAAGCACGTCGGTACCTTCGGCAATAGCCGCCATAATTGGGAAGAAAGTATATCCTTTATCTTCAAAATACTTCTTGTACTTTTCAATTTCTTCTTCATCGATAAGGTCGCACTTATTAGCAACCACAATTTGCGGACGCTCACTAAGTTCGCTTGAGAATACCTCGAGTTCTTTATTGATTTTTTCAAAATCGTCGATAGGGTCTCTGCCCTCGCTACCCGAGATATCCAAAACGTGTAAAAGCATACGGCAACGCTCAACGTGGCGCAAGAACTCGTGACCGAGGCCCACACCTTCACCCGCGCCTTCAATAAGACCGGGAATATCAGCCATAACAAACGAACTGCCTTCGCCCATGCTAACAACGCCCAAAACAGGGGTCAAGGTTGTAAAGTGATAGTTAGCGATTTTCGGTTTTGCTTGGCTCACAACCGATACCAAGGTTGATTTGCCAACGTTTGGAAAACCAATAAGACCAACGTCCGCCAAAAGCTTGAGTTCGAGTGTTACGTCAAGTTCCTCACCTAACGCACCGCTTTTTGCAAAACGTGGTATTTGTCGGGTCGAGGTTGCGAAATGTTGGTTACCCCAACCGCCGTTGCCACCTTTAGCGATAACAACACCCTCAGGCTCGGAAATATCCGCAATAATTCTACCTGTCTCGGCATCTTTTACCAAAGTACCAACAGGAACGCTTATCACAAGATTTGGCGCACTTTTGCCCGTACAACGCGAGGTTCCGCCGTTTTCACCGGGTTCGGCTGTATATTTTCTTTTATATCTAAAGTCAGCAAGGGTTGACAAGTTGCTGTCGGCTTTGAAGATAATATCTCCGCCTTTGCCGCCGTCACCGCCGTCGGGACCGCCCGCCGCTACATACTTTTCTCTATGGAAAGATACGGCGCCGTCGCCACCCTTACCTGCTTTTAAATGTATTTTTGCAATATCTACAAACATTTACTCTTCCTCTAATTCAGGTTCAATAAAGGCCTTATATAAATCAAAAGCCCTTTGATAATCAGTTTCATTTACATAAAAATCATCAGGCACTAAAAGACCGCCTGTGACAATTCTTAAATAACCGCCGGTTCTTTGCTCTCTATTTATAAACGGTATACCGTTTTCTTTTAGAATTTCGCAATATATACCCGAATATGCAGGCATTATACTCGCAACAAAAACAAGCTCGTTATTATTTTCTTCTCTTTTCTTTTAAAAAACAATTATTGTTCCTCTTCAAAATCTCCGTCAAACTGAGCCATAAACTCTGCTTCACTTTGTAAAAATTCTTCAAGAAGTTCTTTCGCTTTATCAAAATCGGTTTGGTCAACATAAATTTCCTGTGCCGCAAAACCTCCACCGAAAACCACTCGCATATCCTCTTCGGGTTTTGAGTACGGTATTTTATTATCGGTTAAAACGTCACAAAATATTTCAGCCGATACTAAATCTTCAAAAGTAGCAAGAATTACAGGCTCCTTTTTTTCTTCGGCTTTTTCAGCGATTTTTTCTTCTTTGGTTTCTTCTTCCCTTAAAAGATAAGCTCCGCAAACGGGGCAAACTTCTATTTCATCTTGACACTCAAAATTACAAACATGACAATTTTTCATAGCAAAAACTCCAATCAAAACCCAAAAAACAAGCCCGAATGCTTGGCATTCGGGCGTATTTATTATTGTTCTACAGCGTAGATACTAACTTGTTTACGGTCTCTGCCAACTCTTTCAAATTTAACCTTACCGTCGATAAGGGCAAATAAAGTATCATCAGAACCGCGGCCTACGTTATTACCTGCGTGAATGTGGGTACCTCTTTGGCGAACGAGAATGTTACCAGCCAAAACGAATTGACCGTCTGCACGTTTAACACCAAGACGTTTGGACTCACTGTCACGGCCGTTCTTTGTAGAACCAACACCCTTTTTATGAGCGAATAACTGAATGTTAATCTTTAACATTTTTTGCACCTCCATAAACTTTCAAATTGTTGCTATAATCTTCAGACAAAGCAGTTAAATGAAGCTTTAGTCCCAAAAGCACCTTAACAGTAGCATCACTCGGCTTTTTACAAACGAAAAGCATCTTGCCATCGTCCACCAAAGCATCGGCTTTGTCGCCAATAATCTCGGTAACCGTGTTCGCCGCCATATAAGCCGCACTCGAAACTGCCGCGCAAACTATTTTGCCTTCAAAGTCGTCACAATCCATTGAACTGTGACCGCTAATTTCGAAACCGCATAGGCTTCCATTAGCTAAAAATTTCACACTTGTCATACTTATTAGCCGATTTCGGTAATTTGTACTTTAGTGTAGGGTTGTCTGTGGCCCATCTTACGAGCGCAACCCTTCTTGGGTTTGTAAGTGAAGACAGTAATCTTCTTACCCTTGCCGTTCTTCAAAACGGTGCCTTTTACAAAAGCATCTTTAACGTAGGGCTTACCAACCTTTAAAGTTCTGTTGTTTACAGCAACAACTTTGTCGAAGGTAATTTCTTCGTCAACTTCTGCGTTAAGCTTTTCAATATAGATAACGTCGCCGTTTTCTACACGGTATTGCTTTCCGCCTGTCTCGATAATTGCGTACATTTTTTTCACCTGCTTATTTTCAGTCTCGCTACAATAGGCGTGCGCTAAAATTGGCGCAACTTAAAAAGCCCACAATATGCGGCTTAAACATTTTATCACAACCAACCTGCTTTGTCAAGAAAAAAATTGCATTTTTTCTTAATGTTTTCGATTGACATATATATTGTATTTATAGTATAATTTAGTAAGTTATATTGTAGGAGATGAAATTTATGATAGATAAAAATATTAGAAAGTTGATTTGCTACGGAATTGAATGTGGTCTTTTGTCGAAGCGTGACGAAGTATATGCTACAAATCGCCTTTTGGAAATTTTAGGTCTTGACGAATTTGATTGTGATGAAACTTTCGAAAACGTTAACCTCGAAGAAACTTTAAAGGAACTTCTCGACTTTGCGGCCGAAAACAACCTTATAGACGATAACATCACCGAGCGTGATTTGTTCGATACAAAACTTATGTCGGCTTTACTTCCGCCCCCAAGCGTCGTAACCGAAAAGTTCGAAACTTTATATAATGAATCACCCAAAGCAGCTACCGACTGGTACTACAAGTTCAGTTGCGACAGTGACTACATCCGTCGTTACCGCGTATCGAAGGATATGAAATGGGTGACTTCTACCGAATACGGCGACCTCGATATCACAATCAACCTTTCAAAACCCGAAAAGGACCCCAAGGCTATCGCCGCCGCTAAAAACGCAAAACAATCGGGCTATCCCAAATGTATGCTTTGTAAAGAGTGCGAAGGATATGCGGGTCGTATCAACTTCCCCGCACGTCAAAATCATCGCATTATCCCCGTTACAATAAACAACACCGATTGGTGTATGCAATACTCACCCTACGTTTACTACAACGAACATTGTATCGTGTTTAACGCTCTACATACCCCAATGGCAATCAACACCGCTACTTTCAAAAAGCTTCTCGACTTCGTTAAGCTTTTCCCCCACTATTTCGTAGGCTCTAACGCTGACCTTCCAATCGTTGGCGGTTCAATCTTGAGCCACGACCATTTCCAAGGCGGTAACTACACCTTCGCAATGGCAAAGGCTCCAATCAAGAACGAGCTTAGCTTCAGCGGTTTTGAAGATGTCAAAGCAGGTATCGTAAAATGGCCAATGTCAGTTATTCGTTTATCATGCGAAAACCCCGACCGCCTTATCGAACTCGCTGACAAGATTTTGTCTGCTTGGCGCGGTTATACCGACGAAAGCGCATTTGTGTTCGCCGAAACCGACGGCACACCCCACAACACAATCACACCTATTGCTCGTAAGGTTGACAACGATTTCCAACTCGACTTGGTACTTCGCAACAACATCACAACCGAAGAGCACCCAATGGGCGTATACCACCCCCACGCAGAACTTCACCACATCAAGAAAGAAAACATCGGTCTTATCGAGGTTATGGGTCTTGCCGTTCTTCCCGCAAGACTTAAGGATGAAATGGCGCTTCTCAAAACCGCCATTCTCGAAAACCGCGATATTGAAAAGGATGAAGTTTTAGAAAAACACGCTGATTGGACAAAAGAAATCATCGCAAAATACAACAACATCAACCAAGATAACATCGATAAAATTATCGAGGATGAAATTGGCATCGTATTCGCAAAAGTTTTAGAGCATGCAGGCGTATTCAAAAATGATGAAGCTTTCTTGCGCTTCACAAAGGAAGTTAAATAATGTTCATAACCGTATTAACACAGGTAATAATACTTTTTATACTTATACTTTTGGGCGTTATCTTTAACAAAACAAAGATATTAAACGCCACCGGCGCAAAAAACATAACCGATATTATTTTATATCTTGTTACCCCTTGCGTTTTGATTAAATCTTTTATAAGAGAATATTCATCCGAACTTTTTAAAAATCTTCTGATTGGCTGTCTTGCGACCTTGGTAGCTCATATTATTTTCATAATAGTATCTTCTTTACTCATCAAGGACAGCGACATATCTCGCCAAAAGGTTCTTCAATTCGGAGCTATTTTCTCCAACTGCGGATATATGGCAATTCCGCTCTTACAAGCAGTTTTGGGTGACGACGGCGTTTTCTACGGCGCAACCTATATCGCAATTTTCCACGTCATCACTTGGAGCTACGGAATTTTCCTTATGGGCGACGGAATAAAAACCATCACCCCAAAAAAGATTTTCTTAAATCCGGGACTTATTGGTTTTGTGTTGGCTTTCTTGGTTTTTGTGTTGCAAATACCCGTGCCGAAAATCGCCTTTGAACCAATTTCCTATATGGCTTCCTTAAATACACCGCTACCGATGATAATAATCGGCTACCATTTAGCAAACAGCAATATCCTTGCGGGTATCAAAGACTTGAAGCTCCTTTTTGCAACAGTATTAAAGCTTGTTGTTTTCCCCATTGTCGTAATATTCACTTTCTACCTTTGCGGACTTCGCGGAACCTTGCCGCTCGCACTTTCGATTTGCGCCAGTGCGCCAACCGCCGCTATTTGCACAATGTTCTCGGCCAAATTCGAACGCGCAACCGACGTTTCAGCCACAATGGTATCTATCACAACCATCTTCTCAATAATAAGTATGCCGCTTGTATTAACCTTTGCGGAGAAATTACTAGTTTAATATGAATAAACCACAATATATAAAAGAACCCACACCGTTACAATGCGGACAAGCCGTTCTCGCTATGGTCGCAAACGTCAGTGTGGATGAAATTGTAAAATTTTTAAACAACGAGCGCGAAACAACCCTCAAAGAAATGTTTAAAACGCTTGAAAATTATAACATCGCTTATGTTAAAGAGCGAAAAGAAGTAAATAATAAAACCGAACTTCCAAAAATTGCGATTTTGAGTCTTGAAACACCTCGTTGTTGGCATTGGTCGCTTTATTTCGACGGTGTTTTCTACGACCCCGAACACGGAATTTTAAATGACTTTCCTGAAAGCAATCGCAAATACTTTTGGGAAATAAAGGAGAATATATGTTAGAACTTAAAAATATTTCATTCTCTGCCGAGAGTGAAAACGGACAAAAGCAAATACTTAAAAACATAAATCTCAAAATAGATGAAGGCTTTGTGGTAATCACAGGCCCAAACGGTGGCGGTAAATCTACCCTCGCCAAAATTATCGCAGGTATTATCACCCCCGACGAAGGTCAAATTTTGCTCGACGGCGAAGATATCACAAATCTTTCTATCACCGAACGCGCAAAGAAGGGCATCAGCTTTGCCTTCCAACAACCCGTTCGTTTTAAGGGCATCACCGTGCACGACCTTATAAGCCTTGCGGCAGGTAAGGAAATCAGCGTTACCGACGCTTGTTCTTATCTATCACAAGTAGGTCTTTGCGCAAGAGATTATATCAATCGCGAGGTTAACGCATCGCTTTCGGGCGGCGAACTCAAGAGAATTGAGATTGCCACTGTTTTAGCCCGTGGCACCGCGGTTTCGCTCTTCGACGAACCTGAAGCAGGTATCGACCTTTGGAGTTTTAACAACCTTATTAAAGTTTTTGAGAAAATGCACGACACCTTGGGCGGTTCGATTATCATAATCTCCCACCAAGAACGTATTTTGAATATTGCCGACAAGGTTATCGTTGTGGCAAACGGAACAGTAAGCCAAGAAGGCAAAAAGGACGAGATTTTACCGTCGCTTTTAGGCAAAGCCGATATTGCTTGTAAAGTGCTTACCGCTAACTGTGAGGAATAAAATATGAACAATAATGAATTAGATTTATTAAAAATGATAGCCGATATTGAAGGCACCCCTTCGGGCGCTTACAATATTCGTGCGAACGGTGCGTTACAATCTCGTAACGTGACCGAAAATATAAATATTAAAGAAAAGACCGACGGAAACGGAATTGAAATCATCATCGCCCCCAATACAAAGGGCGAAAAGGTGCATATTCCCGTAATCATCAGCGAAAGCGGTCTTACCGAATTGGTTTACAACGATTTTATAATCGGCGAAAACAGCGACGTTGAGATTGTTGCGGGTTGCGGTATCCACAACTGCGGTAGCGAAGAATCTCGTCACGACGGTATCCATAGCTTTTTCGTTGGCAAAAACGCCAAGGTTAAATACGTTGAACGCCACGTTGGTACGGGCGACGGTGAGGGCGAGAGCAATATGAACCCCACCACAGTTATCAATATCGCCGAGGGCGGTTATATGGAAATGGAAACAACTCAAATCGAGGGTATCAACTCGACCAAACGTGTTACCAAAGCCAGACTCGACAAGGATGCAACCCTTGTTGTTCACGAAAAACTTATGACCCACGAAGACCAATATGCTGAAACCGATTTTGTGGTTGACCTCGACGGTGAAAACTCGAGCGCAAACGTTGTTTCTCGCTCGGTTGCAAAGGATAATTCGAGCCAACTCTTCTTGTCGACCATCAACGGTAATAACGTTTGTAACGGCCACACCGAATGTGATGCTATTATTATGGATAAGGCTCACGTTTCAGCGGTACCAAAAATTACCGCAAATCATATTGACGCTTCGCTCATTCACGAAGCCGCAATCGGTAAAATTGCAGGCGAACAACTTATAAAGCTTATGACCTTAGGTCTTACCGAACAAGAAGCCGAAGAACAAATCGTAAACGGATTTTTGAAATAATATTAAAGCCGATAGACATTTCGTCTATCGGCTGTTTTTAAGATTTGCTATTATATCTCCATTTTAGATTGACAAAAATTTAACAATTTGCTATAATATTTATGGTTGTAAAACTAATTACATATTAAAAGGAGTTTTAATTATGGCAACATCAAAAGTAGCATATCTCGTAAAACCAAAAATTGTAGACGGCGTTGAAGGCGAAGCTATTGTCGAATTGCGCGACATAGAAATCCCTACCCCAGGCCCCGGCGAAATTCTCGTTAAGGTTGAAGGTTGCGGTATTTGTGGTACCGACGTTCACGAATATCGTTACAATCCATTTGGTTACAAAGAAATCGTTCTCGGTCACGAAGGCACCGGTGAAGTTGTAGCAATTGGTGAAGGCGTTACAACCGATACTAAGGGCGACCCCATTAAAGTCGGCGACAAGGTTGTTACCTCTGTTCTTCTCTGCGGCGAATGTGACTACTGCAAACGTTATCCTGAACTTCCTAACCTTTGCGCAGGTCTTGGCGTTTACGGTCTTATTGAAGACGATGCTGAACACCACAACAACGGTTGGTTTGCTGAACACATCTTGGTTCGTAAAGATTCTTCAATCTTCGTTGTAAACGGTATGTCTGTTGACGAAAGAATGCTTATCGAGCCCGCTTGCGTTTGCGTTCACTCTTGGAACCGCGCTAATTCTACCAACCTTATCAACTTTGGTTCTACCGTATTGGTACAAGGTTGTGGACCTATCGGTCTTATGCAAATCGCAGTTTTAAAGGCTGCAGGCGTTGTAAACATCATCGCAGTTGACGGTGTTGATACACGTCTTGAACTTGCTAAAGAAATGGGTGCTACCGCTGTAATTAACTTCCGTGAACTCAAAACTATTGAAGAAAGAGTTGCCAAGGTTCAAGAACTTACACACGGCTTTGGTGCTGACTTCGTATTCCAATGCACAGGTGTTCCTCAAGCAGCAGCTGACGCTTACAAGTACGTTCGTCGTGGCGGCGGTTATTGCGAAATGGGCTTCTTTGTAAATGCAGGCGAATGCACAATGAACCCCCACTTCGACCTTTGCAACAAGGAAATCACATTGGTTGGCTCTTGGGTATATTCAGCTCAGGAATATATCGAAACTCTTGGCTTTGTTAAGAAGGCTAAAGAAATGAATATTCCGATTGAAAAACTCGTTACCGACCATTATCCGCTCGAACAATACGTTGACGCTATGGAAAAGAACATCTCTCTCACCGGCGTTAAGATTGCTATCGTAATGGAATAATTACATAAATAGTTAAAGCCTATAGATTCGGTTGAATCTATAGGCTTTTTTCTATAATTTTATATGGATTGTTTTCCGCTCTTAGAACAGAAGCGCTGCGGCACCATAACTCACAAATGCCACGATAATTCCCGCGGTCAAAACGCCTGTCGCGATTGCGGGGAAAGATTTTTTGAGAGAAATTCCCATCATCGCCGCAATCAACGCACCCGTCCATGCGCCTGTACCGGGGAGCGGTATTGCCACAAACAGCCAAAGACCCCAAGGGCCGTATTTTTCGATTGTATCTTTTTTCGAGAAGGCTTTTTCTTCCATTTTTACAACAATCTTCGCCAAAAAGCCTTTTTGACGGCTCATCCACTCGAAAATCTTCTTTATAAAAATTATAATAAACGGAACGGGGATGATGTTTCCAATAATCGCAATCGGCAATGCGATATACCACTCAACACCTAGTCCCGTTGCAATCGGCAACGCGCCGCGAAGTTCAATTATCGGCACCATTGAAACAAAAAACGTTACAACAAGCCTGCCCACAAGGGTATTCCACAAAAAACTCATATTTTCTCCTTAACCACGTTTCAAAAACGAAAGTATTTTAACCGCAAAAATCTTGATAAATTTAAAATTCACAATACCCATCAAAACAATTGATGCAACCTGTACCGCAATATTAAAGGGCAATTCACCAACCATAAACACAGTTTGAACTATCAAAATTACAGTATTTATAACAACTGTTTTATAGTACATTTTAAATGGTATATATTTTAAAACATTTACTGCTCTTATCACAAAAATCAACAAATAACTCAAGAAAGTTGCGATAGCGGCACCTTGAACACCCAAAGGCGACGGAATCAAAATAAAGTTGAGGATTATATTAAGCACCGCTCCAACCATCGTTGTAAGGAAGGAGTTTTTGCTACGTTTTTCAACAATATAAACCGAGCCCATAAAATTTGTAAATGCACTAAATACCATAGCCGCAGTGAGCATAGGGACATATTTCCAAGCCGAGAAGAACGACTCGGTTGTTAGAATTTTTATAAGCGGTATCGAGAACGCCACAACACCCGCACCCACAAAAAACATCAC
>JAZORM010000092.1:0-3918 GCA_045656585.1 Acutalibacteraceae bacterium
CATAATGGATATCCCCGAAGAAGATGAATTTGAAGAATATGAAGAGGAAGAAGTTGCTCCAAAACGCAAACCGGTTACTGCTGAACCAAAGCGTGAGACAACTCCTCGTGTTTTAGGCGGAAAGTCTAAAACCGTAAACTTTAATTTGAATCAAATGCAGGTTATTCTCGTAAAACCTGAACGTTTTGATGACGTTACTTCAATTGCTGACCATTTAAACGATAAGAAAACCGTTGTTTTGAATCTTGAATCTTGCGAACGCGACGTTTCAAGAAGAATTATCGACTTTTTGAGTGGTGCCGCTTACGCTAATCACGGTAATATCCGTAAGGTTGCTGTTTCAACCTTTATAATCGTTCCTTGCGACGTTGACGTTGCAGGTGAGCTTATGCTCGAAGAATTTGACGATAGTCGTATGTATTTTTAATGGATAGCGAACTTCTGTTAGCAAGAGTTAGTGACACTCTCGATTCAAGTAGTCTTAATAATAAACCAAAATTTTTGGGGTTCTTATCGGTTGAGGAAGCGGTTTTGGTTGACAACTATTTAAAACCGAGAACTATGTTTTATTCGTTCGATGGCGGATATCAATCGGCGCAAAGAGTTTATTTGTGTTGCTATCCCGAGTGGATGGACGAGCCAACCTTTCCAATTAGTTCAATAACCTTTACTTTTCGTGAGATTGACGAACTACGTCATCGTGATTTTTTAGGTTCTTTGATGGCTTTAGGTATTGCCCGTGAAACGATAGGCGATATTCTTATAGAAAAGGGAAGAGCAGTTGTTTTCTTATCGAGTGATATTAAAGATTACGTCTTAAAAAATATTACAAAAATCGGTAGAATTGGTGTTAATTGCTCTTTGGGTCATAGTTTGCCCTTGCCCGAAACTGATGAGAAAATCGAAAAATCGGTTAGTGTTGCTTCTATGAGACTTGACTGTGTTGTTTCGGCTATTGCTAACGTTTCGCGTAATACAGCTTGTGAATTTATCGACGACGGATTTGTTTCGGTAAATTCGGTCGTTTCTACTAAAGCCACTAAATTGATTTGCGATGGCGACGTTATTTCGGTTCGCCGAAAAGGAAAATTCAAAATTTTATCATCAAAAAATCATACAAAAAAAGATAGGATTATATTACAGTATAACTGTTTTTAAAATTACGGAGGTTTAATATGTTATCAGCACTCGAAATTAAAAGCATAGATTTCACAACCGGTTTGCGCGGTTATAAGACTGAAGAAGTTGACGTATTTCTTGACAAGGTTGAAGCTGATTATCTTCAATTTGAACGCTTAATCAAGGATTATACTGCAAAAATTGAACAACTTGAAACTGAGGTTGAAAACTTCAAGTCGGCTCAAAACAGCATCCAAAACGTTTTGCTTAATGCTCAAAAACTTGCTGACCATATTGTTAACGAAGCTAAAGAAAAAAGCGAAGAAATAATCTCGAACGCTGAAAAAAATATCATTATAATTACCGAAAAAGAAAAGGAATTGGCCGAAGCTTTTGAGCGTAAGGCAAATGAACGTAAAGCGGCGTTAAAATTAGAACTTGAGCAAATGGTTGAAAAAGAAAATTTGAAGGCTCAAAGTATTGTTAAAGCCTCGGAAGATGCGGTTAAGAGACAACAAGTTTTATTTGACAAATTAAAGCTTGAAATCGTTGCTTTCAAATCTTCTGTTACCTCTAAATATAAGGAACACCTTAATATCTTACAGGAAATCCCTGACACAGTAGATATGACCCCACAAGAAATGGCTGATATTATTAGCGCTAAAATCGACCAAATTCCTAAAGCGGAAGATTTTATCGAAACAAAGCCACAACTTAAAAGTGAAACCGTTTCGCAAGAAAAAATGGAAGACGTATCTTCCGGTTTTTCACTTGCGGAAGAAATTGAAGAATAATTTTGGAGTGAAAACACTTGATTAGTTATATTTTAGCTATTTTGTCCGGTTGCTTGTTTCTCGTTGCTGACCAAGTATCGAAATACTTTGTTATCAATAATTTCGAACTAGGCGAGAGTAAAGAGTTCTTAAACGGCTTTATTGATTTGATTTATATCAATAATAAAGGCGGTGCTTGGGGAATACTCAATGGACAAACTTGGACGTTGCTCTCAATCACAGCAATCCTTATGATTGTATGTTTTACAATGCTTTTAAAGCTTGGAAAACAAAATAAGATTTTATTTTGGGCAATATCTCTTATTTTGTTTGGCGGACTTGGCAATATGATCGACCGTATTTTCCGCGATGGAAACGTAGTTGACTTTTTGCATTTTGAATTTTATCCAACGTTTCCTATTTTCAATATTGCCGATTGCGCTGTTGTTATTGGTGCAGGTCTCTTAATTGTATATTTTATATTTGATAGTTATCGCGAATCGAAATTGAAAAAAGAAAAAATGCTTCAAGCTAAAGAGAATAATGAATAATATAGTAGAAACTTATCTCGAAAACGACCGTCAACGTATTGACGTTTACGTTGCTCAAAAAGCGGAAATTACGCGCTCGAGAGCATCAAAGCTTATTGCGGATAATATGGTTTCGATTAACGGCAAAATTGCCTCGAAGAACGACAAACTTCAAAATGGCGATATTGTCGAGATTGAAATACCTGACCCTGTCGAGCTTGACGTTGTTCCTCAAAATTTAAATCTTTCTATTGTTTTTGAAGATGATGATTTGTTGGTTGTAAACAAGCCAAAGGGAATGGTTGTTCATCCCGCGGCGGGCAATCTCGACGGTACGCTTGTAAACGGTCTTTTGTACCACTGTAAAGGAAAGCTTTCGGGCATAAACGGTGTGATGAGACCCGGTATTGTTCATAGGATTGATAAAAATACAAGCGGTCTTTTGATGGTTGCCAAAAATGATAATTCGCATAATTTTTTAGCCAAACAAATCAGCGAACACAGTTTTACACGCGAGTATGAAGCTGTGGTTTACGGCAATATTAAACAAGATTCGGGAACTATAAACGCTCCTATCGGTAGACATCCTGTAAAGCGTAAACAAATGGCGGTTACAAATACTGCCTCAAGAAATGCTACAACACATTATGAAGTTTTAGAACGTTTTGGAGATTTCACTCATTTAAAACTTAGACTTGAAACCGGAAGAACACACCAAATCAGAGTACATATGGCATACCTTGGACATCCTGTTGCAGGTGATGACGTATATGGTCCGAAAAAGATAATTACCGAACTTTCGGGTCAGTGTCTACACGCTAAAAAGATTGGATTTGTTCATCCTAGGTCTTTGGAATATATGGAATTTGATTCGGAATTACCCGAATATTTTGATAAATTTATAAGGAAGTTAAAATTTAAAAATGGGAATTTTTGATGGTTGCCTTATTGCAAGTGACGTCGACGATACTCTTGTATGTAATGGCACTATACCAAAAAACAATATCGAAAAAATCGAATATTTCATGCGTGAAGGCGGTAAGTTCTCGGTTGCTACGGGTAGAGCTGCCAACGCGATAAGCACTGTAACGAATAATTTGAAAGAGTTTTCACCGTCGGTTGTTGCTAACGGTTGTATGATATTTGATTACGAAAATCGTGAAGTACTTTTCCAAGAAAAAATTTCTTACGAAGACCACAAACTTTTAAAGGCTATAATTGATGCTAAATTAGACGTGGGTTGCGAAATTCATTCGGCAGATAAGTCTTATACCTTGCTTAGAAATAGCGAAACCGATTTTCATCAAGAATACGAAGGCTTTGAAGCTCCTGAATGTACTTTTGAGGAAGCCGACAAGCTTGTTTGGAATAAGGTCGTATTTCTCACTTTGGATGTAGGGGAATATGATAAAATCAAAGATATCGCTCAAAAAATGAATATATCCTCTAATCTAATCTCATCGGGTATGTTTACGGGCAAGGTTAGACACAGCTTT
>JAZORM010000093.1:0-20224 GCA_045656585.1 Acutalibacteraceae bacterium
GCTTTAGATTGCGCTCATTTGCTCGAAAACGTTAGCCGCGAAAGAATATTTACAGAACTTAAAAAGGCGGTTTTGGGCGAAAACTTCGAAGTTTTCAAAGACCTCATCATTTGCGGCGGTTTAGAATTTATCGGTGTCAACAAAATACCCAACTTCGAAAAAATAAAGGAACATAGAAACAATCCACTTATTTGTCTTTATTTAAGCATCGATTCAAAATCTTTAGACAAACTAAAACCTTCGAATAATGAGCGTGAATTTTTCCGCATTTTCGACAAACTTCAAACCTTTGAACCCCCTAAAACAAAGCCACAAATAAAAGAAATGCTTAACCTTTCAAACCCCGAAATTATAACCGCATTTTTCGAGTATAAAGATTGGGACAAAGCATTACTAAAAGAAATATTAGAAAAACGTGAGCCCTATAAAATCAGCGACCTTGCAATAGACGGAAAGGCGCTTATCCAACTTGGGTATAAGGGCGAAAAAATCGGAGAAATTCTCGAACATTTACGTAAAATCATTGTAAATAACCCCGACAAAAACCAAAAAGACTTATTAATAAAAGAAATACCGTAACACAAAAAAGTAAGTGCCATAAACTGTATTAGGCACTTACTTTTTTTGGAGGGACAGTATGAAAAAAATATGTATAGTAGGCGGAGACACACGTCTTAAGACCGTAAAACACAGCCTCGAAAACCAAAACTTCTTTGTTAGCACCTTAGGTCTTTATCCCGAGGACAAGGGAGATATTGCGCTTTCGGACATTTTGATACTTCCCGTGCCGACAACACGTGATGGTACAACAGTATTTGCGCCCCTTACAAACAGGGTAATTCCTCTCTCGGAAATTTACGACAAAACAAGCGACCAACTCATTTTATGCTGTAACTACAACTTCAAAAACCGAAAGTGTATCGACTACAACACGCTCGACAGTTATGCTCTTTTAAACGCCGTACCTACCGCTGAAGGCGCTATTAAAATCGCAATAGAAAATACCGATTTTACCCTTTGGCAAAGCAAAATTTTGGTTATTGGCAATGGTAGAGTTGGTAAAATTTTGGCAAATAGACTTAAAAATCTTGGCGCAAACGTTACAGTAAGCGCCCGAAAACCTAAAGATTTTGCCGAACTCGAAGCTCTCGGATTTAATTACATAAATACCGAGGAACTCGAGAATATGTATTTAGGGTACGATATCATTTTCAACACCGTAGATTTCCCCGTACTGTCCGACAAAGCACTCAAAAATCTTCCTTGTAGTTTACTTTTGGACCTTTCATCAAAGGGCGGATTCAACCACGAGTATGCTGTATCATTAGGTCTTAACGCCCAAAAAGCACCGGCTCTCCCCGGAAAAACCGCACCAAAAACCGCAGGAAAAATACTCGCAAAAACAGTAAGTGAACTCATTCGTTTTTACAACTAAAGGGAGAATAATATGAAAAACATCACCTTGGGCTACGCTATAACAGGCTCCTTTTGTACCATAAAAGAGTCTCTAAAAGCACTTAGAACCCTTAGTCAGTATGAAATCAAAATACTTCCTATCCTGTCCGAAATTGTATCACATACCGATACCCGTTTCGGCAAAGCGGAAGACTTAATAAAAGAAGTAGAAGAAATTTGTAAAAATAAAATTATAAACAGTATCGCCGCTGCTGAACCGATAGGACCTAAAAACCTACTTGATATTTTAGTAGTGGCACCCGCCACAGGCAATACACTTGCTAAAAACGCCTTAGGCATTACAGATAGTGCCGTCACTATGGCAATAAAAGCCCATCTTCGCAATAACAAACCCGTGGTTTTGGGTATCGCCACCAACGATGCTTTGGGTGCGAGTGCAAAAAATATTGGTCTTTTACACAACACGAAAAATATTTTCTTTGTCCCCTACGCGCAAGACGACCCCCACTCTAAAAACAATTCACTAATTTGCGATTTTTCGCTAATTCCCAAAACCGTGGAACTTGCTCTCAAAGGCGAACAAATACAACCAATAATTATTTGACAAATAGCTCCTTTTGATATATAATGTTAAATCGTGAATATATCAAAAGGAGTAAAATTATGGGAATAATTGAGCTTTTTATATTAGCAGTCGGTCTTTCGATGGACGCTTTTGCGGTTGCAATTTGCAAAGGTCTTGCTACCCAAAAATTAAAAAAGCGCCACATGATAATCACGGGCGCTTGGTTCGGTGGATTTCAGGCTTTGATGCCACTTATCGGCTATTTCTTGGGAACCGCTTTCGAAAAATACGTTACAGCAGTTGACCACTACATCGCTTTTGTACTACTCGGCGGAATTGGTGCTAATATGATTAAAGAAGCCTTTTCAAAGGAAGAAGAATGTGAAGATTGCAACGATTCATTCGCCTTTAAAACAATGTTTGTAATGGCGGTTGCAACAAGTATCGACGCACTAGCAGCCGGTATTTCTCTTGCTATGGACCTTAAAGGCAACAATACATATGCTTATATTGCCGTGTTATTTATCGGTATTATCACCTTTACTCTTTCGGCAATCGGTGTTAAAATCGGCAACATCTACGGCTCGAAATGGAAATCAAAAGCCGAATTTACAGGCGGTGTTATCCTTATAATCTTAGGTGCTAAAATACTTATTGAACACCTATTCTTCGCCTAAAAGACAGTCGCCCTCGCGGCCGACAATTCGAACGCTTACAATCTCCCCGGTCTCTCGCTGGGGAGATTTTGTTTTTACTCGACAATAATTCTCGGTATAGCCCTCGTAAAAACCGTCTTGTTTTGTTTCTATAAGCACGTTTTGACAACTGCCTATATATTTATCCAAAAACTCATACTCGGTTTCAAGGGTTGTTTCTATTATTTGCTTTGAGCGGTTGCTCTTTTCATTATTGCTAACTTGATTAGGTAGTCCGTAAGCCACGGTTCCCTCACGACGCGAATAAGCAAAAATATGCGCTTTTGCAAAACCAATTTCTTTCGCAAAAGAAAGACTTTCTAAAAATTCTTCTTCTGTCTCCCCCGCAAACCCTACCATAATATCGGTTGTGATTGCGCTATCGGGGAAGGCTTTTCTAATTCTTAAAACCAAATCACGATAAAATGCCGTGTCATAATGGCGGTTCATCCGAGCGAGTGTTTTATCACTTCCCGACTGAAGCGACAAATGGAACTGTGGACAAAACTTTTCTTGAAGCCTAAATCGTTCAAGCATTTGGTCGGTTATATGGTCGGGTTCGAGTGAACCCAAACGTACACGCTTGATACCTTCAACCGAGCACACAGCATCTACCGCATCGCAAATGTCCATATCCTCTCCCTTACCGTAAGAAGTAAGGTTTATGCCAACCAAAACAATCTCAACAAAACCGTTTTTCGCAAGTTCCAAAGCCTCGTTTTTTATATCGTCAATCGCCTTTGAGCGAAGCCAACCGCGAGCAGTTGGGATGATGCAATAGGTACAAAAACGGTCGCATCCATCCTGTATTTTCATATAAGCACGAGTACGTTCATCGAACTTTGTAATACTTGGAGTATTAAACTTCTCTTTCCTTTCGTGCTTTGACACTTCAAAAACTTTTTTACCGTCAAGCAAAAAGTTTTCAACTGCACTTACCACCTTTAAAACGTCAGTATTACCCATAATAATATCGGCATCTTCAAGTTCTCTTGACTTTTCCGAAAAGGCTTGCACCATACAGCCCGTAAGAGCAATCGCAGCGTTTGGATTATTCTTTCTAAAACGGCGAAGCGCCTGACGGGTTTTACGATCGCTTTCGGCGGTAACTGTACACGAATTTATCACAAGCGCATCAAACGGCGCCGACGTAGGCACCGCTTTATGTCCCTTTTTTTGAAATGCTTCTCGCATTACCTGTGTTTCATATTGGTTCACCTTGCAACCTAAGGTGTAAAAAGCTATATTCATAAATTCTCCTGTAATTTAAGATAAAATGCAACTGCCAAGCGGTCGCAACGCTCATTTTCGGGGTGACCCGCATGACCCTTAACCCAATCGATTGTGACGTCGTGCTTTGCGATTAAATCGAGCAACTTCTCCCACAAGTCAGGATTTAAAGCGGGTTTTTTATCGGCTTTGCGCCAATTATTGCGTCGCCAAGATTCAGCCCAACCTTTAGTGATACCATCGGCAACGTACTTAGAGTCAGTCACAAGTCTCACCTTACACGGCTCTTTTAAAGCCGAAAGCCCCTCTATAACGGCAGTAAGTTCCATACGGTTATTGGTTGTATCTTTTTCTCCGCCCGAAAGTTCTTTTTCGTGGCCGTTGTAGCGAAGTACAACACCCCAACCACCAGGGCCGGGATTTCCCGAACACGCGCCGTCGGTAAAAAGTTCAATATATTTCATAGTTCACCTTAATACTTTCTAAAACTTCCGACAACCTTGCCAAGCACGGTTGGATTTTCGGGATAAATTGGTTCAAAATCCTCATTTTCGGGCATAAATATAACAACCTTATCCTTTATAACCAGACGTTTTACAGTTGCTTCTTCGCCATCCATACCCACTACTATATCACCGTTTCTACAAGGGGTATTTTTATCAGCTACGATAATATCGCCATCCATAATCCCAACGTTTTTCATACTATAACCCACAACCTTAAGAGCAAACAAACCCTCGGCATCTTTGGATGGATACGGTATGTAATCTTCAATTTCTTCAACCGCCAAAATAGGCTTGCCCGCGGTAATTCTACCAACTAAAGGCACCATTGAAGCTGAGGTTGGCATATCGATTTTTATAGCGCGGGAATACTTAGCATCGCGCACAATATAGCCTTCTTCTTCCAAAACGCCCAAAATAGCGTGGACAGTAGAGGTTGATTTTATCCCTGTATTATTACAAATTTCACGAACAGTAGGCGGAAAACCGTCTGCCATTTGTTTTACAATAAAATTATAAACGTTTTGTTGTTTTTCGGTCAGCGGTCGCTTTGACATAGCAAAATCTCCTGTCGAACATTTATTCGTTTTTAGTATATCATTTTTTCAAAAGGATTGCAAGTAAAAAAAATCGGCGTAACACGCCGATTTTCATTATTACTTAATCTTCCTTCTTTTAAGCCAACTAGCAGGTGAAAAAAGCAAAATCATTGGATAAATTTCAAGTCTTCCAAGAAGCATTGCAAAGGACAATACAATCTTTGAAAAAGGAGAATAAATATCGTAATTATCCCATCCGCTCGCATACGCAGGTCCAATATTATTAAAACAAGAAACTGTCGCAGTTAGATTGGTTTCCATATCAAACGACTCAAACAAAAGCAAGAAGAAAACAACTGTAATACAGATAAAATACAGTGAAAAATAAACCAAAACGCCATTGGAAGTTTCCTCATCGACCTTTTTGCCCTCAAGTTTCACAAGTTCTGTCGAACGCGGATGCAACGAACGTTTAAGGTTTGAAAAGGCGCGTTTCACAAGCAAAACTGCTCTCGAAACCTTAAGACCGCCAGCGGTAGAACCTGCGCAACCGCCTATAAACATAAGCAAGAATAATATACCTTTTGAAAGATTGGGCCAGATGCTGAAGTTTGCGGTTGAATAACCTGTTGTCGTTATAACCGATGCCACTTGGAAAGTAGCGTGTCTTATCGCCTCGGCAAAATTGTTGAAACTATTGTATATATTCAAAGTTATAATAGTTACCGCGCCCAAAACTATACCAATATACACCCAAAGTTCTTCGCTTTTAAAAGCAGTGCGAATTTTTTTAACCAAAATCAGATAATAAATATTGAAATTCACACCGAAAATCAACATAAATATCGCAATTATCCATTGCATATAAGGGGTGTAAGAAGCCAGACTGTCAGATTTAATACCAAATCCACCCGTACCCGCGGTACCAAGGCTGTGTACTAATGAGTCAAATAAACTCATACCACCTATCAAAAGCAAAACAACTTCCAACAAAGTGAAACAAATATAAATCAAATATAATATCTTAGCCGTTGTTTTAAGTTTTGGCACAAGTTTGCCAATTATGGGTCCCGGCATTTCGGCACGGGCGATATGCATCGACCTACCCGAATCGGTAGGAACAATAGCAAGTACAAGTACAAGAATACCCATACCGCCTACCCAGTGGGTAAAACTACGCCAAAAAAGACAGCCGTGTGACATAGATTCTACATTTGTAAGAATAGAAGCTCCGGTCGTGGTAAAACCGCTGACAGTTTCAAATATCGCATCAACATACGATGGAATTTCTCCGCTTATAACAAAAGGTAACGCACCAACAAGCGACATAACCACCCAAGTTAGCGCAACTATTACAAATCCTTCCTTGGCGAAAATAGTTTTGTCTTTCGGATTGCATATTTTAGCCAAAAGCAAGCCCAAACACAAACAAATTGCTATCGTAACAGCAAATCCCAATATTGAAGGCTGTTCTCCATAAATCACCGAACATACAAGAGGCAGACACATAAGCGCTGCTACAATAACTAAAATCTTACCTAAAAGGTAAAAAACCATTTTACGATTCATAAGCCTATCACCTTAAAATATCCGAAAGTTTATTTATACGCTGATTGGCCGCCAAAATAATAACCTTATCATTTGGCTTAAACATATCGTCACCTGTTGGGATAATTGTCTTGCGGTCGCGTATAATTCCGGCAACAAGGGTATTCGGCTTAAGCGCTAATTCCTTAAAAGGAACATCAAATTTTTCGAAATCATCCTTAACCTTAAACTCAAGAACCTCAACCTTGTCATCCATCAATTTATAAAGGGTTTCAACGCTGCTGCCTTGTGAGTTTTCAAGCGCTCTGGCGTATCTAACCAAGACATTCGAAACCGATGTTTTAGGCGATATAATAGTATCCAAACCCCAGTTTTCCGCCAACGGTATCAGTCCCTCACGGTTAATTTTCGTAATAACCTTCGGCACACCCTTTGATTGAGCATAAGCCGACATCAATATATTTTGTTCATCCATACCAGTTAGCGACACAAATGCATCAACCGACAAAAGCCCCTCTTCGAGTAATACTTCTTGGTCAGTACCGTCAGCATTTACTACCGTACACTTTGGTATAGCCTCGCACAGCGCTTCGCAAACGGCAGAATTTTTTTCAATAATTGTAACCGACATATTAGCATCGCTAAGTCTTTTAGCAAGATAATATGCCAACTTTCCACCGCCGAAAATCATAATTTTTTTAGCGCTCTTTTGTTGAATTCCCAATTCTTTCATAAGGTGTATTATCTCATTAGAAGTAGCGCTAATGCAAATTCTATCCCCGCTTTTAAGCATAAAATTACCGTCAGGAATATATGCCTCCTCATTTCTGCCAACTGCAGAAATAAGGAATTTCGCCTTAAACTTATTTCGCATATCTATAAGCTTCAATCCATCAAGCGAAGAATCTGCTTTGAGTCTTATTTCAACAAGTTCGAAATTTTTAACGCTAAAGGTTTCAACCTTCGCAGCAGACGGAAGTTTTAAAAGGTTAAACATTTCAACCGATGTCAAAAGTTCAGGATTGATAGTAAGCGATATATCCATTTGTTCACGCATAAAGCCCAAACTTTTATCATTATATTCAGGGTTGCGGATACGGGCTATTGTATTTCCCGCACCAAGCCTTTTAGCAAGATAGCAACTAAGCATATTAAGTTCATCCGAACCGGTCATAGAAACAAGCAAATCAACATTTTCCACACCTGCTTCCAATAAAACGTCACTATCGGTACCATTACCGCAGACACCCATAACATCGTATATATTAGTAATTTCAGCCAAAACCTGCGGATTATTATCAATCGCTACAACATCATGACCCTCAGCAACTAAACTTGCGAGAATTGTCTTGCCTATTTTGCCACATCCGTTAATAACTATTTTCATAAAAAGACTCCCGTCCAAAAAACTATAGATATATTTTATCACTTTAATCCAAAATTTACAACTATAATTTTAAAAGGCAAAAATCAAACGATTTCCGCCTTTTTGACTAATCAAAAAAATCTTTTACTTTATCCAAAAAACTTTTTTGTTTTTTATAGTTTTTCTCATCGGTCACGCCGTCAAACTCTTTAAGTTTTTCCTTTTGCGCTTTCGATAAATCCTTAGGTACTTCAACCACGATTTTAACGTATTGGTCACCCTTACCCGAATAGTTAAGCCTTTGAACACCCTTACCCTTAAGCTTGAATTCATCGCCTGGTTGGGTACCTTCGTGGATGGTGAATTTAACCTTTCCGTCAAGGGTCGGAACGATTATTTCCGCGCCTAAAGCCGCTTGGGTAAAGGTTATAGGTATCTCGCAGTAAATATCATAACCGTCACGCTCAAAAATTGGGTGTGGGCGAACGTTTACATTAATACGAAGGTCACCCGAAGGACCGCCATTTACACCGCTATCACCGCCACCGCGCAAATTGATTACTTGACCGTCATCAATACCCGCAGGAATTTCAACTGTCTTTTCAACAGTATGTCTAATTCTTCCCTTGCCGTTACACTTGTCACAAGGAGTTTCAATAATCTTACCGCTACCACGACACTCGCTACAAACCTGTTGGGTTTGAATAACACCAAAAGGTGTACGCTGTGCCGCCGCTACTTGACCGCTACCGTGACAAATAGGACAGGTCTTAACGGTTGTACCCTTTTTAGCACCCGTACCATTACAATCGGGACAAGTGTCAATCTTTGTGACCTTAACGGTCTTTTTACAGCCTTTTGCCGCTTCTTCAAAGGAAATGACAACCGAAGCCGCGGTATCATTTCCGCGTCTTGGGGCATTAGGGTTTGAGCGACGTGAACCGCCACCAAAACCACCGCCAAAGCCATTTCCAAAAATAGAACCGAATATATCACCAAGGTCGCCGAAGTCACCAAAACCTCCGCCGAAACCGCCACCACCGTAGCCGCCGCCTGCGCCGAAGTTTGGATCAACACCCGCATGACCGAATTGGTCGTAACGAGCACGTTTTTGACTATCGGACAAAACCTCATAGGCTTCATTAACCTCTTTAAAAGCCTTTTCTGCCGCTTCGTCACCTGGGTTCAGGTCGGGGTGATACTTTTTGGCTGCTTTTCTATATGCTTTTTTTAACTCATCTTCAGATGCTGATTTGTCAACACCTAAGACTTCATAATAATCTCTCTTATCCGCCAAAATAATTCTCCTACAAAAATAATTGTAGGGGCGGATATCAAAATCCGCCCATGCGGGTCGATGTGGGCATCGACCCCTACATTATAAATTTTTATTTGTTATCGTCTACGTCGGTATAGTCTGCTTCATATACGTTGGGGTCGCCTTGTGCATCACCTGTAGGAGCACCTTCAGCACCTTGTGGATTAGCAGCCTTGTAAAGCTTTTCGCTAACTGCGAAGATTTCCTTTTGGAGTTCTTCTTGTTTTGCCTTAATAGCTTCGATATCTTCACCCTTGAGAGCTTCTTTAAGAGCTTCCTTAGCAGTTTCAATCTTGCCCTTTTCTTCTTCAGTAATCTTGTCGCCAAGGTCGGTGAGTGTCTTTTCGGTTGTGTAAATCATTTGGTCAGCGCCGTTGCGAATATCAACTGCTTCTCTACGCTTCTTGTCTTCAGCAGCATATTCTTCAGCTTCCTTAACAGCCTTATCGATATCATCTTTAGACATATTGGTATTTGAAGTGATTGTGATATCATTTTCTTTACCTGTACCAAGGTCTTTAGCAGAAACGTGAACAATACCGTTAGCGTCGATATCGAAGGTTACTTCGATTTGTGGCACACCGCGAGGAGCTGATGCGATACCGTCGAGATGGAATACACCGAGAGTTTTATTATCCTTTGCGAATTCACGTTCACCTTGGAGTACGTGTACTTCAACAGAAGTTTGACCGTCAGCCGCAGTTGAGAAGATTTGGCTCTTCTTTGCAGGGATTGTTGTGTTTCTATCGATAACCTTTGTAGAAACACCACCCATTGTTTCAATACCGAGTGAGAGAGGTGTTACGTCGAGAAGAAGGAGACCCTTAACATCGCCGCCGAGTACACCTGCTTGTAATGAAGCACCGAGTGCTACACATTCGTCAGGGTTAATGCCCTTGAAGGGTTCTTTACCCATAAATGCCTTAACTGCTTCTTGAACAGCAGGGATTCTTGAAGAACCACCAACCATAAGAACCTTATTGATTTCGTTTTTATCAAGACCTGAGTCGGCAATTGCTTGACGAACAGGAACCATTGTAGCTTCTACCAAATCAGCGGTAAGTTCATTGAACTTAGCTCTTGTCAAGGTTGTTTCAAAGTGCTTAGGACCTGTTGAGTCAGCTGTAATAAATGGCAAGTTAATATCGGTTGTGGTCATACCTGAAAGGTCAATCTTAGCCTTTTCAGCAGCTTCTTTAACACGTTGCATAGCCATTTTATCGTTTGATAAGTCGATGCCTTGTTCAGCCTTAAATGTTGCTACGATGTAGTCCATAACGCGCTTGTCGAAGTCGTCACCACCGAGTTTGTTGTTACCGGCTGTAGCGAGTACTTCTTGAACGCCGTCGCCCATTTCGATAATAGATACGTCGAATGTACCACCGCCAAGGTCATATACCATAACTTTTTGGTCATCTTCCTTGTCGATACTGTAAGCCAAAGCAGCTGCGGTAGGTTCGTTGATAATTCTCTTAACTTCAAGACCTGCAATCTTACCTGCATCCTTGGTTGCTTGACGTTGAGCATCGGTAAAGTAAGCAGGAACAGTGATAACTGCTTCAGAAACGGTTGTGCCGAGATATGCTTCAGCATCAGCCTTCAATTTTTGAAGGATAATAGCCGAAATTTCTTGTGGGGTGTACTTTTTGCCGTCTATTTCAACGGTGTTTGAAGTACCCATATCACGTTTAATTGAACTGATAGTTCTGTCTGGGTTGGTGATAGATTGACGCTTTGCAACCTGACCTACCATTCTTTCGCCTGTTTTAGAGAAAGCAACAACAGAAGGAGTTGTTCTTCCACCTTCAGCGTTAGCGATTACAACAGGTTCGCCACCTTCCATAACTGCTACGCAAGAGTTTGTAGTACCTAAGTCAATACCTATAATTTTTCCCATTTTAATTTCTCCTTAATATAAATAAATGTTTTAATTAGCAACTTTAACCATAGCGGCACGGATAACCGTTTCCCCTATTTTATAGCCTTTTTGTAAAACTTCAGCTATAACGTTTTCACCGAGAGTTTCATCTTCCACGTGCATTACAGCTTCATGAAGTTCGGGGTTGAATTCATCCCCTGCTTTCGCGATTTCAACTACACCGAGATTTCCTGCAATTCCTTCAAATTGCTTTACAATCATTTCAATACCTTTAATATAGTCGGGGGTGTCTTTTTCTACCATACCCGCGCGGTCTATATTGTCAAGTATCGGCAAAAGTTGTTTGATAAGTCCTGCTTTTGCAAATTCGGCAACGGTTAATTTTTCGCGTTCGGTACGTTTTTTAAAGTTGTCAAATTCAGCGGCAGTTCTAAGCAACAAATCGTTCTTTTCTTCGAGTTGTTTTTTTAGTTCCTCGATTTCCAAGTCCTTTTTGTTCTTTTTCTTTTCAGGCTTTGCCTTTTGTTCGGTTTCTGGCACCTTTGTTTCCTCAGCCACCAAAATCAATCCTCCATATCTTTTTGAGCGGTAGTTATAACCTCGGTTAATTTTTCCGCCGTATATTCTATTGTTGGAATAAGTTGCTCATACGAAAGTCTATTAGGTCCTATAAGAGCAATATATCCTTTATATTTTTCATTCCCAAATCTCGCGGCTATGAGAGTATCGCTCTCAAGTTCACTAAAACCTGTATCCTTGCCAAAAACAACTCCGTCGCCAACCCTTTCAAATAATGAAATAATCGGGTCACGGCTTTCTATTAGCGAAATAATTCTTCTTGTTCGCTCTTCATTGCCGCAAATATTATATAATCGAGAAGCACCGCTAAGGTCAACCGTCATATTTTCAATTTCATTTGCCGTTTCGAATACCGCAGTAATAAGTGGCATAAGTTTAAATGAATCAAGTCCTAAGGAAGCAACAAGACTTTGCATATAGCCAATACTTAGTTCTTCCAAAGGTCTTCCTTTAATTTTTGTCTCAACAATTTCTTTGAACCGTTCAAGAACTTGCGGTGTGTGTTCAGCGCTAAGCCTCAACATACGATTTCTTGTTCTCGAATCGTTGGTCACAACCAAAAGCATTACAGTATTTCGGCTAATTCCCAAAAGTTCAACCTTTTTGATAACTGTGGTACTCGGAGTTATAAGACAAGCAATTACAGGAAGCGAAGTTAAGTCGGATAATATCTCCCCCGCCTTCGCAGGTATTTTTTCGGGCATTTCATTAATCGTTTCAAAACGTCCGTCAATAAAACCCTTATCAGTTGGAGATATTTCACTTTTTAACATAAGATTATTGACGTAAAGCTTTAAGCCGTCACTTGTTGGGATTCGACCCGCCGAAGTGTGAGGCTGTTCCAAAAGCCCCATACTCACAAGTTCGCTCATCTCGTTTCGAAGTGTCGCCGAAGAGGGCGCATTCTCAATAAGGCTTGTCAAAATCTTTGAACCTATCGGTTCGCCTGTTTCAATATAAGCCTTAACGATAGCCTTTAAAACCGCTTGTTTTCTTGGAGTTAACTCTATTTTTGTCACCCCGTTTCATTTTTAGCACTCTCGTATTGCGAGTGCTAACAGTTATTATTATATGCCAAAATTTTCATTTGTCAATAGTTTTTTGAAAAATTCTTTGACTTTCTCTGACTATTAACATTTTCTTCATAATTTTGTTGCATTTACATTTCCAATTTAACCCACAAAATAACCCTTGACTTTTAAGGTAATATATTATATATTTGTATTGTTATATATACTAACAAAATATGTCGGTTTTAGTCGACAAAGCATCTTGTGTAGAGTGCTGTTTCAGATTTTATGCCGTAGTTTCCGCTTGTGCGAGAAAACTATGAAAAACCCTTTGTTCAGGGCATATTACGAGGAAGCGGCGGGTATCGAGCAAGATAGGCGACTTGAGAAATGTGGCTCTATCATTTCTCTACTGCCAAAAATAATTCTTGTTTCGACACTTATGTGTTGAACAAAGGGGGATGCTTTTAATGCAAAAAGAAAATATAGTAGAACTTAAAGACATTTCGGTAGCATTTGATGATGAATTGGTGCTTGACAATTTAAACCTTGAAATCAAGGACAAAGAGTTTATAACCTTTTTAGGTCCTTCAGGTTGCGGTAAAACCACCACATTACGTTTAATCGCCGGATTTTTAGAACCCGACAAGGGCGATGTTGTCTTTGAAGGTAAAAAAATCAATGGTGTTCCTGCTTACAAAAGACAGGTAAACACCATTTTTCAGCGTTATGCCCTTTTTCCACATCTTAACGTGTTTGAAAACGTGGCATTTGGACTTCGCATAAAGAAATGGTCCGAAAAGAATATTAAAGAAAAGGTTACCGAAATGTTAAAACTCGTTAACCTTTCAGGATTTGAAAAACGCAATATCTCTACCCTTTCAGGCGGTCAACAGCAACGTGTCGCAATCGCACGTGCTATTGCTAATCACCCAAAGGTTTTGCTTCTTGATGAGCCCTTGGCGGCACTTGACCTTAAACTTCGTAAAGATATGCAAAAAGAACTTAAAAAAATCCAACAACAGCTTGGTATCACCTTTATCTTCGTAACCCACGACCAAGAAGAAGCGCTCACAATGTCCGACCGCGTGGTTGTTATGGACGGCGGTAAAATCCAACAAGTAGGCACACCGCAAGACATCTACAACGAGCCTAAAAACGCTTTCGTTGCTGATTTTATCGGCGAATCAAATATCGTAGACGGAGTTATGCTAAAGGACTATTACGTTGAATTTTCGGGTGCAAAATTCGAATGTCTTGACAAAGGCTTCAAAGCAAACGAAAACGTTGACGTTGTTGTTCGCCCCGAAGACGTAGACATCGTACCTATTGATAAAGGTATGCTCACAGGCATTGTAACCTCGGTTTCTTTCCTTGGAGTACATTATGAAATAATCGTTGATATCGGCGGTTTCAAATGGATGATACAAACTACCGATGAACATTTCATTGATGACAAGGTTGGTCTTTACATAGAACCCGACGCCATCCACATTATGAAAAAGAGCGAATATTCAGGTCTTTACGGTGACTATTCTTCATATAGCGAAGAGCTCGACCTCTTAAGTGATCCAACGGAGGTAGAAGAATGAACAAAAAGTCCTTCGGCAACAAGCTGATAGCTTGTCCGTATATCGTTTGGGCGGCAATTTTTATTATTGTCCCCCTTGTTATAATGGTATACTTTGCCTTGACCGACGTGAACGGAGTTTTCACTCTCGAAAATATCGCGTCGCTCGGTCGTTATAAGAAGGCTTTTGCGATTTCGATACTCTACGCCGTAATCGCCACCATTATAACCTTGCTTCTCGCCTACCCAATGGCTTATTTTATGACAAAGCTAAAAATCAGCAGTCAAAAAATGATTATGATGATTGTTATGCTTCCAATGTGGATGAACTTCCTCATTCGTACTTATTCTTGGATAACAATCCTCGCCAACACAGGTATTATCAATACCTTTCTCGGAAAGTTTGGTATTGGTCCGTTAAAACTTATAAACACACCGGGCGCTGTAATACTCGGTATGGTTTACGACTTTATTCCTTATATGATTTTGCCGATTTACTCGGTTATGAGCAAAATTGACCGTTCGCTTTTGGAAGCGTCCGACGACCTTGGCGCTAACGCTTTCAACAAATTCAAAAAGGTCATTTTCCCACTTAGCCGCCCCGGTGTTATTTCGGGTATTACAATGGTGTTCGTACCCAGTGTCAGCACCTTCTACATCTCCCAAAAACTCGGCGGTAACAAAACAATGCTCGTTGGTGATACTATTGAATATTTCTTCAATTTAGGTCCCGATTACTACAACGTAGCATCTTCAATCTCGCTTATCCTTATGGTACTTATTATGATAAGCCTATTCGTTATGAACAGATTTTCAGACGATGACGGAGGTGTGGTAATATGAAATTCTTATCTCGCCTTTACATCGCGCTTATATTGTTTTTCCTTTACGCACCCGTGCTTGTTATGATTGTCTTTTCATTCAATTCTTCAAGCAGTGTTTGGGTATTTGAAGGCTTTTCTACAAAATGGTACTTAGGGCTTTTGTCCGATAGCACAATGCTTGGCGCTTTAAAACATACCCTTATAATTGCGGTGTTATCCGCCCTGATTTCGACCGTTCTCGGCACAGCCGCCGCGGTTGGTATTATGGCTATTCGAAACAAGGTAGCCAACAAAATCATAATGGGTGCCACAAATATTCCTATGATGAACGCCGATATAGTAACGGGTATATCTCTTATGCTTTTGTTCATATTCTTCGGCAAACTAATCGGTCTTTCGGAATCTTTAGGTTTTGTAACTGTGCTTATAGCCCACATAACCTTTAACCTTCCTTACGTTATACTTTCGGTTATGCCGAAACTTAAACAAACCGATGCAAATCTGCACGAAGCGGCGCTCGACCTTGGATGTACCCCTGTAAAAGCATTTTTCAAGGTTATTCTCCCCTCAATCTCAACAGGTATCGCAACAGGTATGATTATGGCTTTCACCTTGTCGCTCGACGACTTTGTTATAAGCTATTTCACCTGCGGACATTATCAAACCTTACCGATTATCATTTACAATATGACCAAAAAATCGGTAACTCCCGATACCTACGCGCTCTCCACCCTTATCTTCATCGTTATTTTCGCTTTGCTTATCTTCTACAATATGTTAAGCACCAAAGCTGAAAATAAAGCGCTAAAAAGGAGGGTTTAGTATGAAAAAACTATTATCTCTCCTTTTAATTTCGATTTTATGTTTTTGCCTTTGCGGTTGCGATTATACCTATAAGTATTTCGACCTCGACCTTAAAAGTGAATATTCGAGAGAGCTCGAAGGAACTTCTCTTACGGTTTACAACTGGGGCGAATATATCTCCGACGGTGGCGACGGCACAATCGACGTCAACGCCGAATTCGAGCGACTAACAGGTATAAAGGTAAACTACCTAACCTTTGAGAGCAACGAAACTATGTATTCCCAAATCAAAAGCGGCGGTGTCACCTACGATATCATAATCCCCTCGGATTATATGATTGAGCGACTTATAAAAGAAAAAGAGCTTCGCGAAATCGACACCTCAAAGATTTCTAACTATAGTCTTATCGACAAAAAATATAAGAACATCTTTTTCGACCCCGAAAACAAATATAGCGTTCCCTTCTCGGTGGGTATGGTTGGAATCATCTACAATACCGCGCAAATCGGAACAAGTCCCGAACGTTCATGGGGTGTTTTGTGGGATGAAAAGTACAAGGACAAAACCCTCAACTTCAACAATCCTCGCGATGCTTTTATGACAGCGCAAATGTATTTGGGACTCGACCTCAACTCGCTTAATAAAGCCGATTGGGACAAAGCCGCAACCCTTTTAAAAGAAGGAAAAGAAAACCTACAATCCTACGTCATGGACGAGGTTTACGGCAAGATGGAAACAGGCGAAGCCGCTATTGCCCCCTACTATGCAGGTGATTTTCTAACAATGAAGGATACAAACGAGGATTTGGATTTCTTCTATCCAAAAGAAGGAACAAACATCTTCATAGACTCGATTTGTATTCCAAAATCTTGCAAAAACTACGATGCGGCTCTTATGTATATAAATTTCCTTCTAGAGCCCCAAATCGCAACGGCAAATGCCGAATATATAGGCTACGCCTCACCAAATACGGCGGTTGTAAATAATCCCGATTATTACTACTATAAAAACGAGATTTTATATCCCGATGAAAAAGACATACCAAAGGTTCAATACTATCACGACATCCCTGATGATGTTCGAATGTATTATGAAATGCTTTGGTGCGACGTAAAACTATATTAAATATCTAAAAAAAGGGACGTGCAATGCACGTCCCTTCGATATTTTCTATACCAATTTAAAACTTTTAAACTCTTTAACGTTACTATTAGGTCCTACAAAAACTTGGATTTCGCCCGGTTCCCAAACGTACTCAAGATCCACGTTATAAAACTTCAAATCTTCGGGTGTGAGTGCGAACTCAACAGTAACAGTTTCGCCCTTTTTTATTTCAACCTTCTTAAACCCTTTAAGTTCTTTTAGCGGACGGGACACACTCGCGAAAACATCACGAATATAAAGCTGAACCGTTTCAACACCGTCGCGCTCACCAACGTTTTTAACGTCAACACTTGCAATAAGCTTTTCGCCTTCGCTCAAGGTTTCCTTGGATAGCTTAATTTCTCCATATTCAAAATCAGTATAAGTGAGTCCCTCACCAAAGCTATACAAAGGTGTAAGCGGACAATCAATAAATCCTGTAACAAAAACATCTTCAAGCACAGGAGAATGGTCGGTAGGAAGTTGCGAATAATAAATCGGGCACTGCCCCACAGTATACGGAAAACTCATAGTAAGACGACCGGTAGGCGCTGTTTCGCCAAACAACATATCGGTTATACCCTCTGCCGCTTTAATACCGGGGAACCAAACGTTAAGCACTGCTTTTGATTTTTCCGAAATTTCGCTAATATCAAGCGGACGATGGTCAAATAAAACCACAACAATATTTTGGTTAACCTTAGCCACCGCATCAAAAAGTTCTTTTTGAATTTTTGGTATCTCAATATGCGCTCTTGCCGCCAATTCGCCGCCAACTCTTGTATGCTCACCAATACACATTACCACGGTATCGGCTTGCTTTGCTGCCTCAACCGCTTTTGCAATTTTTTCTTTACGCACATTAGCATCGGCTTCATATTCAAGCGTTGACTTGCGCGCACGGTCATATTTAAGAATTGGCTCTTCAGCACCATAAATTTCACTGCCTTGCTCGAAAAGGAAGTTATTATTAGGGAATTTTTCTTTTATTGCTGTTTCGATATTACGGGGTTCAACCTTTCGCTGATTACGAATAGACCAACCGCCGTACATATCATTTTCGGTAACATACGGACCGATAAATGCAATCTTTTGATTTTTATCAAGCGGTAAAATCTTATCTTCATTTTTAAGAAGTACCGAGGTTTTACTAACCGACTCTTGAGCCAAAGCCATAGCTTTAGGATTATTTATAACTTCAAGTGATTTTTGATGGTCGGTAAAGCGATAAGGATTTTCAAACAACCCAAGTTTATTTTTTAGTCGAAGCACACGAAGTACCGCGCGGTCGATTTGCTCCATTGTAACCTTGCCCTCTTTTACAAGCTCAGGCAGACCGTCATGATAACAATAAGAACACATTTCAATATCAACCTGCGCATCCATAGCAAGTTTTGCGGCGTCTTTATGGGTTTCAATAATACCGTGACTATACATTGTATGAATAGAAGAATAGTCAGTTATAACGGCTCCGTCGTAACCCCACTCGTCACGCAAAATATCAACAAGCACATGTTTATCCGCCGTTGCCGCAACACCGCCGTTAGCAGTAAATGCGGTCATTAAAAGGGCGCTGCCGGCATCACAAGCCGCTTTATACGATGGTAGATAATATTGTCTTAAGAATCTTTCCGATGTATCAACAGTGCCGTATTCACGACCCGCTTCAACCATACCATAAGCCGCAAAATGCTTCACACAAGCCGCAATCGTACCCTCTTTTGACAAATCGTCACCTTGATAGCCTTTAACGGCTGCTTCGGCCATTTTAGAACTCAAATACGGGTCCTCGCCTGAGCCTTCCATAACCCTTCCCCAACGGGCATCGCGGCAAATATCCACCATTGGTGAAAAGGTCACGTGAAGTCCTGCGTTGCAAGACTCAACCGCAGTTTCGTGAGCAATATCCTTTACAAGTTCGGGGTCAAAGGAGCACGATTGAGCCAAAGGAGTTGGGAAACTTGTTCCAAAACCGTGAATTATATCAAGCATAAAAATCATTGGAATATGATGGGGATGATTTTCAATGTGATTCTTTTGTACATTCAAGATTTTCCCGGGACCTACAACGTTTATAACTGAACCCGAGCAGTTCACTTCATCCTCGGTCAAAGTATCTTTTGAGTCAACACCTGTTATAATTCCGTCGTCACCAAAATAAGCACGACCGCTAAGTTGTTGAAGTTCGCCTATTTTTTCTTCGAAAGATAGGTCATTGAGTAATTCAATTAGTTTTTTATCGGTCATAAAAAACACCTCATATAAATCGTTTGATTTCATTTTATATCAATACAAATTCAATTGCAAGACAATTTCAAAAAGATTCAAGACAAAATTTTCCGTTTTTTAAATTTGTGTGTGCCTGCAATATAATTGAATAAATTATAAAATATCGGGAGTACGATTTCTTTAGTTTTTGTGTTCACTTTTTTCGAATTTGTGGTATTTTGGGGTAAATATATATTGATTCCACAAAAAAGGGCCCCTCTGACGAGGGAGCGAGTGTCCGGCGGACACCTCTGCGTATCAAAATCACCAACCGAGAAGCTAGATTTTTTCACAACAAAAAGACTGAGTGAGAGAAATAAACCATCTCCGTCACAGCTTTGACGTGCCACCTCTCCCAAAGGGCGAGGCTTTAATTCCAAATTAAAAAAGGACGTGCAATGCACGCCCCTACAATATTAATATTAATTTGTCAAAATATTCTACTCACCCTTAGCTTGTTTTCGTTGCATACACTTCCAGTTTATAAAACTGTAACTGTCATTCACAAGAAACATCGCAAAGCATATCACAACTGAAAGATAATAGGCATCTTTAATAGTTGCCAAAATCCACATAACAATAAGCACAATATCATTTACCGCGTAAGCCAAAGCGAAATATGGACTACGCTTAAAAGTGAGCGCCGCCGCAATAAATGAAGTTAAAACTGAAAAGGTGCTAATCAAAAGATTTGCCGTACCAAAATATTTAAGCACAAAATAAAGCGCTATTGTCACAACTACTGCGCCCACAAAAATTACCGCCAAATCCTTTTTGGTAACCTTATTAATCGTAACCTGACTTCGCTTGTTTTTATAAGGGTTTCTCACCCACGACACAAAAGCCATTATCGCCATCGGCCAACTCATACCAAGGTATGTTATCATTTCGCCGTAATACGAAAAGGTATAAGAAATATAGCCATAAATCATACAAAAGAAAATCATAAGCCCCATACCCAAGGGA
>JAZORM010000094.1:0-56770 GCA_045656585.1 Acutalibacteraceae bacterium
GGATAGGATATAGAAAGTTTCATGTTGTGTTTGCGACAACGCATGATAAAGTCTTTAATTTGAGGAATGGAACGTCCCAAAACATCAGCATCGAATCTAATGTATAAAGTGTTGATTCCAAGTTCTTCCATCATTTTAATATCGGCTTCAACTTCGTTAGGGAAGTAATTGCTTTTATCAAACCAACCCATCCAATATTCTGAACGTTCATAACTTGGATAGTAGAGTGGCCAATAATTCATGCCCCAAGAATACCAAGGTTTCTTATGTAACATGAAATTGTCACCATCAACACTTACGAAATCATCCTTGTTCGTTGAATGCACATGCTCATATGTCGTGATTGACTGTTTGACAATATCGATGGTTTTTCCGTTATGAATAAGTTCGATTGCAATATCATAATCATCCTTGCGATAGTCATCCCAGTTGAAACTAACCTCACAAAATGCTCTAGGAGTGGACAAAATATCTTCAACACGAGTGAATACTGTTTTGCCATTTTTAGAAATTGTAAAACGAACAGTAATATCTTCAAAATCCTGTGACAGATTTAGCAACTTAGCACCAATAACAGGTTTCTCATCATTGTCATAGATAGGTTGATTTGCACCTGCCTCAAAAATATAAAGACCTCTTTCCATTGCTTTAATCATGGATAAAAGTACATTATCAACGCCCTTAATTGACATAATATCTTGTTCGGTTACGCCAATAGAACCTATAGCTGAACCGAATGTTGTAGAAGAAACAGAGCCGGGACGGTTACCGTTAGTTAGGGGGAGATGCCCCTTGGTATTACTAAGCATAATAAAGGCTGCGGCACCGCGATTTCCGTTATCGCGACCACCTTCACCATCTATTTTTACTAACGGGATATAACGGTAATTGTGTTCGCAATTGTAGCCATCACCACGAGAACGAGCAACAGGGCAAACAAACTTTAATTCATCTTCTGTTGAAATTGCGGTATCAACAAAGAATTGGTTATCAGCAACACTAAATTTTTTAGCGTGATTATAATGATAGGTTTTATATGACGGTACAATTCCTTCAATAACTATTGGTGAAGTTTTTTCACTGTAGGCTGCATCAAATTCGGTGTTTTTAAGTTCTAGCTCTTGCCATTTTCCATCAACACGGTCAATCCATTTACTGAAGAGAGAGCCACCCAAAGTGATAACTTGGCCGCCTTGCTCCCAGTATAATTTTATTGCTTCTGCACAAGGGGCAGGAACAGCGCAAGCGTGCGGAATCAACAGAAAAAATCCTAATGTTGCCTTGTCTTTTTCGCAAAGTTCATCCGCGGTTATGCGGTGAACATAATAACCGTTATCCTGTAAAAAAGTAATTATTTTTTCTGCAGCTTTAACGTCGAGACCAGGACGCTCGTCCATTAAGACAGCGATAGTCTTTTCATAATGGACAGCTGTTTTTGCGATTAATTCATTTGTAAGATTCAAAAAATCACGACCTTCAAATTTTGTTTTATGTTTAGTTTTTGTTTTTATTATACAATATTTTGATTGAACAAAAAATAAATAAAACTACCATTTTATATAACTTTTTAATCATATTGTGTTCGATATAACGAATTAATCCACTACAAATTGTTATTTTAATAATCAAACAATAAAAAACAAAAACTGACACCACCTGGAAAGTGATGTCAGTACGTTGCTCAAATTTGTAAAATTTGATATAATAAGTGCTTTTTTTGGTGATGCGCACAGCGTATCATTGGTTATGCATAGCACTTTAAAAGCATTAACCTTTTTTCATTCTGATTTGAACGACAGTGCAAGTGCCTCCACCGTTGTTGATGAATTCATATTCTCCAAATGTAGCAGGTATTGCAGCAGCCTGGAGCCAATCAAGAGTTGTTTGCAACTTCGGATTTGATTTCGAGCGAATTGTAATGCTGTCACCAACCGTAAGAGTTACAACGTTCATAAACTTGCCTTGAGTGTCATTTGGACAAGATTTCTTAAAGTGGAAACGTTCGATATGGAAAGGCATTTCCGGAAGAGTAGTATATTGCTCAATTGAATAATCGGGAGTCCACTTTTGAATAATCGGACGAGCTCTAAGATTATCTTTAACCCAGTTTTCACGGCGGTGTCTGTCAACTGCAAATCCATGTTTACAGTGCAAACGGCATTTAGGAGCGGTCATCGTCTTGGTTTCATCATCCCAAGAATTACGTCCATAGTCGTGAGTATAGAATGAATATTCACAAGTGGTGGTATTAACATTAGTATCAAGTTCAAGAACCATTTGACGACCACCGTGACCATGTGTTGTTCCGGGCGGGATTAAGAATAAATCGCCGGGAGCAGTTGGCCAAATCTTAACATAATCTTTCCAATCGGGTATAAGGTCAATGTTCTTGGAGGCTTCGAAGCACTTTCTTTCCCATTCTTCAAGGTCGGCATGCTCTTGGAAGCCCATAATTGTTGCAGAGTTCTCATATGCTTCCAAAATATAGTATGTTTCATATCTTCCGAATTGTTCGTTAAAGTTTCTGCGAACGTATTCGGTTGAGGGATGAAGATGCTGAGTCATTGCTGTACGCTCAAGGGGTGTTTCGGGGTCGGGGAAGTAACCGTCATCGATAGCCGCAAGGAGTGGCCACCACTTCGGAACTTTTTCGTCCCAATATTTACCTACAAGTCTATCGCCATACTGTAATAGGTTGACGGAAGGTAATCTGATTTGTTTGCCATCGGCAATTTCAATAATAAGGTCGAGTTTCGGTGAAGAAATGTTATTCCACGCACTATTGTCTAATCCCGGAACATCCCAGATTTGTTTAAAACGATATGCACCGAATTCACCGGGCATAAAAATCTTTACCTGCTTAATAGGATACTGGAGTAAGGTGGTTATAAGAGTATCGTAAGCCTTTCTCGGAATTAATGTGAGTTTTTCCAGATGTACGGCATCTACGAAATAATCCATAGTTTCGAGAATGTGCCATTTTTGGTTATCGAGTAGGTGGAAATCTATGTAATATAAATCTTTCCAAATGTAATTTGGATCAGGTTCTTCATAGCCAAAAGGAACGAGCTTTCCGCCCCAGAAACTCCACATAATGGGGTCTTTGGTCATTTCAAAGTAGAACTTAGTTGCATAGCAATCTTCAATTTCCTTTATGGCTGAGCCAGAACCCCAAACGATATAAGCTTTTGGATTATCACATTTTGTTTCAGAAATGTCAGTTAATCGTTTGCCTAAATCAGCAACCTTGTCCATATCCATTATATCCTGAATTAAACCGTCTTGGTTTTCATAACCAAAAGCAGGGTCATCAGTTAAGAAAGGTTTTCTGTATTCTGCTATTTCCTCATGGCTCTTAAATACACCGCAAATATTTTCGGACTCAATAGATATTCCGTGTTTCTTTGCATCTGCTTCAAGAAGTTTTAAAATTTCCGACCAATTAACACAATAGTTACCATCAAATGCGATAGTACAAGCTTTACCGGTTTTTTCATAGTGTTCTAAAACAATATGAACGATTCTGCAAATAGTCTCTGAAGTACCATAGGTTATCGATTTGGCGGTTTCTTCATCGACATCAATTTTGTTTTCAGCATTTACGCTATATTCGTATAAATTTGGCATGTTTTTTCTCCTTTATAAAGAATTTAAAGCGAGACAAACGCTTCTATTACCAAATATAACATTATTCAACGGTTAATGAAAGACAAAAAAGAAAAGAAAATAGACAAAAGGTATCTTATGCTCGGTTGTTTTTGCTCAATTTCTTAGCGGCTTGCAATGGGGTTCTTCCGGTCATTTCAAGATAAATTCTATTAAAGTTTCGTATACTTTGAAAACCGCTTAGCATGGCAATATCTGTTATAGAAATATTTTCGTTTTGCAACATATCGGTTGCGGCATCCACCTTATATAAATTAACGAATCGAGAAAAATTCATAGGAATACAGCTGTGAAAATACCTTGATAAATAGTGCTTTTCATAACCCAATTCTTGAGCAATTTGTGATAATGTCAAACCGTCCTTAAAGTTATTTTCAACATAATTTAAAATTGAATATAATAAATCTTCGTTATCAGAACTAAATTTTTTAAGGGCAACCTGCTTTCTGTATTCACCTAATAAAGAATATAAAGAAGCTTTAACGCTGTACCATTCGAGTGGTTCATTTGGCAAAAAGAGTTGTTCGTGCAGGAAGTTATCTATGCTTTTGGAACATTTGAATATAGTGCTTTCAGCAACCATACCGGTAACCTTTTTTTTAAACGGATGAACTAAATCTCCTGAAAAAATTATATTATATATGTTCGAGTGAATTGGTGTATGAACAGCATGGATTTTATTAGATAGGATTAAAGCGTACTCACCTTTGCTAATTTCTTCCTGACCACAGCTTGAATCAATAATAATTGAACCTTTCTTCACATAAAAGAGTTCAAAATGCCTGTGTATATTCGGAGTGCAATGAAAATCGACATGCTCTGTGCATGTGCAAATATCACGGCCTATTGAATTGGTTTCGTCAAAAAACATAATATCACTCCAAAAAGTTAAAAACGTTGTTCGTTTGAATTATTTTTGGCTTTGTCGGTATTCTGCTGGTGTTAATCCAAAACGCTTTTTAAAAAACATTGAGAAATATGAAGTGTCATTAAAGCCACAGTCACTTGCTATTGCGCTGATTTTTATATTTGTATCAGACAAGAGAAAACGAGCATTATTTAGTCTAACTTGCAAAATATACTCTTTTGGCGTAAGGCCTGTTTGATTTTTAAAAAGTTTCAAAAAATAATTAGGACTCAAGTGTGCCGTTCGCGCCAAATCAGTAAGCGAGATATTTTTTTCGAAGTTTGAGCTTATATACTGACAAGCCTCTCTGATAACTAAACTTATTTGATCCTCTTTTTGTGTCGCTTTTAGGCAAATATCAGCGTTTATCAAAAAAAACAATTCGTTAATTAATGTAATTTGTTGTTTGCGATTTTCTTTTAGCGGATATGAATTTAGAATGAGGTTTTTATAAATTCTTATGTAGTCACTGAAATGCTTGGGATAGAAATGAGGGGGGATATTTTCGATTAACGGATGATGAAATTCCTTTTGAATAGTTTTGTTTCCGAGTCTTACATATCCTTCACTTTTGATATTTACATCAGCATCAAAATTAAGTGTAAGGGCATACATATCATAATCACCTGAGCCAAAAGTTAATTGACCCGGTTTTCGAAACACCATGCTGCCTTCGGTAATATTAAAAGTTTTCTCGTCAACAACTAATGTTCTCGTACCACCTAAATAAAAATCAATCTCATAATCTGCGACGACACGCGAGTCAGTCGTATTTGACTTAGAAACAAATTTTTTCACTTCAACAACCTGCGGTTTTAAGGATAGTATATTATTCATAAAAAACACCTTTACATTTCTTAACTATGCTTGAATTATATCATTTAATTTTTATGAATACAAGCAAAATGTTAAAAAAATTATATTTTTGGATAAATAATTAACTTGTTAAAATTTCGTTTTTCCCATAAAATTGATATCGACCATTAATCATATTATATCTTCGTTTGACTTGATAAATCAGTAAAATAGTATTAGCTATAGCAATTGTTTTGTTGACATTTTAATATTTTTTACCCTGGTTGGTAATCATGATGGTTATGAGATATCGGAAATAAAAGGTGTATGACAAGCATTTTACAATTTATTCGTACACCAATTAATGTTAAATATGTCACAGTAACAATGATAAGTTTTTTATATTCTAAAATGAGTCTTTGATCGCCGTCAATTTTGCTTTATTTGACAAAACGATACTCCTTTGGCATTGGCTTTGATTGAGATAAAGTTTGCTAAAGTGCGTGAAAGAAACAAACTTTTATATCTCGCGCCTAGCGAATGTAGAAAACACAATATTACTATTAGTTTTTAAAATGAGAAATTTAAACGGCTATTTTTAATTTTTGAAGTTTTCATTCTTGTTATCCTTTTGAAGGAGGGTACCCTCGAGTTTTATTGAGGTTTTCGGGGGGCTCTTTTACCTTTTGCAAAGCGATTAAGCAGAGAATATAGAATGCAGAATTAACAATAAATAAATTGCAGATAGAGGTGCCAAGAAAATGAAAATTGATATGCATACACATTGTTTACCGGTAAGCCGTTGTGCTCATCATATGGCTGAATTGTTGCCTGATATGTTTCGTGAGGCGAGTATAGATGCTATTGTTTTGACTAACCATTGTTCGCCGTATCATTGTGATGTATTGGGAGAAACGCATGAAAAACAAGCGTTAGAGTACATTGACGTTTATCGTCGCTGCAAGCAGAGAGGCGAAAGTATTGGCTTTAAAGTGTTCTTTGGTGTTGAGGTTAAGTTAATTAATGAGCCTAACTTACCTGAATTTCTATTGTATGGTATCTCTGAGGAAGATTTTATATTGCATTATCCACTATATGATAAAACTCAAAAGGAATTGTATGATTTTTGTGAGCAAAAAAATATTCTTATGGTGCAGGCGCATCCTTTTAGGATAGAACAAGGACATAAACCTGCAAATATAAAATATGTTCACGGTATCGAGGTATATAATTCACACCCTTCCTTTGATGCAAATTTCGAACAAGCCTTTGATTTGGCAAATAAAAACAATAAAATTAAGACTGCCGGTTCGGATTTTCATATTAAAGCTCAGGCCGGTAGCGCAGGGATGATAGTACCCGATGATATTGAAGATCAATTTATGTTAAGGGAATATTTAAAAAAATGCAATTTCTCGATTTTTTCAGAGAAAGGTGTTATTGAAATTTAAATAGTATTTACATATTAGATTAAAAATCACATTTTGATAATGGTAATATTTCTAATAAAAGTGTTTTACAATAACGTTCTTAAAACAGTAATCGCAGAAGTCTTATTGTTTGAGAGGACATAAAATTTTTTGAAATTTTCATTCTTGTTATCCTTTTGAAGGGGGGACCCTCGAGTTTTATTGAGGTTTTCGGGGGGCCTTTCACCTCTTACTCATGTGATTATCAGATAGTACTTGAGGATTGTAAGAATATTACTGCTTTCCTTATTTACCTGTAGTTTATTATGAATCTTGTTAATCTTAATTTTTAATTTAAATGGGAATAATATGAATAAATATCCTTTGTTATTAAAACTACCCATTAAAGATTATTTGTGGGGTGGAACAAAATTAAAAACTGATTTTGGCTTTGAAACCGAGAAAGATATTGCTGCTGAAGCTTGGATGCTGTCGGCCCATAAGGATGGTATGAATATAGTCCTTAACGGTGAGCATAAAGGCAAGACTTTAAACGAAGTTTTGGAGATTTGGGGTAAATCTGCGCTTGGTAAAAAGGCGGAGAAGTTTTCATATTTCCCAATCCTTATAAAACTTATAGATGCCAAACAAAAACTTTCAGTTCAGGTGCACCCTGATGATGACTATGCACTTTCTAACGAGGGTGAATACGGTAAAACTGAGATGTGGTATGTCGTAGACTGTGAAGAGGGCGCAGAGCTCATTTATGGCTTTAACAAGGAAATATCTAAAGAAGAATTTGAAAAAAGAATAAAGGATAATACCTTAACTGAAGTATGTAATTTTGTTCCGGTACATAAAGGCGATGTATTCTTTATTGAGGCGGGTACTCTTCACGCAATAGGTGAGGGGATACTTATAGCTGAGGTTCAGCAAAATTCAAATACTACTTATCGAGTATCAGATTATGGCAGACTCGGTGCAGACGGCAACCCGAGAGAATTACATATAGATAAGGCGATAGACGTTACAAAGACTGAACGCCCAACAATACCTTATGGTAATGTTGGAAACGTTACAGCTTATGGAGAAAATACTTACCGTGAACTCGCTTCTTGTGATTTGTTTAAAAGCGGTATAATTTCTCTTAGAAATAATTTTACTATTAATACCGATGATAGTTTTGCTTCTTTAATTGTTCTTGAAGGTGATTTAAAACTCAATTGGAATAATGAAGAAGTCAGGGTCAAAAAAGGCGACAGTGTCTTTATTCCTGCGGGATTTGAAATCAAACTCGAAGGTAATGCTGAAATTTTGTATAGTTATATATAAATTCAAATGGTTTAAAATTTAGGAAGTGCAAGGTTGCAAAATACAGATATTAAAAGATTAAATTCGGAGTGTATATTTTGTCTGTTAAATAAGCATTTAAAAAATATACCTGGAAATATATCCGAAGAATTAAAAGTAAAGTATATACAAAGGGTATTGTCAATTATCGCTCGAGCAAAGGACAATGCTAGTGCGCCTGAAATATTAGAAAGTATTATAAGGGCACAAAAAAATATACTTGGAATAAAAACAAGTTATACTAAAATTAAACATTATTATAATCAGCTTATGCTTTCAAAGGAAGCAGATATTCGACAAGAAATAGAGACTTCAGCAGATAGTTTCAAAAAAGCGCTTTTATTTGCGATGGTTGGTAACTATATTGATTTTGGAGCGATGGATACAGTCAACGAGAGAAAGCTTTATAAAATGCTTTCAACTGTTGATGATAAAGATGTAAATATAGTTGAACTTGAAAACTTACGACAAGAAATAATTGTGGCAAAAAAATTGGTATATTTAACTGATAATTGCGGTGAAATAGTACTTGATAAATTATTTATAGAGCAAATAAAGAAACACAATCCTTCGTTAGAAATATCGGTAATTGTACGTGGCAAAGATGTACTTAATGACTGTACGCTTACAGATTCTAAAGAGGTTGGAATGCAAGAGATTGCAAACGTTATTTCTAACGGTACAGCAATTGGCGGTACATGTTTAGATAAAATTTCCGCTGAAGCCAAAGATTTAATTGATATGGCTGATGTCATCATTTCAAAAGGACAAGGTAATTTTGAAACCCTTAGATTTTGCGGAAAAAATATTTATTATCTTTTCCTTTGCAAATGTGAAATGATTGCACGTAGATTAAAAAGTCCTATTCTTAAAGGAATGCTTTTAAATGATATGCGAATGTAATTGCGTTTAAAGCTTTCATATATTTTGTTAAAGATATCGGCAGAATGCTGTTTAGATAGATTTGTAGATTTTCTATCTATCTCCCTTTCCACATTCTGCCGATTTCTTATATCTGATGTTGATCAGTTAATTGATTTTGTAATAAATATTTTTGTATGAACATAATTAAATACGAAGCAATTTAAAGCACGAACTTACTATAGTTCGTGCTTTGGCTTTAATAATATTAGATTATAAATAAATTAATTCACGGTTTACAATTTCTGTTGCTCTTTGGCGGATGTTGTTCATTTGACTGACCCACTCCATTTGGTCGATGGCTTTCAATTCCTCTGTTATGCCTTCTGATTTCTTATACTGCACTATAAGATTATTAAACATTTCTTCCGCCTGAGCGTTTATCTCAAAGAGATAGGAATTGAGTTTGCCTTCAAAGCTTAAGCGGTTGTAGGTGGCTTTGCGGTGTTGCTTCATATAATCTAAATGTCGCATGCCCCATATGCCGATTTCTTTTATTTCGACCTCTGGTAGTATAAAGCAGGGAATGTAATAGTCGCCATTTAGCTCGTACCATAAGCCGCCCCGTTCGTCGTAGATATATTGTTCCATTGTTATGCCTCCTTAAGTAAGTCTTTAAACGGTGCATTGTCGCTTACAAAGGTGTCGTAGGTGAAGTTAGCACCGAGACGAAAACCCATAATAAAACTATCGAGGTTGGATTCGCCGTTGACTACGCCCCAAGCGTTGCAAAAGTCGAGGAATTTCTTTTTGCTTTCACCCGATAGATGCTCGGTTAAGAAGTCTTCGTTTAGCATCAACACCTCCATTTGTTTTTGCACAGTTTTGTTTTCTTTGGTGCTACGCGCCTGTGGGTCGAGATTGCCGTAATAGAATTCTTCTATAAAATTTGACATAAAATTACCTCCTTTGCCTTTATTGTAGCAAAGGAGGTTTACTTTTACGAATGTGCGGAATTAAAATCGGCAGATAAAATAACTCCCCTTTGGAAAACCAAGGGGAGAGGAAGTTATCCTTTTGGTGGGAATGGGTCGTTACCATAAGAGTCTTTGTCTCTAATCTGACCATTAGGACGATGAATCACAAGTTCTGATTGTTGATTTCGAGCTATAGAGCGCCCTATGTTAATAGCTTGTTTTTGAGTTTCGGTCCTTACAGTAGCTCTACTATTTCCCGCACCTTTTACCTGCCAACCTCCGTTAGGATGTGGCGTAATATGTTGGTTTTTAGCCATAAAGTCACCTTACCTTTTTATGAAATGCGCCCTTATCGTTTCCAGTTATAACAACAACTATATCCCCGGAATTAGTAAGATTTTTAAGTTTTGTGCAGAAATTTTCTAAACTAAGTTTAGAATCTACTTTATAGGTGGATTCTGTAATTTTTTCTGCCTTCACCTCATTGAAATAGGCGTAAAGGTCTTCATAACTATTTCCTTCTTTAATATCATAGGAAACATATCTTTTCATAATAGTTCCCCCTTACCCTTTATGAGCTTCTTCACAGCAATAATAACATCCATCCGCGCTCTTCCAGCCAGAAAGTTTTGCGTAGTTTACTGCTGCAACCGCATTAGTGTACCAACCAAGAGAAACTCGATTTTGTGAAAGGGGTAAATGACCACAAGCTGTTGTGTGAACTTCGTTACGGCCATTATCGTCTGTATTTTTATTGATAATATAATAAGGCATAATGCAACCTACTTTCTTTGTTATAATTTATATTTATATAAAAACTGAACAAAAAAAGTAAATCGGTTGAATATTTCACTTCCTTTCAGATTATAATATCACAAGAAACATTGACAACGGTCTTAAAAAATGGTATTATAGTAACTGTTGAGGATACGATAATATCATTTTATTGTTTCCTAAAGTCTTGTTGAGGCCCTAATCTCGACAAGGCTTTTTCTTTTGCTCGGTTTTATTTGTTTAAATATAATTACTCTGTGAACGAATCTAAAATATCAAACAGCGTGTCCTCGTTGTTTTCTTTTTTAGCTCTTTCTTCTTCCTCGCGAATATTGATAATCGCTTGAAGTCGTTTGTTCATTTTTTCTGTAATCTGTGAAGCAGTCTTCAAGTCTTCTAACTTGCCATTATCGGCCGTTGCCAACAACATTTTCATAGAAAACATAAACCGATTTCTTGCTTCTTCGAAAGTAATGCTTTCTAACATTTGTTTGAACTCATTAGCTTTATTTCGCTTAGATTCAGACTCTGCCTCAACTTGTTTGGCTTTTTGCGAACTGGCAATCAGCATATCTTTTCGAATTTGGTCTATTTCAGAAAGTTCATAAAAACATTCTGGACCAATACCATAAAACAAAGATAACTTTTCAAGCTTTGTGTTTGAAGCTTTTATTGCACCATTTTCCCACTGCGATACAGTAGAACGATTTACGCCAGCAACTTTTGCAATTTCATCTTGGGTGGCACCATATATCTCCCTAATTTTTTTCATATTATTGAAATTTTCCATAGTGATACCTCCTGCTAAATATAGTATATAACAAAACACAACGTTTGTCAACATATTTTTGAAATATTTTTGTTGTGTTTTGTGTTGCGCCAACAGAATATCAATTTCTACATAATAACAAAAACGCTCCGATAGGTGTTAGCCTAACGGAGCGTTTGTTTTAGATATAGAGTCTTACTTTAATATCTTTCCATTTATGCACACGTTGTTTGGTTGATTTGGAATATTTATATTCCTTAGCATCCTTTTCCGTGAGTATAAATTCTGCGAAGTTAAAGTAAGGAATTACTTGCCAGACTTTATAGCAGCCTGAGCAGCAGCGAGACGAGCGATCGGCACACGGAAAGGTGAGCATGATACGTAGTCAAGACCAATCTTGTGGCAGAATTCAACAGATACAGGGTCACCGCCGTGTTCACCGCAGATACCGCAGTGGATTTCAGGACGGGTCTTTTTACCCATTGTTACAGCCATATCCATCAACTTACCAACACCAGTTTGGTCAAGTTTAGCAAATGGATCGTTTTCGTAGATCTTTGTATCGTAGTAAGCGGTTAAGAACTTACCAGCATCGTCACGGCTGAAGCCGAATGTCATTTGAGTAAGGTCGTTAGTACCGAAGCAGAAGAATTCAGCTTCTTTAGCGATGTCATCAGCTGTGAGACATGCTCTTGGGATTTCCATCATAGTACCAACTTCGTACTTAAGGTCAGCGCCTGCAGCAGCGATTTCAGCATCAGCTGTAGCTACAACAACGTCCTTAACGTACTTAAGTTCTTTAACTTCACCGGTAAGAGGAATCATGATTTCAGGAACGATGTTCCAATCAGGATGAGCCTTCTTAACGTTGATAGCTGCGCGGATAACAGCAGCAGTTTGCATCTTAGCAATTTCAGGATAGGTAACTGCAAGACGGCAACCACGGTGACCCATCATTGGGTTGAATTCGTGGAGAGAAGAAATGATGTTCTTGATGTCTTCAACAGTTTTCCCTTGTGCATCAGCCAATGCCTTGATGTCAGCTTCTTCAGTAGGAACGAATTCATGGAGAGGTGGATCAAGGAAACGGATACATACAGGATAGCCTTCGAGAGCTTCGTAAAGCTTTTCGAAGTCGCCTTGTTGGTAAGGAAGAATCTTTTCGAGAGCAACTTCACGTTCAGCAGCTGTGTCAGCGCAGATCATTTCACGGAAAGCAGCGATTCTATCAGCTTCGAAGAACATATGCTCAGTACGGCAAAGACCGATACCTTCAGCGCCGAGTTCACGAGCCTTCTTAGCGTCAGCAGGTGTATCAGCATTGGTGCGAACCTTAAGGGTACGGAATTCATCAGCCCAAGCCATGATGCGACCGAATTCGCCAGCGATTTCAGCGTCAACGGTGGGGATGATACCGTCGTAAATGTTACCGGTTGAACCATCGATAGAGATGTAGTCACCTTCGTTATAGGTCTTACCAGCAAGTGTAAACTTCTTGTTTTCTTCATCCATGATGATTTCGCCGCAACCAGATACGCAGCAGGTACCCATACCACGTGCAACAACGGCAGCGTGAGAGGTCATACCACCACGAACGGTAAGAATACCTTGAGAAGCCTTCATACCGGTGATATCTTCAGGAGAGGTTTCAAGACGAACGAGGATAACCTTTTCGCCACGGTTGTTCCATTCTTCTGCATCTTCAGCAGTGAATACAACCTTACCACAAGCAGCACCTGGAGAAGCGCCTAAGCCCTTACCAGCAGGAGTAGCAGCCTTAAGAGCCTTTACGTCGAATTGTGGGTGGAGAAGAGTATCAAGGTTACGAGGATCGATCATAGCAACAGCTTGTTTCTTGTCGATCATGTTTTCGTCAACGAGGTCGCAAGCGATTTTAAGAGCAGCCTTAGCAGTTCTCTTACCGTTACGAGTTTGGAGCATATAGAGTTTGCCGTCTTCTACGGTGAATTCCATATCTTGCATGTCGCGATAGTGGTCTTCAAGGATAGCGCAAACTTTGTTGAATTCTTCGAAAGCTGCAGGGAACTTTTCAGCCATTTCAGCGATAGGCATTGGAGTACGAACACCAGCAACAACGTCTTCACCTTGAGCGTTGGTGAGGAATTCGCCCATAAGGCCGGGTTCACCAGTAGCAGGGTCACGAGTAAATGCAACACCGGTACCACAGTTGTCGCCCATGTTACCAAATGCCATCATTTGTACGTTAACAGCGGTACCCCAAGAATAAGGAATATCGTTGTCACGACGGTAAACGTTTGCACGGGGGTTGTCCCATGAACGGAATACAGCTTCGATAGCGCCCATCAATTGTTCTTTAGGATCGGTGGGGAAATCTTTGCCGATTTTTGACTTGTATTCAGCCTTGAATTGTTCTGCAAGGTTCTTAAGGTCGTCAGCTGTAAGATCAACGTCTTGAGTAACGCCTTTTTCTTCTTTCATTTTGTCGATAAGTTCTTCGAAATAGTTCTTACCAACTTCCATAACTACGTCAGAATACATTTGGATGAAACGACGATAGCAGTCGTAAGCCCAACGTGCATTACCTGATTTAGCAGCCATAGTTTCAACAACTTCTTCGTTAAGACCGAGGTTAAGAATGGTATCCATCATACCGGGCATAGAAGCGCGAGCACCTGGACGAACAGATACGAGAAGAGGATTTTCTTTGTCGCCAAATTTCTTGCCAACAACTTTTTCCATCTTTTCGATGTATTCCATGATTTGTGCTTGGATATCATCGTTGATTTTTCTGCCGTCTTCATAATACTGTGTACATGCTTCGGTAGAAACAGTGAAACCTTGTGGTACAGGAAGACCGATTTTGGTCATTTCTGCAAGGTTAGCACCCTTACCGCCGAGAAGTTCACGCATAGAAGCGTCGCCTTCAGAGAAAAGGTAAACATACTTGTGACTCATTATGAATCAACCTCCTAAATTTTTATGGGCAATGCCCAACTTTAATAACTTTGCACGATACTTTTTAAAGTATCCAAGTAATTATAACAAAAATTCGAAAAAAAATAAAGAGTTTTTTTATTATTTTTTCATTTTTGGCAAAAAGTTGAGAAAATTTGACAATTCATTTGTTATATTTGTTATTTTATATAATTTATTACAATAAAACTTGCCATGCGGCAACATTTGTGTTAAAATTTTTTGTAACAGAAAGGAAGTTTGCTATGAAATTTAGTGTAAACCATCCAATTATTTTCGCAATGGTTGCTGTACTAATTATGGTTGTACTTGCTCAATCGGTTTTCTTTTTAGTACGTGCTTACCGTAGAGCGTTAGAGATTGGTATGGAAAAATCAAAACTTAAAAAAACAATTATCTCTTCGGCGCTTTTTACAATCGCTCCCGCAATCTCGATTCTTGTGGGTGTTTTAGCCCTTTCAAAATCCTTGGGATTGCCGCTTCCGTGGCTTAGACTTTCCATAATTGGTTCGCTATCGTATGAGACGATTGCTGCGGGAAATACTTTAAATGAACTCGGAACTGAAATGGGAAAACAAATAACCTCGGCTTCGGCATTTGTGACGGTTGCTTGGGTTATGACTTTGGGTATTATTATCGGCCTTTTCTTAACCCCGCTTTTGGCAAAGAAAATTCAAAAAGGCATGAAAAATATCGAGAATATGGACAAAAAGTGGAGTGAAATTTTTACAAACGCTATGTTCCTTGGTATGATTTCGGCATTTTTAGGCTATGTTTTTTGGGATTTCGCAAGTGTATTTTCGGGTAAAACCTCGGCGCTTATCCCTGTTCTTGTAATGGCGGCATCAGCGGTTATTATGCTTGTTTGCGGACTTTGTGCTAAAGTTTTCAAGGCTAGGTGGATAACTGACTACGCGTTGCCTATTAGTCTCGTTGGCGGTATGGCATTGGCTATTCCGATTACAAATTGGTTAGGATAGGGGGGAGTTTTAATGAAAAAAGAAATGACGTATCTTGAAAGTGTTCATCGTGACGGTCGAATTTGGGGATATTCTCTTTTTGTATTGATATTGGCTTTTCCGTTGGCACTTTGTTTGATTTTTGGCGTTGCGCCTGAATGGTCTTCAATGTTTCGCGCTATGATATCGGTTCTTCCGATGTATTGGGCGGTTGGAATTATCGAAATTTTCACATATATCCCAATGCTTGGCGCGGGTGGTTCGTATCTCTCTTTCGTAACGGGAAATATTTCTAATTTGAAACTTCCTTGTGCTTTGGATGCTATGGAGAAAGCTAACGTTAAAGCCAATTCGGAAGAAGGCGAAATTATCTCCACGATCGCTATTGCGGTTTCCAGTATTGTTACAACCTTCATTATAGTAATTGGTGTTGTTTTGATTATGGTTTCGAACGTTGGCGTATGGCTTGAATCTCCCGTTTTAAAACCTGCGTTTGACCAATTATTACCCGCTTTATTCGGGGGTTTGGCGGTTGTTTTTGTTTCGAAGAATTTCAAACTTGCAATAGCGCCGATTATATTGATGTTGGCTTTGTTTATTTTTACCCCTCTTACAAGCGGTGAGGTTGGAATTATGGCTCCCGTAGGAGTTTTGTTTACGCTTGGAATTGCGAGAATTTTATATAAAAAAGGTGTTATTTAATGGTAGGGATCATAATTGTTTCTTTGGTTGTTCTGTTCTTTGGATTTTTGGTGTTGAACGCCCTTAATTTTAAACCAAAGGAAAATGCGAAAATCGTTGATGATTCGGTTTTATTCGACAAGGAAAAATCGGTTGAAAATTTACAAGAACTCGTTAAGTTTAAAACCGTTTCCTATAAGGATTCTTCGCTCGAAAACGATAAGGAATTTTCAAAACTTGTTAAGGCGTTGCCAAAATTGTATCCCAAAGTTTTCAAAACTTGTAGTCTCAAACTTTCAAAAGAACGCGGACTTCTTTTTTTATGGGAAGGAAAAAATCACGATGCGCCTTCGGTTATGATGGCTCATTATGACGTTGTTCCTGTTAACGAAAACGGTTGGGAGAAGGAACCTTTCTCAGCGGAACTTGTTGACGGTTTTGTATGGGGTAGAGGTACTCTCGATACAAAGGCTACGATGAATGGTATTTTGTCAGCTGCTGAAGCGCTTATAAACGACGGTTTTACACCTGAAAACGACATTTATTTTGCTTTTTCGGGAAATGAAGAAATCAACGGTTTGGGTGCTCCTTCAATTGTTGATTATTTCGAAGAAAACAAGATAGAACTCGCTCTTGTAGTAGATGAGGGTGGCGCGGTTGTTGAGGGAGTTTTCCCCGGAGTTTCGGCTCCTTGCGGTCTTATTGGTATTGCTGAAAAAGGTATGCTTAACGTTGAGTACAAGGCTAAATCTCAGGGCGGTCATGCCTCGGCTCCAAAGCCTAATTCACCGATACCTTCACTCGCTGATGCCTGTTGTAAAATCGAAGAAAATCCCTTTAAAATGCACATAACAAAGCCTGTTTATGAAATGTTTAACACACTTGGCAGACATTCATCTTTCGTATATAAACTCATTTTTTCGAACCTTTGGCTTTTTGCACCCGTACTAAATTTGTTGGCAAAATCGCAAGGTGGGGAAATGAACGCTTTGCTTCGAACAACCGTAGCTTTTACACAGGCGAATGGAAGCGATGCGGTAAACGTGATTCCGCCCGAAGCCTCTTTTGTTTCGAATTTAAGATTGAACCCTTATGATACAATGGAATCAGCGTTGGAGTATCTTAAAAAAGTTGTTGATAATGAGAATATTGAAATCACTTCGGTCGGCGGTATGAATCCGAGTCGAATTTCCGAAGTGAATTGTGAGGCTTACAATAAGGTGGCAACTGCTGTTGCTTCGACTTGGCAAGGCTCGATTGTATCTCCTTATTTAATGGTACAATGTTCCGATAGCCGTCATTACGGAAGAATTTCGGACAAGGTATATCGTTTCTCGGCGATGGCGCTTTCAAGCGAGGAAAGGGCTACGATTCACGGCAATAACGAACGTATTCCTGTTGAGACTATACACAAGGCTGTTGAATTTTATATAAGACTTATGAAACAATGTTAGCGTGTAATTTTTGAGGTAAAAATTATGTTTAAAGATATAAATTTGTTTTTGTTCGATATGGACGGAACGCTTTATTTGGGTGACAATCTTTTTGATTTTACGATTGAATTGTTGGCAAAAATCAAAGCAGAAGGCAAGAGATATATGTTTATGACAAATAACTCTTCAAAGAGTGTTTCGGCATATATAGAAAAGCTTAAAAAACTTGGTATTGAGTCGACTAAAGAGGATTTTATAACCTCTTCTCAAGCTACGGCTTATTACCTTAAAAAGCATTACAAGGATGCAAGACTTTACGTTTGCGGTACAAAATCTTTGAAGGATGAATTAAAGGAAAACGGATTTTGCGTTACCGAGAATATCGACGAGGTTGACCTTATCGTAATGGGATATGATACCGAGCTTGATTATAAAAAGCTTTGGGATGTGTCGTATATGCTCACAACCCGTGAGTTGCCCTACATTGCGACCAATCCCGATTACGTTTGTCCGACAGAGTGGGGAAGTGTGCCCGACTGCGGCAGCGTTTGTGATATGATATTTAACGCTACAGGAAAAAGACCGCTATTTATCGGAAAACCTGAACCGCTTATGCCACAACTTGCTATGGAGCAGTACGGCTATAATCCAAAGGAAACTGCGGTTATCGGCGACCGAATTTATACCGACGTTAAAAGCGGTGTGAATGCGGGAACTTTGGCGGTTTTAGTTATGAGTGGCGAGACCACAAAAGAGATTTTGGAAGCGTCCGACGTGAAACCTGATATAGTTTTAAAGGATGCATCGGAAATACTTAAAACTTTATAAATTATATAACCGCCTTATCGTTTGATAGGGCGGTTGAAATTTTATAATAAAATATGACAAAATTAGAATATGCAACTTGTAGTTTACATTTAGAAACTTAGAATTGGTGGAAAAATTTCGATAATTTTATTAAAATTATTAGGCAAATAAAAAGGAGGAAGCGATATGACATTTGGAGAAAAACTTTCTAAACTAAGAAAGGAAAATAATTATACACAAGAACAATTAGCACAAATATTGGGGGTGTCGCGACAATCAGTAAGTAAATGGGAATCGGATACGTCCTATCCTGAAACCGACAAGTTGATTTGTATGGCAAGAATGTTTAATTGTTCGACTGATTATTTACTTTTAGATAGTAATGAAATTTCCGCAAAACAAAGTGTAATTTATAATTCCAAGCAATCAAAAATAATAGGATATATTTTATTTGCTATTTCAGTTTTGAGTATGGTACTCATAGTAGTCTTGGCAAAAAGCTTTGAAGATTTGTATATATCGTTACCTATCGCTGTGGCTGGTCTGATTTGTAGTATAATTTGTATGTTTGTAAAACAAAAGTCAGGGTATTGGTGCTTGTGGGTAATGATAATACCGTTGGTTTCGTTATCGCCTTATATCGTGGGTTTTCCGCTTTTTAGTTCAACTACTATTTTTTTGGTCATTTTTGTGATTTTTATGATATTTGTTGCAAGAAAGGTTTTTGATGGGGCAAGAGTTACGACAAGTAAAAAGAAAACCGTGTTAATAATAGTTGCTTGGCTTTCCGTTATTACTTTGCGTATATTTTCTTTTGGCTTCACATTGTCTTCTGAAAGTGATTTTTTACTTAGTTTGTCCCCGTATATGTTTGTAAGCATATTATTGTATGTTGCAATAGCGCTGTTGACAACATATACTGTTTGTTATGTGAAAAGTTTCAAATAGTAAGATGATATTATAAAACCGCCGTTTTAGGCGGTTTTTTTATTGACAATATATATCTTTAGTGTTAAAATATTAAAAATAGGGGGAATTTATGCTATTTTGCAAAATTCTAACGAATTTTATATGATTTCGGGCTACTGCGGTTTTTCTGCGAGAATGAGAAATTATTAAAAAATCTTGTCCGATTTCTTCGAGCGTACCGACGAGACTTGAATTTCCAAAGTCTATTTTTACAAGACTTTTCAAAAACTGCTCGAGACAGTCTTTTGGCTTTTGATTGGTTTCTTGAAATTCGGTTTTTAAGTAGTCTTCATAAAACGATAAATCATTGTCGTTTATTATGGGTGTGGGAAGTTCGTTTGGCATAAAAACACTCCAAGTTTGATTTTAATACATACTATGATAAATTTTTTGAAAGTTGAGGGTTCTGGCTTTGGCTAAGGTTAACGAAATTTTCGGCATAAACGTTTTTGGCGATTCGGTTATGAAAGAACGTTTGCCGAAAGATGTTTATGAAATCTTAAAAAGTACAATTAAAGAGGGAAAAGGTCTCGATAGCAGTATCGCTGATACTGTGGCAGAGGCTATGAAAGAGTGGGCTATTGAAAAGGGTGCTACTCATTTTACCCATTGGTTCCAACCTTTGACAGGTATTACTGCCGAAAAACATGATAGTTTTATAACCCCAACCGATGACGGACATATTTTGATGGAATTCTCGGGTAAAGAACTCATTAAGGGAGAACCTGATGCTTCTTCCTTCCCGTCGGGTGGCTTACGTGCGACCTTTGAAGCGCGTGGTTATACCGCTTGGGACCCAAGTTCTTACGCTTTTATAAAGGATAAAACCCTTTGTATTCCAACTGCGTTTTGCTCATATTCGGGCGAGGCGCTCGACCAAAAGACACCTTTGCTTCGTAGTATGGACGCTGTTAATAAACAAGCGCTCCGCGTTGTAAAAGCTTTGGGTTATTCCGACGTTAAGGGAACCAATACAACTGTAGGTCCCGAACAAGAATATTTCCTTGTTGATAAGGAACTTTACGACAAACGTCCCGACCTTATTTTCTGCGGTCGAACTCTTATTGGCGCAATGCCGCCTAAGGGTCAAGAAATGGACGACCATTATTTCGGTGTTTTAAAACCACGCGTTGCGGAATTTATGCGTGAGCTTGATAACGAACTTTGGAAACTTGGCGTTCTTGCTAAAACAGAGCATAACGAAGCCGCTCCTGCGCAACACGAATTGGCTCCTATTTTTACAACAACCAATATCGCTGCCGACCATAACCAACTCACAATGGAATTTATGAAAAAGGTTGCGCTTTCAAAGGGTCTTGTATGTCTTTTGCACGAAAAACCCTATGAAGGTGTTAACGGTAGCGGTAAGCATAACAACTGGTCAATCTCAACCGATACAGGCATAAACTTCTTGAAAGCGGGTAAGAAACCTGCCGAAAACAAGTTGTTCCTTGTTACAATGGCGGCTGTTATTGAAGCGGTTGACAAGCACCAAGATTTGCTTCGTATTGCGGTTGCAACTGCGGGTAATGACCATCGTCTCGGCGGCCATGAAGCACCACCTGCGATCATTTCAATCTTCCTTGGCGAAGATTTAACTGATTTGCTTGAATCAGTTGCAAACGGAGTTCATTATGATAGTTTAAAACGTGAAAAAATGAAGATGGGTACTGAGGTAATTGCCGAGTTTAAAAAGGACAATGCCGACCGTAACCGCACTTCACCTTTCGCTTTCACAGGCAATAAATTCGAGTTCCGTATGTTAGGCTCGGCTTCTTCGATTTCGGACACCAACGTTATGATTAATACAATGGTTGCTGACGTTTTTAGCGGTTATGCCAATAGACTTGAAAAAGCTGAAAACCCTGAAGCTGAAGCCGATAATATTGTTAAAGATTGTTTGGCTAACCATAAACGAATCATCTTTAACGGCGACGGTTATTCAAAGGAATGGGAAGAAGAAGCTAATAAACGTGGACTCCTCAATTTGCCAAGCACAGTCGACGCGCTTCCGCTTTTGAAATCGGAAGAGAACGTTGCTTTGTTTGAACGCCACGGTGTATTCAATCGCGCAGAAATTGATTCGAGAATTGATATTATTCTTGAAAACTACGCGAAGATTATTCATATCGAGGCTTTGACACTTATTAATATGATGAATCGTGACGTTATTCCTGCGATTACCGCTTATACAAATACTCTTTGCACAGCGGTTAATAATAAGAATATCGTCGGTGTTGACAATAGCGTTGAGTTTGAACTTTTAACAAGACTTACCGCTGCTAATAAGGAAATTTTCACCTTGACTTCGAGTCTTAAAAATGCGGTAGCTTCGGCTGAGCGTTCGGCAAATAACTATGAAAAGGCTTGTGAATATCGTAATACTATTCTCAAGATTATGGCGGATATTCGAAAGTTTGCTGATAGTGCCGAAAGCGCTGTTCCGAATAGTTATTGGCCATATCCAACCTACGGCGATTTGCTCTTTAAAATTTAATATTCTATGCGAATAAAATGAAAGGACGTGTGTGACCCACGTCCTTTTTATTGCTTAAATTTCGTATTAGCAAGAAAAAAGATGGTAGATTTTGTCTACCATCTTTTTGTGTTTTATTCAGCTTTTACAACGTAGGCAAAGTCGATTCCGCCGTTGTTTATTGTGAATTTTAGGTTTGTTAAATTTGCGCTATAAGCAATAATTGTTTTTTGGTTAATCAAAGGAACTATTTTGTTAGAATTCAAGATTTTAGATTGAACGTCAGAAAGGTTTTCTCCGTCGTATTTTATGTCAAAATTCTCAAGATATTCGTTAATATCAGGTGATGAAGCGGTTATAGGAAAGATTGACATTGAGTTTGTTTGTTCTTTGAGTTCATTTTTCAAAACCTCGGGAGAAGATACGGTTTTGATGTTGATAAATGCTCCAAGTTGATTTTGCCAATGACCTACGATATCGGTAACAAGTGTTTTTGAAAAACTGTCGTCATAATAGTATAAAACAATATCGGTTGGGAATTTTTTATCGGCTAGATTTTCAACCTCTGATTTAAAGAGCTTTTTAGCGTTTTCAAGGTCGTAAGCAGGCATTCCCGTAGCCGAAGAGGAAACGTTTAAAGCGTTGGGGAAAATACCTTGAGCGACTGTATATCCGTCTTTTAAATCTTTTGAGAAAACTTGAGGGTGAGAGAGGGTTATAAGAGATTTTCTAATACCCGAAGAGAACTTATCACTAACGGTTAAAAACCAACAAATGTTTTCATAATCGGCGGTTTTAAGTCCCGCTTCTTTGACAAATTCAAGGTCGCTGGGCGGTATGAAGGCGATGTCGGCGTCATCGTCGGCTACAACCTGTGCGGGTGTGCGGTCTTTGTCGATAGAGAAGAATACAGCAGCATTTTTTGCTTCAAAGTTTCCGCCGTAAAACTTATTTTTATATAGTCTTATACCGAAAACTTCTTTTCCCCATTTGGTGAGTCTATAACTGCCGTTAGAAAGGATTGTGTCGCTTTCGAGACCGTATTTTCCGGCAGCTTCGTAGAAGAAACTTTCTTGACAAGGCATCGCGATACTGGTTGTGAGTGTGTGTTCAAAATCTTTATCCTTTTTGGAAAGTTCAATTTTTAACGTGTGTGCATTTACGGCGCTCACGCCAAGAGAAGAAGTTGATTTTTCACCCTTTATAATAGCTTTTGCATTTTTGATATTTTGTAGTCGTTTTGAAAAAGGTGCTTTGGTTTTTGGGTCAACCGCGCGTCTGAAAGCGAAAAGAAAATCATAAGCCGTTATAGGTTCTTCGTTGCTCCATTTAGCATCGCTTCTAAGCTTGAAGGTATATGTGAGTCCTTTTTTTTCATAGCTTTCGGCAACACCGCAAACAATTTCTCCGTTATGATCTTCGCGAAGCAAACCTTCAAAAATGTTTCTAATAATCATAAGCTCGGTGTCGCTTTTTGCGATTTGCGGGTCGAGTGTTTGGGGTTGTTCACTCAAGGAAAAGTATATGTAAGCGCTATCAGTATTGTTACACGCGCAAAGCGTAAAAATAAAAACCAAGGATACAAGAAGGGCACAAAGGCGCCGTATTGTCTTCATTTTTGGTAATTCCTTTCAAAAAATATCTATTATTATACAATAACCAGCGCTTCTTTTCAACCTTTCTTATAAATTTGGAAAAAATTTTAATTTTTTTGAACTTTTCGTCAAAAATTGTTTGTAATATTATTATATATATGTTATAATTACATAGTATGCAGGAAATTGTCGTTTTTCGACTGACTTGCAAACGATTATCATAAGGAGGATTTTGTTTATGCTCAAAAAAATCAGTAATTTGCCCTTTAAGGGAACAGCCGAACAAGAAGCAAAACTTGACGCTATAATCGCTCAAAGCAAAGATGACAAAAGTCTTTTGATGTCTGTTATGCAACAAGCACAAGATATCTACGGCTACCTTCCGATTGAAGTGCAAACAAAAATCGCAGAAGGTATGGACGTTCCGCTTGAAAAAGTATATGGTGTTGCTACTTTCTACGCTCAGTTCTCTTTGTCTCCAAAGGGCGAGTACAACGTTTCAGTATGTTTAGGTACTGCTTGTTACGTTAAAGGCTCTGGTGACATTTTTGACAAGTTTAGCGAACTTCTCGGAATCGGAGCTGATGAATGTACCGCCGACGGTAAATTCTCGCTCACAGCTTGTCGTTGCATAGGCGCTTGTGGCTTGGCTCCCGTACTTACTGTTAATGAAGAAGTTTACGGTCGTCTTACAGCTGATGATGTTCCAGGCATTTTGGAAAAATACGGTTTTTCAAAATAATCTATAAGGATAAAATTTTATGAAAATCAGTACGATTAAAGATTTACTCGAAGCAGAAGTTCTTTGTTACCCTGAGGGTCTGGATTTACACGTATATTCTGCTTGTGGCAGTGATATGATGAGTGACGTTTTGGCTTACGTTAAAGACCAAGCGGTTTTGATGACAGGCCTTGTAAACTCACAGGTTATAAGAACTGCTGAAATGATGGATATGAACTGCGTAGTTTTTGTCCGCTCAAAAATGCCTACTGCCGAAATGATTGAATTGGCACAAGAAAGCGGAATTATTTTGCTGACAACATCAAAAAGAATGTATGAGGCCTGTGGTATTTTGTACAGCAACGGTCTCGTAGGAAACAGAGCGAAGAATGTCTGAAGCTTTAAATTTTCATTTTGAAGTTGATGGCAATGATTTCAAATCGGCAGGTCATGCCTCGTTCTTGATGAAAAAGAATTTGAGACAGCTAGGGCTTCCACCCGAAACAATAAGACGCGTTTCGATTGCAATGTATGAGGGTGAAATCAATATGGTAATACACGCGCGTGGCGGCACAGCCGACGTTAACGTATATGAAGATTGTATTGAGATTATCTTGGCTGATAAGGGTCCCGGTATTAAAAATATCGAACAGGCTATGCAGGAAGGATTCTCAACTGCTACCGATAACATCCGTTCTTTAGGATTTGGAGCAGGTATGGGACTTCCAAATATGAAACGCTATACCGACTATATGGATATCGCTTCCGAGGTTGGTGTCGGAACTACTATTACAATGAAAGTAAATCTTATTTAGTTTACGGCAGGTGATTTATATGAATACATATGAACATTCTGTGGTTTTAGATGTCGAAAAATGTAACGGCTGCACAACCTGTCTTAAGCATTGTCCCACTGAGGCAATTCGTATTAAAGAGGGTCACGCTGTTATTAATGACGGCAGATGTATTGACTGTGGCGAATGTATTAGAGTTTGCCCTAACAATGCAAAAAAAGCAAAAACAGGCAGTTTTTCTGCGATGGATAAGTTTAAATGGAAAATCGCTTTACCTGCTCCAACACTTTATGGTCAATTCGACAATTTGGATGACGTTGATTACGTATTAGACGGGCTTTTAAAGATTGGTTTTGACGATGTTTTTGAGGTATCAGCTGCGGCGGAACTTGTCTCAGCTTATACTCGAAAGTATTTAAAAACCGACGGAATAGTAAAACCCGCTATCAGTTCAGCTTGTCCGGTTGTTACAAGGCTTATCGCTCTTCGTTTTCCGTCGCTTTTGGACCACGTGATACATATGCTTCCTCCTATGGAGGTTGCGGCTCATTTGGCAAAAGAGAAGGCAAAGAAAGAGCACCCCGAGTTATCCGAATCCGATATAGGTGTTTGCTTTATATCTCCTTGTCCTGCAAAAGTCAGTTACGTTAAAAATGGTTTTGCGGGTTATGAAAGCAAGGTTGATTGCGTAATACCGATAAGTGACGTTTATTTTAAACTCATAAGCGTTATGAAATACGGAAGTGACGTTAAATCGCTCACAAATTCGGGTATTATTGGTATTAGTTGGGCTTCTTCAGGCGGAGAAGCAACTGCAATATTTAATGAAAATTATCTTGCGGCTGATGGTATCGATAATGTTATGCGTGTTTTGGATCAGGTTGAAAATGGCAATATACCGCCACTTGAGTTTATCGAGCTCAACGCTTGTACAGGCGGTTGTGTTGGTGGTGTTCTTACCATTCAAAATCCATTTATCGCTAAGGCAAGACTTCGTTCACTTCGTAGATATTTGCCGGTATCGGAAAATTTTGCGGTACAAACGGATGAATATCTTCCAAGCGAGTTTTTGTTCGATGATATGCCTACCTATCAACCAATTTCGAGACTTTCGTCAAGTATGGCAGAGTCTATGCGAATGATGGCTGATATTCAAAGGCTTAAATCTGAACTTCCCGGTCTTGACTGCGGTTCTTGCGGAGCTCCTAATTGCAGAGCTTTTGCCGAAGACATTGTAAAAGGACAATCATCTATTGATAAATGCCTTATAAAAAAACACAATGACGGCGGTGTTAAAGAATGAAAGTAAAAGAGTTGGCGAGTGATTACGGCTTTAAGGCAATAACTCTTCCTGACGGCGAGAGGGAAATAGACGGTGTTTACATCGGCGACCTTTTAAGTTGGGTTATGGGTAGAGCCAAGGCTGATAATGCTTGGATTACTATAATGTCTAACGTTAATATTTTGGCGGTTGCTTCTTTGGCTGATACTTCGTGTATCATTTTGGCTGAGGGGGTTGCGCTTGAGGAAGACGTTTTACAAACTGCTATTGATAAGGAAATAAATATCCTTGGAACTGATATGGATATCTATTCCGCGGCGGTAAAACTTAGTTCGATAATATGAAAAAATATTATTACGATTTACATATTCATTCTTGTCTTTCTCCTTGCGGAGATGACGACTCAACACCTAACAGTATCGCGGGTATGGGAGAACTAAACGGTCTTCATATTATGGCGCTTACCGACCATAATACTGTGAAAAATTGTCCCCACTTTTTTGAAGCTGCTTCCAATCATGGAATTTTACCGATTGCGGGGATGGAGCTTACTACGTCAGAAGATATCCACATAATTTGTCTTTTCGAAACTTTGGAAAATGCCGCGGCATTTGACAGTGAAATCGAAAAACGACGGATTTTGATTGAAAACAGAACAGATATTTTCGGTAACCAATTTGTTTGTGACAGCGAGGATAACGTTATCGCAACGGATAAATATTTGCTGTCGAATGCGACGGCGGTTTCCTTTGACGAAGTACCCAAACTTGTGGAAAATTTTGGCGGGGTTTGCTATCCTGCTCATATCGACCGTGATTCAAACTCGGTAACGGCGGTTTTAGGTGGCTTGTCACCGAATCATCCTTTTAAATTTTGTGAACTTCACAATAAAGAAAGAGCGAATGATTTTAAAAACACAGGTTGCGAGTTTATTGTAAGTAGTGATGCCCATTATTTATGGGATATTAGTGAGAAGGAAAATTTTTTCACGTTACCCGATGATGATAAAAACGCGGTTAAAAACCTTTTTAAATTTTTGAGGAAAGAATTATGAAAGAACTTTCACTTAATATTCTCGATATAACCGAAAATTCGGTTAAAGCGGGAGCAACCCTCACACAAATTGAAATTTTGGAGAGCGGTGACAAAATGGTTCTTACCATTACTGATAACGGTAGCGGTATGACCGAAGAAATTTTAAAAGGTGTTATTGATCCCTTTTATACCACCCGCACAACGCGAAAGGTTGGTATGGGACTACCGCTTTTAAAACTTGCCACCGAACAAACGGGTGGCAGTTTGGAAATTTCTTCAAAACACTTTGAAAAATTCCCAAACGAACACGGTACGAAAGTCGTGGCTACGTTTTATAAAAATCATATCGACTGCGCTCCTTTGGGAGACGTTGTTGAAACGATTAAAACCTTGATTCAGGGTCACCCCGATACCGACTTTTTGTTTTCTCACAAAACAGAAAGCGGGGAAGTGGGACTGGATACTAGGGAGTTAAGACAAATGCTCGAAGACGTACCGCTAAATACTTATGAAGTAATTAAATGGATTGAAGAATATTTGCAAGAGCAATATTCAGAACTCCAAAAAGCATAGAAAGGAAGATTCAAAAATGAAATCTTTGGCTGAATTACAAGCAATTAAAGACAAAATGAAGAATAAGGTTATTCTTCGTGAAGGTACTAACGACATGCGTGTTGTTGTTGGTATGGCGACTTGCGGTATTGCAGCAGGCGCTCGTCCTGTTCTAAACGCATTGGTAGAAGAAGTAAATGCTCTAGACCTTATGGACACAGTTACTGTTTCACAAACCGGTTGTATCGGTATTTGTGAATACGAACCTGTAGTAGAAGTTTTCGAAGCAGGTAAGGAAAAGGTAACCTACGTTAAGATTGACGCCGAAAAGGCAAAGAGAATCGCAAAAGAGCATTTAAAAGGCGGCAATGTTGTTGCTGAATATACAATTAAAGCATAAGCGAATAAAATATTGGAGGTAAAAATATGGTTCGTGCACATGTGTTAATCTGCGGCGGTACAGGTTGTACTTCTTCGGGCAGTGCTTCTATCCAAAAAGCTTTCGAAGAAAATCTTGTAGCATTTGATCTTGCAGAAGAAGTTAAACTTGTTCAAACCGGTTGTTTCGGTCTTTGCGAATTAGGTCCCGTTGTTATCGTATATCCTGACGGTACTTTCTACAGCCGTGTAACCCCCGAAGACGTTAAAGAAATCGTTGAGGAACATCTTTTGAAAGGTCGTCCTGTTGAACGTTTGGTTTACACCGATACAGGTAAGGACGCTCCTAAGGTTGAAGGTCAAGTAGCGCTTAGCGATACTGCTTTCTACAAATCACAAAACCGTGTAGTTCTTCGTAACTGTGGTGTTATTGACCCTGAAAACATCGAAGAATATATCGCTATGGACGGTTACGCTGCTTTGGGTAAGGTTCTTACCGAAATGAAACCCGAAGACGTAATCAAGGTTATTTCTGACTCTGGTCTTCGTGGACGTGGAGGCGGCGGCTTCCCAACAGGCTTTAAATGGTCTTTGTGCGCTCCTAACAAGGCTGACCAAAAATACGTTGTATGTAACGCCGACGAAGGCGACCCCGGTGCATTTATGGACCGTTCCGTTTTGGAAGGTGACCCGCACTGTTTAGTAGAAGCTATGGCTATCGCCGGTTATGCTATCGGCGCTACTGAAGGTTACGTTTACGTTCGTGCTGAATATCCTATCGCTGTTAAACGTTTACAAAAGGCTATCGACCAAGCTCGTGAATACGGTCTTTTGGGTAAAGATATCTTTGGTTCAGGTTTCGATTTCGACCTCTTCATCCGTTTGGGTGCAGGTGCGTTCGTTTGCGGTGAAGAAACCGCTCTTATGACCTCTATCGAAGGTAACCGTGGTGAGCCAAGACCTCGTCCTCCTTATCCGGCAGTTAAGGGTCTTTTCGGCAAACCTACCGTTGAAAATAACGTTGAAACATTTGCTAACGTTCCTCAAATCATTTTGCGTGGTGCTGAATGGTTTGCATCAATGGGTACCGAAAAGTCAAAGGGTACTAAGGTATTCGCACTTGGCGGTAAGATTAAGAATACAGGTCTTGTTGAAATCCCAATGGGTACCACACTTCGTCACATTATCGACGAAATCGGTGGCGGTATTCCTAACGGCAAGAAATTTAAGGCTGCTCAAACAGGTGGTCCTTCAGGTGGTTGTATCCCTGCTCACCTTATCGATACAGAAGTTGACTATGACAATTTGACTGCTATCGGTTGTATGATGGGTTCAGGCGGTCTTATTGTAATGGATGAAGACAACTGTATGGTTGATATGGCTAAATTCTTCCTTGAATTTACCGTTGACGAATCTTGCGGTAAGTGTACTCCTTGCCGTGTAGGTACAAAGAGACTTCTTGAAATCCTTGACAAGATTACATCGGGTAAGGGTACTCTTGAAGACGTTGACAAACTCGAAGAACTTTGCTACTACATTAAGCAAAACTCACTTTGCGGTCTTGGTCAAACAGCTCCTAACCCTGTTCTTTCAACTCTTAACTTCTTCCGTGATGAATATATTTCTCACGTTGTTGATAAGAAGTGTCCTGCAGGTGTATGTAAAGACCTTCTCACATTTGTTGTTGATAAGGACAAGTGTATCGGTTGTGGCGTATGTGCAAGAAATTGCCCTGTTAACGCTATTGTTAAGACTGATTACGTAGCGCCCGGTCACAAACTTCCATCTTACACAATCGACACTGAAAAGTGCGTCAAGTGTGGCGTTTGTATGGGTAACTGTAAGTTTAAAGCTATTAGTAAGCAATAAGAAAGGAGCCTTATAAAATGGATATGATTAATGTTAAAATTAACGGTATTGCTGTAAGTGTACCAAAGGGCTCTACTGTTTTAGATGCTGCCCGTAGAGCAGGTATTGAAATCCCAACCCTTTGTTTTATGAAGGAAAAGAACGAAATCGGCGCTTGTCGTATTTGCGTTGTTGAAGTAAACGAAGGCAGAGGTTTCCGTGTTGTTACTGCTTGTGTATACCCTGTAACTGAAGGTATGGAAGTTCTTACCAATACCGAAAAAATTCAAAAAGCAAGAAAAACAACTCTTGAACTCATTCTTTCTACCCACGAGAAAAAGTGTCTTTCTTGCGCTCGTTCAACAAACTGCGAACTCCAAAAGCTTTGCCTTGACTATGGCGTAGATGAAAATGCTTTTGGCGGTTTCAAGCCTGAATATGAACTTGACTGCAGCACTCCTCATCTCGTAAGAGATAACAACAAGTGTATTCTTTGCCGTCGTTGTGTTGCTGCTTGTAATGAACAATACGTTGGCGTTATCGGCGCTAATAACCGTGGTATTGATACAAATATCGGTACTCCGTTTGAAGTTGGTCTTTCAAACGTTCCTTGTATCTCTTGCGGTCAATGTACTGTTGTATGTCCTACAGGTGCATTGGTTGAAAAAGACGATACCGATAAGATTTGGGAAGCTTTGGCTGACAGCAGTAAGCACGTTGTAGTTCAAACTGCTCCTTCGGTTCGCGCTACTTTGGGTGAATGCTTTGGTATGCCTATTGGTTCAAATGTTGAAGGCAAGATGGTTGCTGCTCTTCGTCGTCTCGGCTTTGATAAGGTATTTGATACCGACTTTGCGGCTGACCTTACAATCGTTGAAGAAGCAAACGAACTTGTACAAAGAATTAACAATGGCGGCACATTGCCAATGATTACTTCTTGCTCACCAGGTTGGGTTAAGTTCTGCGAATACTACTATCCTGACATGATCGACCATCTTTCAACTTGTAAGTCACCTCAACAAATGGCAGGTGCTGTATTTAAGACCTACTATGCTCAAAAGATGGGTATTGATCCTAAGGATATCGTTTCAGTTTCAGTTATGCCTTGTACTGCTAAGAAGTTTGAAATCGGACGTCCGGACCAATCTGCTGCAGGTGTTCCTGATGTTGATATCGCTATCACAACTCGTGAACTCGCTCGTATGATTGACCGTGCAGGTATTCAATTTACTTGGTTGCCTGATGAAGAATTTGATTCACCTTTGGGCGAAGATACCGGCGCTGCAGTTATCTTTGGTGCTACCGGTGGTGTTATGGAAGCTGCTCTTCGTACCGCTAACGACTGGCTCACAGGTAAAGATAATACTGAAATCGAATTTGAGGCTGTTCGTGGCACACAAGGTCTTAAGGAAGCTGCTGTTACCATCAACGGTATGGAAATCAAGGTTGCTGTAGCATCAGGTGCTTCTGCTGCTAAGTGTGTAATGGATATGATGAAGGCTGGTAACCCGAAGGGTTGGACCTTTGTTGAGATTATGGGATGTCCAGGCGGTTGTGTAAACGGCGGCGGTCAACCTATCCACCCACAAAGTGTTCGTGATATCGTAGATCTTAAGGCTGTTCGTGCTAAAGCTCTCTACGACCAAGACGCTGCAATGCCAATTCGTAAGTCACACGAATCTCCCGTAGTTAAGAAACTCTACGAAGAATGGTATGACGGTTTTGGTGGCCATAAGGCTCACCACGATTTGCATACAAGCTATGTAGCTCGTGAAAAATACACAAAATAATTTAGGTCTTTCCTAATATAAAAAACTCCCGTGGAAACATGGGAGTTTTTTTATGTAGAATTAAGGGTTTCGCGTTGCGAAAGAATATACAAGACAAATATATGTATGTGGACGACAAACGTCGTCCGTAAAGTTTTATTCATCGCAACAAGCGTTTTTTCTAAATAGTAGGGAAATACACCAAACTCCCGCAAGAGCGATTACGGTGTAGATTATTCTGCTGATAATAGCAGTGCTACCGCCAAATGCCCAAGCAACGAGGTCGAAACTAAATAGACCGACAAGTCCCCAGTTTAGAGCTCCGATGATTACAAGAATTAAGCAAATTTTATCAAACATTTTTATCAACTCCTTTAAGACAATAATATGTTTTACTAATATTTTAAAATTATGCAAAAAATAAAACCTTTCTTTCGAAAGGTTTTAAAAATTTTTATTCGATATTTAAAATATCGTTCATGTCGTACATTCCACAAGGTTTGTCAGCTATGAACTTTGCCGCTCTTAGTGAGCCAACGGCGAAAACTTGTTTTGAATGTGCCGCGTGACTGAGGGTTATTACTTCGTCTCGACCCGCGAAAATAACGTCGTGTTCACCAACTATTGTGCCTCCACGAACAGAGTGTATCCCAATTTCGTTTTTAGGGCGTTTAGCACGTTTTGAGTGGCGGTCATATTCGTAGGTGAGTTTGTCGTCAAAAACGCTGTTAACGGCATTTGCAAGCATTATAGCGGTACCTGAAGGGGCGTCGATTTTTTGGTTGTGATGTTTTTCGATAATTTCAATATCAAAACCTTCGCCTAAGATATTTGCCGCTTTTTTAGCTAAAGAACAAAGCAAATTAACACCTAAAGACATATTAAATGTGAAGAAAACGGGAATTTTCTTCGATGTTTCTTTAATTTGTTCAATCTGTGCATCGTTATAGCCTGTTGTAGCGATTACAACAGGTATATTTTTAGCGGTCGCAAAGCTGAGCAAGTCTTCGAGCAAAGCTGGGTTTGAAAAATCGATTATAACGTCAGCTTCCACGTTTACCTCCGAAAAGGTTGGGAAGATAGGGAAGTTGGCACCGTGATTAAATTTATCAACACCTGCTACAATCTTTATATCGTTATTATCTAAAGCGCATTCGGCGATGTTTTTGCCCATTTTACCTGAGGCGCCTACGAGAATTGCCTTTAACATTATTTCACATCCAAAAATCAGAGTAGATTACATTCCTTGAGTTTAGCTTTAAGTTTTTCGATATCCTTGGCGTTCATCTCGTAAAGAGGTAGACGGCAAGGACCAACGTTTTGACCTAAAATATTCATAGCGGTCTTAACAGGAACGGGGTTAACGTCGTAGAACATAGCGTTCATAAGACCGAGATATTGGTTTTGAAGAGTCATTGCTTCCTTGGTATTGCCCTTTAAATAAAGGTTGCAAATGTCGTGAACTTCCTTGGGGAGTATATTTGAAAGAACCGAGATGACACCAACACCACCAAGTGATAAAACAGGAACTGTTTGGTCATCGTTACCTGAGTAAATATCCAAATTATCACCGCAAAGATATTTAATTTCAGCAACCTTTGAAATATCGCCCGAAGCTTCTTTTGTGGCTACAATTCTTTCGTGCTTTGCGAGTTCTTTATAGGTTTCAGGTTTGATATCAACACCTGTACGTGAAGGCACGTTGTAAAGAATAATCGGCTTATCTACACGGTCGGCAATATAGTTATAGTGGTGTACAAGACCGTTTTGCGAGGTTTTGTTATAGTATGGAGTAACCATCAAGAGCGCATCGGCGCCAAGATTTATAGCGTCGTTGCAAAGTTCCACCGAGTAAACGGTATCGTTGCTACCTGTACCTGCAATAATCGGAACGCGCTTGTTACAAGCCTTTACAGCGGTTTCAATTACCTTAAGGTGTTCATCGTAGCGAAGAGTTGATTTTTCACCTGTTGTACCACAAATAACAAGGGCGTCAACGCCTCCGTTGATTTGGCTGTCAACAAGTGATTCAAGACGAGTGAAATTAACCGAACCATCTTGGTTCATTGGAGTTATAAGCGCAGTAGCACAACCTTCGAAAATGCGTTGTTTCAAAAAAATCACTCCTAAAAAAATTAGTCCATATATCCTTTAGCGCAAAGGAGTTCGGCAAGTAATACCGCACCGCCCGCAGCGCCTCTTAATGTATTATGTGATACACAAACGAATTTATAATCATATTGTGTATCTTCGCGAAGACGACCGATTGATACAGCCATACCTTTTTCGTTGTCACGAGTAAGTTTTGTTTGAGGCATATCATCTTCAGTGTAGTAGTTGAGGAATTGCTTTGGAGCCAAGGGGAGTTCGAGGTCTTGAGGTTCGCCCTTGAAGTTTTTCCAAGCTTCTAAGATTTCTTCTTTAGAAGGCTTGTTCTTAAATGATACGTAAACAGCAGCCATATGACCGTCTGATACGGGAACGCGCAAACATTGAGCGGTGAATTTTGGGCTATCGCTTGGAACGATTTCGCCGTTTTCAATTTTGCCCCAAATCTTAAGAGGTTCTTTTTCGCTCTTTTCTTCTTCGCCGCCGATGTAGGGGATAACGTTGTCAATCATTTCGGGCCAACGGTCGAATGTTTTACCAGCGCCTGAAATTGCTTGATATGTGCATACCAAAACTTTATCTACGCCGAATTTGTCGAGCGGATAAAGAGCAGGAACGTAGCTTTGAAGAGAACAATTAGATTTAACAGCCACAAAACCGCGCTTTGTACCAAGGCGTTCTCTTTGTGATTTGATGATTTCAGCATGACTAGCGTTGATTTCAGGGATAATCATAGGAACGTCAGCGGTGAAGCGGTGAGCCGAGTTGTTAGAAATAACAGGGCATTCGCGTTTTGCATAGGTTTCTTCCAATGCTTTGATTTCATCTTTTTTCATATTAACTGCGCAAAAAACGAAGTCAACCTTAGAAACGATTTCATCGATGTCCTTTTCGGCATCCAAAACGAGCATATCGCTAAACTTTTCGGGCATAGTTTCTTTCATTGCCCAACGGTTGCCAACAGCGTCTTTATATGATTTACCTGCTGAATTTGAACTAGCAGCTAAAGCAGTAACGTTAAACCAAGGATGGTCTTGTAGCAAGAGCGCAAAGCGTTGTCCTACCATACCTGTAGCGCCTATAATACCTACGTTGAATTTTTTCATTTTAAACAATCCTTTCAAAAATGCAAAATGTGCTTGATATATTGTTCATTATACAATATAATATACTATACATACACAATTATAATACCATTTTAAGAGTGGTTTGTCAAATTTTTTGTGGGGGTTTTTATGAAAACAAGTGATTTTTATTACGATTTACCGCCCGAGCTTATTGCCCAAACCCCAATTGAGCCTCGAAACACATCTAGGCTTTTGAAATTGGATAAAATTTCGGGCGAACTCGTGCATACTTCATTTGATAATTTATTTAGTTTTTTGCGCGAGGGAGACTGCCTTGTGCTAAATAATACACGTGTTTTACCTGCGCGTCTTTTCGGTACTCGTGATGATACGGGTGCAGTTGTTGAATTTGTATTGTTGAAGCAAAAAGGCGTAAACCTTTGGGAATGTTTAGCAGGTCCCGGTAAAAAGGCTAAAGAAGGATATAACTTTACCTTTTCCGAAGATTTAAAGGCTACTGTTCGCGAGGTTTTGCCCGACGGTAACCGTGTTGTTGAATTTTTCCCAAACGGCGAGTTTTTCGGGGTTTTAGACAAGGTTGGTCAAATGCCTTTGCCACCTTATATTAAAGAAAAACTTGAGGATAAAGAACGCTACCAAACCGTTTATTCTAAAGAACTCGGCTCGGCTGCGGCTCCTACTGCGGGGCTTCACTTTACAAATGATATGCTCGAAGAATTAAAGCAAAGGGGAGTAAATATCGCTTATGTTACTCTTCACGTAGGTCTTGGAACCTTCCGTCCTGTAAAGGTTGACGATATCGCCGAGCATAAAATGCATTCTGAGCATTACGTAATTTCAAAAGAAACTGCTGATATTATAAATAAAACCAAGCAAAACGGCGGCAGGGTTATTTGTGTTGGTACAACGAGTTGCCGTACTGTTGAAAGCGCATATCAAAAGTTTGGCGAAATTAAAGAATGTACCGATGATACAAGCATTTTTATTTATCCGGGATATAAGTTTGGTTGTATGGATGGTCTTATAACTAATTTCCATTTACCCGAAAGTACACTTATAATGCTAGTTTCTGCATTTGCGGGATATGATAATACAATGAACGCTTATAAAACTGCGGTTGAAGAAAAATATCGTTTCTTTAGCTTTGGCGACGCTATGATTATTGTATAGGTGAATTATGTATAAATACATACTTTTTGATTTAGACGGCACTTTGACCGACCCTGCAATCGGTATTACCAACGGCGTTATGTACGCTTTGGAAAAGTTTGGGATAAAGGTAGAAGATCGTAAAGAACTTTATTGTTTCATAGGTCCTCCCTTGGTTGATGCCTTTGCTAAATATTACGGCTTATCTGAACAAGATTCCAAACAAGCTGTGGTTTATTATCGTGAGTTTTTTAGACGCACAGGTATTTATGAGAACCGAGTTTATGATGGTGTTCGTGAAATGCTTGAAGCCTTGAAAAATAGCGGTAAAACCTTGATATTAGCCACTTCCAAGCCTGAAGAATTCGCTGAAATTGTGCTCGAATATTTTGATTTGAGACGTTATTTTGATTGCGTAGTGGGTGCTACGTTTGACGGAACGCTCAATTACAAAAGCGACGTTATTCGCGTGGCGCTTGAGCGCGGGAAGGTGAGCGATAAAAAAGATGCGGTTATGATTGGTGACCGACATCACGATATCGACGGCGCAAAACAAAATAATCTAAAATCTATCGGTGTATTATATGGTTTTGGCGACCGTGAGGAATTAGAAATCGCGGGAGCGGATATGATCGTAAAAACACCCGAAGATTTGCTTAAAATATTAACCGAAAATTAGGAGCTAAAATGTTTAAACTTATAAAACAAGAGGGAAATGCTCGTCGCGGTGAGTTTATAACAAACCGCGGCACAGTACAAACTCCCGCATTTATGAACGTTGCAACCTGTGGTGCTATTAAGGGTGCGGTTTCTGCTGAAGACCTTAAAGACCTTGGCTGTCAGGTTATGCTTTCAAATACCTATCATTTGCACATTCGTCCCGGTGACGAAGTTGTTAAAGGTTGCGGTGGACTTCACAAATTTTCAACTTGGGAAGGTCCTATCCTTACCGATAGCGGCGGATTTCAGGTTTTCTCGCTTTCTTCGCTTAGAAAGATTGAAGAAGAGGGTGTAACCTTTGCTTCCCACGTGGACGGCAAACGTATTTTTATGGGACCTGAGGAGAGTATGAGAATTCAGTCGAACTTGGGCTCTACAATCGCTATGGCGTTTGATGAGTGTGTTGAAAATCCTGCTGAATATGCTTATTCAAAGGCTTCTTGTGAACGTACAACCCGTTGGCTTAAACGTTGTAAAGAAGAGATGGCAAGGCTCAATTCTTTGCCCGATACAATCAATCCCGAGCAAATGCTTTTCGGTATAAACCAAGGCTGTACTTATAACGATTTACGAATTAACCATATGAAAGAAATCGCCGAGCTCGACCTCTCGGGTTATGCTATCGGTGGTTTGGCTGTAGGCGAACCGGCTCCCGTTATGTACGACGTAATCGAACACGTTGAACCTTTTATGCCGAAGGATAAAATTCGTTATTTGATGGGTGTTGGTACTCCCGCGAATATTCTTAATGCGGTTGAGCGTGGCGTTGATTTATTCGACTGCGTAATGCCGAGCCGTAACGCTCGTCACGGACATCTTTTCACAAGTGAAGGTATTATCAATATCAACAACAAGAAATATGAATTTGATATGCGTCCAATTGATGAAAATTGCGGTTGTCCCGTATGTTCTAGGTATTCCAGAGCATATATTCGTCATCTCTTAAAGAGCCAAGAAATGCTCTCGCAAAGACTTTTGGTTATGCACAATTTGTGGTTCTACAATCACCTTATGGAAGATATAAGAAATGCGATTGATAATGGAACATTCCACGAGTTTAAGCGCCAAAAGGAAGAAATTTACTCTAAACGAATATGATACTTGCATTTTGTGAAATAATGCGGTATAATAGTAATAATATTTTTTGAAAGGATTTTTGAAATGAACTTTATTTTACCTCTTGCAGAATCTGCTGCACAACCTAAAAGTATGAACCCAATCGTATTAATTCTTTTTTACGTTTTGATTTTCGGTGCACTTTATTTCTTCATGCTCCGTCCTCAAAAGAAAAAACAAAAAGAAGAAAAGGAGCTGCGTGAACATCTTCAAATTGGCGATCAAGTTGTAACAATCGGCGGTATCTACGGTAGAGTAATCTCTCTCAAAGAAGATACAATGGTTATCGAATCTTTGAGCGACCACAGCAAACTTACTTTTGCTCGTTGGGCTTTACAAACCAACCTTACCGTACACGACGACGTACCTGCTAAAAAATAAAAAGTAATATGTTTTGTCCCTTCCGAATATGATTTAGTGTTCGGGAGGGAATTTTTTATGGATAATAAGAAGATAGATTATATATTGCTATTAAAAGCTTTTTTGATTTTTGTTTTGACAAGTGTTTTTGGTATTTTTGTTTTTGCGGCAGCTATGTTCTTCTTAGAAGGCGGATATGAATATTCACCGTTGTTTGCCACTTTATCTTTAGGGATAGGTTGTTTTTCGACTTCTTGGATTTTGGGACGAAAAATTGGCAAAAAGGGGATAGTGATAGGTTTTTTGACTGGTATTATAGTTTTTGTTGTGGCGACACTTATCAGCATTTTTGTAAATAGTACAGCGTTTACAATTCACACATTGCTTCGCTTTATAATTTTCCTTTTGTCTTCTATGATAGGCGCTATTATTGGCGTTAACCAAAATGGTAATAGGAAGTATATATAACTAGCAACAAATTAACAGGGCAGGGGAAATAAGCTTTTGGTATTTCGCAGGGTACGACCCACGTGTCGTACCTTAATTTTTTATCTATCGTTTTGGAATTGTACACGAGCCGTTTCCTATAATAAATCTATATAGATATTCTGTAGGGCAAACAAAAAACTCCCGAAAAACGGGAGTTTTTAATTATTCATTAATTATGCTTTCTAAAATTGATTCAAAATCTTCAACAGCAATATTTGAAGTTTCGAAGTTTTTGGTGATTTGTTCGCGGGTTGCATCTAAAGAGCCCAAGAGAACGTCAACTTCTTTTATAAAATCATCTGAGGTTTTTTGTATATTGCGGCGAAGTTCGTTGAGAGATATATGAGCTTCGTCGATAGCCGAAAGATTTTTCTCAACTTCAGTTTTAGCAATATTAGTACTTTCTTCAGCGTTAGACATTAAAACCTTGGCGTTAGCTTGAGAAACTAAATAAAGTTTACCAATGTTTTCTGAGATTTTTTCAATCTCTTCCGCTTTTTGTGAGAATTCATCGAGCTTTTCGCTTAAAGCGTTCTTTTCTTCCAAAAGCTTTTGATAATTTTCTTTAGAAAGAGCGAGGTCTTGGGATAATTCCTCGGTTTTTTGGGTTAATTCATCAGTTTTGTTTTTAAATTTTGTATGTAATCTTTCGATATAATCAATAACGTCGTTGCAGTTAAAACCAAATAGACTTTTCTTAAATCCGATAGACATTTTTAACTTCCTTTCAGTATAAGTACATGTATTATATCACAGTTGTTTTGTAATTACAAGAGAAATTTTTATGGTTGACATAATTCTTTATTTGTGGTAAAATATTGTTTGTAAAAACTTGGTATGATTTATAAATTCACTCAACACCTTATGTATAAGGATGTTGATTTTTTACGCTTTATTTTAACGGTTTACATAACAACTAGGAATCACACTATCTTGATACGCGATGAAGATATATGCACCAAATATAGATTTGGAATATCTTGTCCATCTTTTGCATATCATTTTTTAAAGGTGTGTGATTATATGCAAAAGGGAAAAGTACTAAGTTTTCGCCGATTCGGAATATCTGATTTTCTAAGGAAAAATTATATTTTAATATTATTGACATTGGGTTTTGTTTTAGGTATTTTGTTTGGGACGTTTTGGTTTTTTGAAATCGATTTTCTTTCGGAATACCCGAAAAACTTTATCGCTGATTATTTCGAGTCGAGAACAAACAAATCTTTCTTTGGGATTTTATTGGCTTCAACCTTTGATTTTTGGTCGTTGCTGTTTTTGGCTTTTATGATGGGAACGGGGATATTTGGTGTTGTTACCGTACCGTTGTTCGTTATGATTTTAGGATTTTTTCAAGGCGGAATTACGGCTTATCTTTATTCTGAATTTGCACTTAAAGGTATTGCTTTTAATGCGGTTGTATATATTCCGTCGACAATAATATTTATAATAGTATTTCTCACGGCATCTCGTGAAGCCATTTGCTTTTCGCTTAAACTGTCGAGCTTGACCCTCGATAGAACTATGCCGTTTAGTCTATCGAATGAATTCAAAAATTACGGTATTAAATTTTTGATTTTTGGTGTTGCGGTGTTTTTTTCGGCTTTGGTTGACACGTTGCTGTCATCAAGTGTTTTGAAATATTTCAATTTATAGAAAGGGGAGACACAGTATGCTCGTTAAATTACAAAACTACAAAAACTTTTTGTTGGTTTCTAAGAAATCTTCGGCAAGTACAGTTGATGCTTACGTTCGTGACGTTAAACAATTTATGGAATACTGTGAAAATTCCGACCTTTCAAAAATTGAGAAAGAAATAATATTTGAGTATGTTCATTCGCTCGAAAAATCCGATGCCACTAAAGTTAGAATTATCGCATCTTTACGGGCTTATTTTAATTATTTGATAGAACATGGAGAATGTTTAAATAATCCCGCGAACGAAATTAAACTTAAAAAAGAAAAACAAAATAAGTTGGGAATTTTGGAAGCTGATGAAATTGTGACCTTGTTATCCCAACCCCAAGGTGATGATTTTAAAAGTATACGTGATAAAGCAATGCTAGAACTTTTATATGCTACGGGTATTAAAGTGTCGGAGCTTTTAAACGTCAAGATTAGTGATATTAATTTGACTATTGGTATACTACATCTTAAAAACGGCGAAAAAGAGCGTATAGTGCCGATTTATCCTGCGGCGGTGAAATCGCTTGAGGAATATATAGAAAAAGCGCGTGTGGGCATTATTAGCGACCAAAATCAAGATGTTTTGTTTACAAACCTGGGTGGACAACCTATGTCGCGCCAAGGTTTTTGGAAGATTATTAAGTTTTACGCTGAAAAAGCGGGTATTAAGCAGGAAATAACCCCTCAAACTCTTCGACATTCGTTTGCGGCTCATTTACTTGAAAACGGAGCAAAACTTAAAGATATTAAGGAAATGCTCGGTCACAGCGATATTTCTTCAACACAAGTTTACGCGCAGTTTATTAAAAATAAATATTCGAGCAAGTATGCAAAATTCCACCCACTTGCAAAATAAAACTCTCTTCGAAGTTACGAAGAGAGTTTTATTATTTAGTTGATTTCATCTGTTTTAGCTTTTTTCAACCGTTTTCTTCTGGAAGAGCTAAAACTTCAAGGTGGTTATATAAAAGACATCGCAACGTTTGTTGCGATGTCTTTTAAAATTATTTCTTTTTAATTTCTGCAAGAATTTCTGTTAAAAGTTCTTCGGTAGTGGGTTTTGGGTCTTCGGCTATTTCTTCTATCTCTTCAACCTTTCTTGCCTTTTCCGAAAGTTCTTTTGCTTTTGCAAAAACCTTAACTATCATAAATACGATAGCGGCAATGATTAAAAAGTCGATAATAGTAACCAAGAATGTACCAATACCAATTGTAACAGCGGGAGAAACAACAGCACCTGCTTCATCAAGCACTTCTTCAGCAAGTACTATGTTGAGTTCGCTCAAGTCGAAACCACCGATAAGCCAACCGATAAAGGGCATAAATACATCATTTACAAGGCTTGTGGTGATTTTACCAAATGCACCTGCAACGATAACGCCGACAGCCATATCGATAACATTACCGCGCATTATAAATTCTTTGAATTCGTTTATTAAACCTCTTGTCTTTTTAAACTTCATTTTTATTTACCTCTTAATTTTCACTAAATATTACAGTGACATCGGGGTGTAATTGTAAAATAGAAGCGGGAACTTTTGGGTCAATAGGACCAAAGAAGGCTTTTTCTAAGATTGCTTTTTTGTTTTGTCCGTTTGCGATAAGCAAAACCTTTTTAGCTGACATAATTCCGCCCATACCCATTGTGATTGCGGTTTTTGGAACGTCGTCAATGCTTTGGAAGAAACGAGCGTTTGCTTCGATTGTTGAAGGGTCGAGTGTTACCTGATGGGTTTCTTTTGTGAAGAATTCATCGGGTTCGTTGAAACCAATGTGACCGTCAAGACCAATACCTAAAAGTTGGATATCAATACCCATTTCTTTGATTCTCTCGTCATAATCTTCGCATTCAGCCTTAATATCAGCCGCTTTGCCGTTAGGAACAAAAGTATTTGCTTTATTGATATTTATATGATTGAAAAGATTATCATTCATAAAGTAACGGTAGCTTTGGTCGTTGTCACCGTCAAGACCGGTGTATTCGTCGAGGTTGATTGAAGAAACGGTCGAAAAATCAAGATCGCCGTTTTTGCACCATTCGATAAGGTTTTTATATGTGCCAACCGGTGAAGAACCTGTAGCAAGGCCTAAAACACAGTTGGGCTTTCTTACAACTTCAGCTGCGATAATAGCAGCGGCCTTGCGGCTTAAGGTTTCGTAATTTTCTACGGTAATGAATTTCATTAGAAAGACTCCTTTAAATATTATTATACAAACCGGCATCTATCATAGCGCCGATAGCATTAACGACCATTTCCTTGTCTTCTTTGTAGGTAACACCGTACCATTTATCTTCAGCAACAAGAACTTTTACTTCCTTTTCGCCGTTTTCAATAAGGGAAGATACAACACTTGGTAAATAGTATTCGCTTTTCGGAACGTTTATCTTTTCGTTAAGGAAGTCTACAAAGCCTTTTTCGATATAGCTGAAAATATCGGGCATAAAGCCCCAAAGATTCATTGAAACAACGGTGTCGGGGGACAAGGGTTCCCAAGTTTTGCCGTCGTCTTCGGTAAATTTGCAGTCAATAATCTTTGTGCGTTCGGTAACAGAAGTTAAATTTCCGTTTTCGTTAGTAACACAAACACCGCGTGAAACGTGACCGTTCTCAGTTAAAGTATTGACAAGACGGAAGCCTACCATACAATAGTTTTTATCTTCCGCTCTTAAATAATCGGCAATCTGTTGGAAAGCAGAACGACCATAGAAGTCGTCAGCGTTAACTACTGCAAAAGGTTCTTTTACAACGTCTTTACAGCAGAGAATAGCGTGGGCTGTGCCCCAAGGCTTTTCTCGGTCGGCAGGACATACGAAACCTTCGGGTAAAATGTCGGTTTCCTGAAAAACATATTCTACCTTGATTTTGTTTTCAATACGCTTGCCAACAAATTCTTTAAAATCTTTTTCAATAGCGTGTTTGATAACAAAAACAACTTTTGTAAAACCCGCTTTAATAGCGTCATAAACCGAAAAGTCGAGAATTGCTTCACCATTACGACCTACAGGTTCAATCTGTTTAAGACCGCCAAAACGGCTACCCATACCTGCCGCCATTACAACTAAAGTTATATCTTTTCTCATAATAAAATCCTTCTTTCTATCAGCCGGGAGGCCAAGCCAAGTTTCTTCTTGCTAATAAGTGGAAATGGATGTGACCAACAGTTTGACCGCCGTCTTCTCCACAGTTGTTTACAACACGATATCCGTTTTCCAACTTTTCTTGTTTTGCAATTTCGGCTACAGCTTCAAAAATCTTTGCAATATAGTGACTGTTGTCACTAGTGATTTCATCGGCTGATGCGATATGTTCTTTGGGAACGATAACGGCGTGGAATGGGGCTTGGGGAGCGATATCCGCAAAAGCATATACAAATTCGTTTTCGTATATTTTAGTGCTTGGGATTTCACTCTTTATAATCTTACAAAATAAGCAATCGTTCATAATATCACCTTATTTCAATTGGCTTTCTACGAGAGCTACAACGCTTTCGAGCGCTTCTTGTAGTTTAGATACGTCTTTACCGCCTGCCATTGCGCTGTCGGGTTTACCGCCACCGTTACCACCTGTGAGTTTTGCAATTTCGCGAACAAGGTTACCCGCGTGAGCACCCTTTGCGATAGCATCTTTACCACAAGCCGCGCAGAAGGTGAGTTTTTCACCGTTTACACCTGCGAATACGGCGATAGCATCAGAATTGTCAGCTTTTATAATGTCACTCATTTTGCGAAGCTCGTTAGCATCGGCATTTTTGAGTTCTTTTGCAATAACACGAATGCCATTTACAACAGTTGCGCCATCGAGTATGCTACCCATTTTAGCGTTAGCAAGTTGCGCTTCGGCTTTTTCGAGGTTCTTTTGAGTATCTTTGAGTTCGTTTACAACCTGTGTTGCACGTTTTGCAAGGTCGTTAATATTTGAAGCTTTTAATGCGTCAGCAGTTTGGGTTGCGAGATTTATATAGTTTTCAATTACTGAAAGTACGTTTGCGCCGGTTACCGCTTCGATACGACGAACACCTGCCGCAACGCTTGATTCGGAATTGATATGGAAAAGGCCGAGTTTTGAGGTGTTGTCAACGTGAGTACCGCCGCAAAGTTCAACCGATACACCCAAAGCATTTACAACGCGAACAACGTCGCCGTATTTTTCGCCAAACAATGCCATAGCGCCGAGTTTCTTTGCTTCTTCGATTGGCCTTTCGGTATTCTCAACAGCAATAGCGTTCAGAATAGCATCGTTTACAAAGTTTTCAACAGCTTTGATTTCTTCGGCAGTTAATGCGGAGAAGTGGGTAAAGTCGAAACGAACAGCCTTTTCGTTAACTAACTGACCTGCTTGTTCAACGTGGTTGCCAAGTACAGCGCGAAGACCTGCTTGGAGAAGGTGAGCGGCTGTGTGGTTACGGCGAATAGCACAACGGCGTAGGGTGTCGATTTGAGCGTTTGCTTTATCTTCTAGAGAGATAACACCGCTCTTAACAGTACCAAAGTGGGTTATAATTCCACCGCCGGTTTTTGTTGTATTTGAAACGGCAAATTCGCCGTTTTCAGTTTTGATAATACCGCTGTCGCCAACCTGACCGCCGCTTTCAGCGTAGAAAGGTGTTTCCTTAAGTACGATAATAGCTTTTTGGTCTTGGAAAGCGCTTTGTTCGTGCGCGTCGCCAACTACGATATCCAAGATTTCGGTTTCACATTCGTTTTCGGTATAACCTACGAATATACTTTCGGGAATATTGTCAAAGGTTATTCCATCGCTCTTCCAACTTTCACCGTCAGAAGATTTACGGGCGTTACGAGCCTTTTGCTTTTGTTCTTCCATAAGCTCTTTAAAGCGTTCTTCATCGAGTTCGATACCTTTTTCTTTCAAGATATCTTTTGTAAGGTCGATAGGGAATCCGTAGGTATCGTAAAGCTTGAACGCGTCGTCACCAGAGAAGATTTTTGCATCTTTGGTGAGTTCTTCAAGCATTGAAAGACCTTGGTCAACGGTTTTGTTGAAAGATGCTTCTTCGTTGTTGATAACCTTTGAAATGAGTTGTTGTTTTTCAATAAGTTCGGGATATCCCGATTTATTTTCATTGATAACGATAACGCAAAGTTCCATAAAGAAGGGGCGGTTGATACCAATGAGTTTTCCGTGGCGTACTGCACGGCGGATGATACGGCGAAGTACGTAGCCTCTACCTTCGTTCGAGGGGATAATACCGTCGCAAATCATAAAGGTTGCCGCACGGGCATGGTCGGTAATAGCGCGAATAGAAATATCGGTAGCGGTATCCTTACCGTATTCTTTGCCTGAAATTTTGCAAACGTTATCTAAAATGTTGCGGATGGTGTCAACTTCGAACATATTGTCAACGCCTTGCATAACACAAGCTAAACGTTCAAGACCCATACCGGTATCTATGTTTTTATGTTCAAGTTCGGTATATGTTCCGTCGCTCATATTGTTGAACTGTGAGAAAACGTTGTTCCAAATTTCCATATATCTGTCGCAGTCGCAACCGGGATTACAGTCAGGAGAACCACAACCGTATTTTTCACCACGGTCAAAATAAATTTCGCTACAAGGACCGCAAGGGCCTGTACCGTGTTCCCAGAAGTTGTCGGCTTTGCCCATTCTTACGATTCGTTCTTCGGGTACGCCGATTACGTCGCGCCAAAAATCGTAAGCCTCATCGTCTTCTTCGTAAACTGAAGGCCAAAGAAGTTCAGCTGGGATTTCAAGAGTTTTGGTCAAATATTCCCAAGCCCAAGTGATAGCCTCGGTTTTGAAATAATCGCCAAAAGAGAAGTTGCCGAGCATTTCGAAGAAAGTACCGTGACGCGCTGTGATACCAACTCTTTCAAGGTCGGGTGTACGGATACACTTTTGGCAAGTGGTAACACGAACACTCGGAGGGGTAACTTCGCCTGTGAAGAATTTCTTCATTGGTGCCATACCCGAGTTTATGAGTAATAAAGATTTGTCATTGTTTGGTACCAAAGAGAAACTACCAAGTCTAAGATGGTCCTTAGATTCGAAGAAAGAAAGATAACTTTCTCTAAGGTCGTTGAGTGAAGTCCATTTCATAGAAAAACATCCTTTATACAGATTTAAACATACATATTTATTATATATTAGTAAATATACTTTGTCAACCAAAATAACATTTAAATTGCTATATAAAGCCTTTGTTTTTCTATATTGATTTATATGGTGATTGAAACGGATTTATCCGTTACTCTTTATTTATTTATTTATACCATCCACAATATTTGCGAAAATCTCAGCGCAAGTTTTTGATTGTTTATTGGTATTTTCGCAAAAAACGATTATAACATATTTTGGATTGTCAACAGGGAAAAAACCGCAAAACCAACTACTGTTAATCTCAGAACCGTTTTCGTATTTTCCGGTTTGTGCAGTAGCGGTTTTACCTGCGGCAGTTGTGGCTTTGGGGGTTGCTTTTTCGCCTGTGCCTTCGGTTATAACGAGCGATAGGGCGTTCTTTAGCTTCTCGGCGGTGTCGCTTTCGAAAACCTTTGTAGGACTTCCGATATTGTATTTTTCTTCCTTGCCGTTTTGAATTGTGCTTTCGATAATGCTCGGTAAATAATATTTTCCATCGTTGGCGATAGCTGAATAAAGTGTTAAAAGAGAGACAGGACTTGCCAAAAAATCGCCCTGTCCTATACTAAAGTTGGCTAAATGAGCGGTGTTTTCTAACTTTTCCTCGGTTGGAAGATTGCCTTTTGAGGCGGAAATTCCGTTGCAAAGACTTATTTTTTTACCAAAGTTAAGGTTTGACGCCATATTTAAAATGTCGCTTTTTCCGATTTTGAGTCCAAAGTTGTAAAAATAGGTGTTACAAGAATTTGCAATCGCGTTTTTCAGTGTCATAAAGCCGTGACCTTGGTGCTCGTGGCATTTGAAAACGCGGTCAACAATTTTGCAACTGCCTGTACAGCGGTAACAATAATTTCCAAGGTCCTTTTCTATACCTGCCGCCGCAACACAAGGCTTGAAAACCGAGCCTACGTTATAGGAAGAAATCGCGCGGTTTAAAAGTGGGGAATTGGGGTCTCGCAAAAGTGATTCGATATTTTCGGTGTCGTAGGTTGGAAAACTTGCAATAGCGCGAATCTTAGAAGTTTTAGCTTCGGCTATTACAACAGCACCTTGACCGAGTTTACCAGCCGATTCTTCGGCGACCTTTTGAAAATTAACATCGATAGTTGTCACAACTGCATTGTTATATGGTGAATTTTCGCCTACAATCTCGGGGGTTACACCCGTTAAAACACGACCTTTTCCATCACAAGCAAAACGAACCGTTATATCGGTTTCTCTATATAAAACATTATCGTAAGCTTTTTGAATCCCGCTTATTCCTTTGTTTTGGTCGTCTGTGTAGCCTATGGTGTGTATAGCTGAAACGTTGGGATATGTGTCGTAGATTTCGGTATAAATTATCCCGTCACATTCGATTATTTTATCCACCTCGCAAACGGCGGGTTCGCCACTTTCAAGGGTCTTTAAAACACTCTCTCGTTGTTCATCTTTTATGGCTTTGCTGATAAACGTAATCGTCCTTTTAGTTGGCGAAACGGCGGCTATGATTTTCTTTTTGTTGTTGGTTAAAGGGTATTTGTTGCAATCGAAAATAGTGCCTCTTGTGTTGCCGATTTTTATTTTTTTACTCGCCCAATTTTTTTGAACCTCGCCATAGTTTGAGACCGATACTTTCGCTGTTGCTAAAATACAACTAAAAAGTAGCGATATAATAACGATAAAACAAACTAGGCTCCTACGCGAAAAAACCGACCAAAAACTGTTGTTTGCCATAAAAAACACCTCTTGCTTATTATTGGCAAGAGGTGTAAATTTTAATCAGCTTTCATACGAAGAAGAGAGCCTTTTTTTACGGGGTGGGGATGTGGGATTTTTACTGTCATCATTGGATGGGGCGCCGAATCGATTTCGTTATCCTTTTCATCATAAACAGTATCGGCTTTTACCAAAAATGGCTTTGCTTTTGGTTCTAGACAGTCAAATTCCTGACCCTTTAAGAACTTGTTTTTAAGGGTTGCAATAATTTTTCCGTCTTCGTAGCCGTCAACAATAGCGGCAACTGAATAATCGCGAACATATCCCGCGTTAGCGTAGGTTTGAGCATTTTCAGGGCGACCGAAGAAGAAGCCTTGAGAATAGGTGCGGTGGCTGATTTTGTTAAGTTCTTCCATAACCCATTCAGGACATTTCCAATTTCCGTCAGCTTTTGCTAAACTGTCGAGAGCACCACGATAAGCGTTGGTTGTAACTGCAACGTAATAGTGAGATTTGGCTCTGCCTTCAATTTTAAGGCTGTCTACACCTGCATCACGCATTTTATCAAGATGCTGTGCCATACATAAATCGTTGGCGTTGAGAATATATGTGCCTTTGTCGGTTTCGGTTATATCAAAGAACTGTCCCGGACGTTTTTCTTCCATTAAACTGTAACTCCAACGGCAAGGCTGTGCGCAGTCGCCACGATTGGCATCTCTGCCTGTCATATAGCTGGAAAGCAAACAACGCGCTGAGAAAGAAACACACATAGCGCCATGGGTAAATGCCTCGATTTCAAGTTCTTTTGGAGTTTTTGCTCTGATTTCGGCAATTTCCTCTAGTGATAATTCACGCGCTAAAACAACACGCTTTGCGCCGAGATTATAATAAGCATTGGCAGTTTCGTAGTTGCAAATACCTGATTGTACCGAAACGTGAAGTTCACAGTTTGGAGCATACTTTTTAACAAGTCCAATAGTTCCAAGGTCGGCCGAGATTACAGCGTCAACGCCGATATCGTTTACCTGTTCCAAAAATGCGGGTAAACGGGGAAGTTCTTCATTGTGGGGAATAGTATTACATGCCAAATGTACCTTTACGCCATTTTCGTGAGCATATTTAACGCCAACTTTCAGGTCTTCAACACCAAAATTTGAAGCGGCGGTACGCATACCAAATTCTTCACCTGCAAGATAAACCGCGTCGGCACCGTAGTCAACAGCGGCTTTGAGACGGGTTAAATCACCTGCGGGACATAAAAGTTCGGGAATTTTATTAGTTAAAGTACTCATAAATCCAATTTTTTTCCTGTTTTAATTTATTTATTGTTTTGTTTTGTTCATCCATTGTTTTGTGGAAGTAGAATTTTCCTTTTGCATCGGTTACAAAATAGTAGTAATCGCTGCCTTCGGGATTGAGTGCCGCATTGATAGCGTCAATACTCGGTGAACACAAAGGTCCGGGGGGTAAACCTTTAACGTTGTAGGTGTTGTATCTTCCGTCGTCACGTCTAAATGATTCACCGTAATAACAAGTAGGTGAGGAGCCGAGAGTTGCAAAATCTTCGCTATTTAGACGGTTGTAGAATACACCTGCAACCTTTGGAAGAGAGGCATTATCTTTGCCCGATTCCATTTGTATAATAGATGCCATTGTGAGAATTTGGTTCATATTATATCCCAAATTTTCTGCTTTTTTATACATATCATCAGTGATACGCTCTTCGCTTTGCTTAATCATTTTCTTGATTGCCAAAAGCGCACATTCTCTTGAATCGTAGTTATAAAATTCGTAGGTGTCGGGGAAGAGGTAACCCTCGAGCGCGTAATAGGTGCGGTCGGGGTCAGAGTTTGAGAGAAGTTTACCCTCAAGCTCGATATCGTCTAAAGCGTTTAGGAAATCGCTCTTTGTACAAACACCGGCTTTTTCGAGCAAGGTTGCAATACCGGGAACGGTTACGTCCTCACCGTTAACGTTTTTGATAAAATCGTTGATACCTGTGCCTTCGGGGATTGTCACCTTTACGCTTTCGGCTTTTGCCCCCTCAGTTATAAGCATATTGGCGATTGAATCATATCCCGCTTCGGTTGAGAAATTATAAACGCCGTATTTGAATTGGGTTTCAACCTTAGTAAGTTTGGCATAAAGTCTAAAAGCAATCGGAACCTTTACAGCGCCGCTTTCTTTTAAAATCTCGGCGATGTCGGTGACGGAACTTCCCATAGGAACTTCGATACTAGCTTCTTCGCCTCTGCCAAAGCCTATGCCCATATAATCGGCGCCAACGTAGATAATTGTAAACGCTAAAGCAAAGGAAATAATGAAAATCATAATCACCCAAATAAGTGATTTCAATGTATTTTTCGGCTTCTTTTCGCGTTTTTTCTTTTTTGGTTTTTGTTCTATCTCAACTTCCTCAAAATTGAAACCTTTTCCAATTATAAAATCATCGTTTTGGAAGTTGTTATTTTGATTTTCGCTCATTTTAAAACTCCGTTAATATTTCATAGTTTCACGCATTTTTTGGGCTGTTTCTGAATTGGTGAGATATCCTAAAATCTCAAGCCCGAATTCAAATGCCGCACCTGCGCCCCAAGCGGTAATATAGTTTTGGTCGCGTACAACTTTTTCAGGTATAATGTTAGCGCCAAAAAGTTCCTTTTCAAACCCCGGGAAACAAACGGCATTTTTACCGTTTAAAAGGTTTTTGTGACCAAGAATTTGGGGAGCGGCACAAATAGCACTAACAAGTAGGTTGTTTTCTACACAGTAGTCGATTGCGGTTTGTACTGTTTTGTCGGCTTCAAGGTTTGTTGCACCCGGAAGACCACCGGGGAGAATAATACCTTTTAATTTGTCGAGAGGTAAATCCTTGTTTATGGTATCGGTTATAACGGTGATTCCGTGACTTCCTGTAATGCTGTTGCCACCAACTCCGACAGTTTTAACTTCGATATTAGCTCTTCTTAAAATGTCGAGCGGAACCAAAGCTTCGGTTTCTTCAAAGCCGTTTGCTAAAAATAAATAAACCATATTTTCACCTTAATAAATTGAAAGACAAGAATTTAATACGTCGTTTGCGATTTCTTCAATAGTACGGGCTTCGCCGTCTTTAGAACAGGGGATAATCTCCCAACCCGAATAGTTTGCTGTGAATAAAGCTGCTTTACGGCAACGAGCCAAATATTCGGTGTCGCTTTCGTGGATGTCTTTTTTTGTTTCGTCACCCTTATATCTGCTAGAGAGTAGTTTTTGAGAAACTTCTATCGGCATATCAAGGAAAATAACCTTGTCGGGTTTGGGGATAGATACCTTATTATATTCAAAATCATAAAGCCATTCTAAAAAGGTTTCCCATTCGCTTTCGGGAAGTTTTGAACATTGGTGAACAGCGTTAGAGGTGGTATATCTACCCGCAACAACAGTTCCGCCGCCTTGGTAAAATTCACCCCAATTTGCTTTGAAAGACGCATAGCGGTCAACACAGTAAAAGGTTGATGCCGCAAAAGCGTTTACGTCGTCGGGTTTTTTACCAAAGTCACCCTTTAAGTACATTTTGACAAGGGTGCTTGACGGATTGTCATAATCGGGGAAAGATACTGTTTTACAATCAATTCCGTGTTTTTTAAGGTTTTCGGGCAAAAGTTCAAGTTGGGTTGATTTACCGCTGCCGTCGAGACCTTCTATAACTATTAGTTTACCCATTATTTTTAAGTCCTTTGTAAAATTCTCTAATCTCTTTTGCCTTACCGCAGGTCATTTTGCCTTCGCTACAAGCGCCTCTGACACAGGCGGGTCCTGCGCTTTTGAAAAGCTCGGGAGCAACCTTTAAAACAAGGGCTAACATTTGGTCGGCAATTTCTTTTATTTCCCATTGAGCGCGGTTGCAACAACGGTGCTTAAAGAAGTTCATAAGCGAACGAGCGTTCATTGTCATAATCATTTGGGTTTCACAAGCGTTAGGAAGAACGAAACGAGCGTCTTCGATAGCCTTCTTTTCAGCCATACGATTAGCGGTTTTTTCATCTTTGCCTTCAGCTAAGAAGGTTTCAACGTGTTTCGCTTTTAAAATTTCGGTTAAGCGGTCGTATTTTTTTTGGTCTTCCGCCATAATTTCATCGTAAATTTCTTTAGCTTCGGGTACAGCCTCGATTTCGGGAGGAGTTACGTATTCAAAAGCACCTTCACGAACGTAGCGTTGGCTTTTAACCGAAAACGACGCCATTCTGTGACGGGTGATTTGAGCTAAAAGTGCGCGAGAAACACCCTCGATACCGAAAGTGAACGAAGCGTGTTCAATAGGGCTTTCGTGACCAATTTCGGAAAGCATTTCAACAAATTTTGCTGCGCTTTCATCGGTTAAGTTTTCGCGAAGATCTGAGATTGTCGAACTGCTGTAACAAAGCTTCGCCGCACTTGCGATAGAGTGTTCAGGGGATGGTGTATGTGCTAAAAGATAAACCTTTGCCATAAGTATCTTACCTTTCGAGATAATATTCAATTTATTATACCAAAAACTATAATAATATTCAATAAAAATCGAAAAAATTTTATATTTCGACAAAATTTTAAAAAATTTCATAAAAAGTCTTTTCATATCGGGAAATATATGCTATTATATAGATAATTTAAATACAGGGGGCTTTTAAAATTATGGCATGTGTAGATTTTAAGCATACTCCATACGGCGATTTAGCTGTAATTAGTATGCGCGGATGTGAGGATATTTCCTCAAAGGTAGACTATTATTTAAAACAATGGCGCGAAATTCCGGAGGATGAAACTTTTGTGGTTCCTGCAAACTGTCCTCGTTTCGGAACAGGTGAAGCAAAAGCTGTACTTAAGCATACTGCTCGCGGTCTTGACGTTTATATTATTTGCGACTGCTTTAACTATAGCGTAGAGTACAAGATGTACGGCAGAACCGTTCCTATGAGTCCTGACGACCATTATCAAGACTTAAAGCGTGTTATCGCAGCTTTGGGCGGAAAGGCTAGAAGAATCACCGTTATTATGCCTATGCTTTACGAAGGCAGACAACATAGAAGAACCGCTCGTGAGTCTATGGACTGCGCAATGGCATTGCAAGAACTCGTTTCAATGGGTGTTAAGAATATTATCACTTTCGACGCTCACGACCCACGTGTAAACAACGCTATTCCGCTTGAAGGATTTGACAACGTTCAGGCAGCTTATCAAATGATAAAAGCTCTCCTTAAAACAGTTCCTGATATTAAGCTTGACCGTGATCATACAATGATCGTATCTCCTGATGAAGGCGGTATGGGTCGCTGTATCTACTATTCTTCAGTTTTAGGTTTGGACCTTGGTATGTTCTACAAGCGCCGTAACTACTCGGTAATTGTAAACGGTAAAAACCCAATTGAAGCACACGAATTCTTGGGTAATGATATTAAGGGTAAGGACCTTATCCTTGTTGACGATATGATTTCTTCGGGCGAATCAATGCTTGATATCGCCGCTAAACTTAAAGAAAAGGGTGCAGGAAGAATTTTTGTTTTCTCAACCTTCGGTCTTTTTGTTGAAGGTCTTGAAAAGTTCGACGAATATTATGAAAACGGACTTATTGATAAGGTTTTCACAACCAACCTTATTTACCAAACACCCGAACTTCTTTCTCGTGAATGGTACTGCAGTGTTAATATGTCTAAGTACATAGCACTCCTTATTGAAACTCTTAACTACGATAACTCAATCAGCAGTCTTTTGGACCCTGTTGACCGTATTAAGAATATCGTTAAGAAATACGAAGAAAAATAATTTGTAATTTGGATTGTAGGGGAGGCTCAATGCCTCCCTTATGTATTTGAAATAATAGAACTTTCTTGTGTTACTAAAAAAGGTACTTGAACAGAGTGTTCAAGTACCTTTTAAATTTAGTCAATTTCTATTGTCTCGCCTGATTTTACAACATAAGGTTTGCCGTCAACCTCAAGCCAAATTGTCTTGAGGGTTGGGTTGTAAATTCGAGTTTCGTCGGCACTGTAAATAAGTGAGTTATATGCCATTACATAGTCATAAATCTCGATATTAGTAGCGCACCAAATATCGTCTGTGCTACTGATTATTTTACAAATTTCTTCAAGACGGTCCCAGTTATTGTTGCTGTCAAATTCGTATGTATGACCAAACACATAGAAAAGTTTTGGCATACGCCAAGAGTGTGTTTTCGGCAATTTGAGGTCTGCGAATTTTTGGGTATATTCTAAAGCATGTTCACCTTGATGGTGGGTATTAGGCAACCAGTTAAGCCAATCATTAGGCAAAGAAAAATCGTCATTATTATACGCTAATGAACGGGCATAAGCGATATCCAAATCTTCAAGATAACGTTTGACGCTTTCATAATTTTCACCGTTTGTAAAGGCGGTGATTCCGTGGTAGGCATAAGCCATACCGCGAACGATTATGCCGAATTCTTTTTCTAAAGCCAAACGACAATTGAGTACTTCTTGAATACCGCCGATTGGACGCTGAAGACCATTCGAGCGATGTTCTTTGCCGTGTATTGCAATTTCGTGACCACGGTCAAGAATATATTCCTTAATTTCTTCTTTGTTGAGCCAATTAACGTTTGGATAAAGACCCATTCCATCGTAATTTCCATAAAGGGCATCGCTTATAATATTAAACGTTGCTTTTACGCCATAGGAAGTGATTATGTCGGAAAAACGCTTATCCTGTGGCCATCCATCGTCATAACTCATTGTAAATGCTTTGAATTTTCCTTCCGGGAAACGCAAATGTCTATGTTGCATAATTTTACTCCAATTAGATTAGATAAGTTCGGGTGCCCCGATTTCAGGGTTTGCTACACGAATTCTACCCTTTGTTGTAACTTTAAAGCGGTAGCAGTCGAATACAGGTTGCAAGAAGTCTTCGTTCTTGAACGCAAGATCATAACATTCGTCACGAAGCTCGTTAGCCTTGTCATATTCGCCGTCGATACGTGCAAGTATTGATTTAGCAAGTAAGGTATAGATTTGACGGTGTAAATCGAGATAACGCCAAGAATCGTGTTCGCATGGGTCGTAGTTTACGAAATGCGCTTTGATAAACGGTTCGATATCGTCCATAGCCTTGATTGCTTTTTCCATTTTAGCACGGAGTGTAGCGACGTCTTCGGTTTTGTCGGCATCCTTGTCGATTACGTCGTGACCAGATGCTTCATCCTTAATAAGAGCTAAATCGAAGCAATCCGAAAGGGTAGAGAAGTATTCCATAAGCGGTTGTGCTGCGCCACGACCAAATGTGCCGTAGTAAAGCTTTTCGCGGATTTGGTCAAAGTCAGCAGCGGTGTTCCACATTGTTTTTGCCATTGTGGTCATACCGATAGAGGTTGGGAAGGTGTTTCTTTGAAGTTGGCAAGTTGTAAGACCGTTAAGCCCTAAAGATTTAAAGTTTTTAAGGTCTTCGCTTATGATTTTAGCGATAGCTTCACCGCCTGCTTCCATATGTTGATCCCACATAAGATGGTAGTCGTAGTCAATCCAGTCGCCTTCGAATTCTTTTTGCCATTCGTAGAGATATGATAGATTTTCATCAATATCGTAAGACTTATGATAGCCATTAACCTTGTATTCGGGAGCCACGAGTCTTTGATGACCGTTGGGGAATGACTTTACGTATGTTCGGGTGATAGGTGCCCAAGTCATAACAAGACATTCTTTATTGCGAAGTTTTTCTTGGATTGGCGGCCACAAGGTATTAAGGAATGCGATAGGAATAATTTTTTTAGTAATACCGTTTGCTTTCATACGGTCGGTTACTTCGTTGATAATGTTTACGTAAGCATCGGCGTAACGGAACTTTGTGCAGTCGTCACATTCACAGGTGTTGTTGAGCGCGTCAGCAAGCCAGAAGTGAAGCACGTCAACCTCAGGGTGTTCGTTAAAGTATTTAATAACTGCGTCTGCAATAGTTTCAATAACACGAGGACGAGTGAAGCAAAGCTGATTAAAGTAGAAACCGTTTTTGTCAACTTCACGTTTGCCATCTTTTTCAGCGCAAATATCAATATACCATTCAGGCGCTTCTTTTGGTTTTTTATTTGGGTCATCCGGAATACCAAACGGGAAAGAATGCCAACCGTGACCTACACGGTGGAACAAAAGGCCACGCTTGTGAATTTCTTCATCAAGCTTTAACATAAAGTTATCAACCATCTCGTAGCTGAATTCTTCAGGTTCTTTATATGGATTTTGATTATGAGTGTACCAAGCCTTAAAGAATTGGAAAGCGTTTTCAAACTGAACAAAGTAGCCGTTAAAACCAACCTTTGCGATATAGTCAACCATATCGAGAACGTTTTCAAAGCTTATAGCGCCCTCAATACACATTGTACGGTAGCGAACGTCGGGTTTTTCGTTTATATCAAGGTCAGGTGACTGGGGATTTTCGGGGAAGTGGTCTCCGTTGGGACCGGGTCTTACCCAAGTGATACCCCATTCTTCTAAAAG
>JAZORM010000095.1:0-11056 GCA_045656585.1 Acutalibacteraceae bacterium
GCCAAAGCATCATAGTATTTGTCTTCAGCGTTTGCTTGTTTGAGTTGTGATAAAAGGTTTGAAAGCATACCGCCGGGTACTTGGTAAAGAAGAGTTTTTGTATCAACGTTCAAAACCTTGGGGTCGAGAATGCCGTCAGCCTTCATTTTGTCAGCAACCTTGCGGAAGTGACCTGCGATATCGCTCAATTTTTCAAGGTCAAGACCTGTGTCGCGAGCAGTACCGTTTAAAGTAGCAACCAAAGCTTCGGTTGAAGGTTGAGCAGTACCGTTTGCCAAAGGTGACAATGCGGTATCAACAATATCAACACCTGCTTGTGCAGCCATCAAGTAAACCATATCACCTGTACCTGTTGTGTTGTGGGTATGAAGATGAATCGGAACGTTTACGTTTTCTTTGAGTTTTTTAACGAGTGAATAAGCATCAAAGGGAAGAAGCAAGTTTGCCATATCCTTGATCCAAATCACGTCAGCACCCATTTGTTCAAGCTCTTTAGCGAGTTTTACGAAGTATTCTTCGTTGTGAACAGGGCTTTCGGTATAGCTGAGCGCAGGCTCACAAATACCGCCGTATTTTTTACAACTCTTGATAGCTTGTTCAAGGTTACGAGTGTCGTTGAGAGCGTCGAAAATACGGATTACTTCAATACCGTTTTCGATTGATTTGCCAACGAAATTGTCAACAACGTCATCAGCATAGTGCTTGTAACCCAAAATATTTTGACCACGGAAAAGCATTTGAAGCTTTGTGTCGGGCATATATTTTTTGAGTGTACGAAGTCTTTCCCAAGGGTCTTCGTTAAGGAAGCGCATACATACGTCGAAAGTAGCGCCGCCCCAACATTCGAGCGACCAATAACCGATTTCATTAAGGCGCTCAAGAGCGGGAATCATATCTTCGATTTTCATTCTTGTAGCCGCTTGTGATTGGTGAGCGTCACGAAGAATGGTATCGGTAATAAATAACTTTTTGTTTTCCATAGTAAACTCCTTATCCGAATATAGCAATCAATGCGCCTGCTGCAATAGCCGAGCCGATAACACCTGCAACGTTTGGACCCATAGCGTGCATAAGCAAGAAGTTTGATGGGTTTGCTTTTTGGCCAACCATTTGTGAAACACGAGCAGCCATAGGAACTGCTGAAACACCTGCTGAACCAATGAGAGGATTCATCTTGTTCTTGGTAAAGAGATTCATAAACTTTGCGAAAAGTACGCCACAAGCTGAAGCAACACCAAAAGCTACAACACCTAAAGCGATGATTGAAAGTGTACGAATGGTTAGGAAGTTAGAAGCTACAGCAGTAGCACCAACAGAGATACCAAGGAAGATTGTTACAATGTTCATAAGCTCGTTTTGAGCGGTTTTGCAAAGACGTTCAGCAACGCCTGATTCTTTCCAAAGGTTACCAAGCATTAAGCAACCAACGAGAGGGGCAGCTGAGGGAACGAGAAGTGCTACAAAGATTGTAACAGCGATTGGGAAGATAATCTTCTCGGTTTTTGAAACCTGACGAAGAGGCTTCATAACGATTTCGCGTTCTTTCTTTGTTGTGAGCAACTTCATAATAGGCGGTTGGATAACAGGTACCAATGCCATATAACTATAAGCGGCAACAGCGATAGGTCCTAAAAGATGGGGAGCAAGTTTCGAGGTTACGAAAATTGCGGTAGGACCGTCAGCACCACCGATGATACCGATAGATGAAGACTCAAAACCATCAAATCCAAGGAATTTAGCGCCAATAAAGGTTGCGAAAATACCAACCTGAGCGGCAGCGCCCAAAAGCAAAGATTTGGGGTTAGAAATCAAAGGACCAAAGTCGGTCATAGCGCCAATACCTACGAAGATAAGGCAAGGGTAAATACAGGTTTTAACACCGATATATAAATAGTCGAGGAAACCGCCGTTTGCAAGGATATAACCATAACTGTGGTAGTTTTCAGAAGCGGAGTTCATAAACTCGTTCCAAAGTTCTTGGTTATAAAGACCTGCACCGGGAAGGTTTGTAAGCAACATACCAAATGCGATACCAATAAGTAAAAGCGGTTCGAATTGTTTCTTTATAGCGAGGTATAAAAGGAACAATGAAATAATAATCATAACAAGGTTTTGCCAACCGCCCGACATAAAACCGTTAATAAGCGGATAGAAACCTGTTTGTTGTAAAAATTCTAAAATAGCTTCCATTATATTATTTCTCCTATATATAAAGGATTAAGCGATTACGCAAAGAGTAGCACCTGTTTCAACAGCTGCACCGTTTTGAACGTTTACAGAAGCAATTGTGCCATCGCAAGGAGCGATGATTTCATTTTCCATCTTCATAGCTTCCAATACCATAAGAACGTCACCCTTCTTAACAGCAGCGCCGTTTTGTACGTTTACAGAAAGTATTGTACCGGGCATTGGGCTTGTAACAGTTTCTCCATTTGCATTAGCAACAGGAGCGGGAGCTGCAGTGGGCGCAGGAGCAGCAACGGGAGCAGCAGCTGCAGCGGGAGCAGCGGGAGCTGCTTTAATATCAGCAGCGTCTACAACTTCTAAAGTAATTTCGTAAGCAGTACCATTTACAGTAACATTATATTTTTTCATTTTTAAACACCTTTTCTTTTTAAATTTTTTTGAATGATAGAATTCTAAGAGCTGAAATATCAGTTCCGAGTTCTTCAGCGATTGCGGCAGACACTGCGGCAATAATTTCTTCACGGTTTTCAATAGGTCCGTTTGCTACGGGAGCAGAAGCAGGAGCTTCAACCTTGTTAGCGGGTTGGTTGTTTTTTGGAACAAATAAGCCGATAATTTTACAAAGTATTATCAAGCAAATAAGACCGATAAACACAGTACCAATGCCCAAAAGGCAAACGAATAAATTTGACGGTTCGCTCATACAAGCACCTCCTAAAAAATTAAGAAAGGGTAAATTTACAAAATATTGTATCAATTTTTTCGAATTTTCGCCCTTTTATACCAATTATATACATATTGTCAACAAATTTCAAGTAGTTTCTTGGAAAAATTTTAAAAATTTTTAGAAAGTTTTTTTCAATATATTTTGCGGGTATTTGATTGTAAGTAGTTATATTCTTTTTTCTTGAAAAAACCGATAAAATATTGTATAAATAAAATAGTAATAAAGGAGGTTATGTTATGAGGCTTGTTCGTGTAGTTTTAAGTGTTGTTATAATCGCTGTTATGCTGTTTAATCTTTGCGGTTGTGCTTCGGGCAATATTACTTCTAACAATCTTATGGTAGGTATTACGCCTAACAAGGTTGCGGTTTACGGCGAACTTGAAAAAGATGCCACCTTCGTTCATAAATTTTCATTAGAGCTTTTTAAAAACAGCTATAAAAAAGGCGAAAACACTTTAATTTCACCGCTTTCGGTAATCTATGCTTTAGGTATGACAGCTAACGGTGCCAAAGGGGAAACCTTAAAACAAATGGAAGATGTTTTAGGCATGAAGACAAAAGACCTTAATGTTTTTCTCTATAACTTTATGGATAAACTTAATAAGAAGAAGGGTGCTAAGTTAAAACTTGCAAATTCGGTTTGGTTTACTGCTGATGAGCGGTTTAGTGTTAATAAGGATTTTTTGCAAACCAATGCTGATTATTACGGTGCTGATGCTTTTAAAACACCTATGAATAAAACAACCGCAAATGATATCAACAGTTGGGTTGATGAAAAAACAGACGGTGAGATTCAAAAGCTTATCAAAAATGATGATATAAAAGGCAATACGGTAATGTGTCTTTTGAATGCTCTTTGTTTTGAGGGAGATTGGATAGAAACTTATGATTCGAGTTCTGTTTTTGAAGATGAATTTACATCCGCAACCGACCAAAAACAAAATTGTGAGTATATGAGCGGAGAAGAATGGGTTTATCTTGAAGATAAAAATTCAAAAGGATTTGTAAAGCCTTATAAAAACAGCGATTTTGCTTTTGTGGCACTGTTGCCGAATGAAAATATAACTTTGGAAGAATATATTAACGCTTTTGATGCTAAAGAATTTAACGAAATGATGCAAAACAAAACCAAAACTCAAGTTGCAACTCATATTCCAAAATTTGAAATCGAATATGATTATAAATTAAATGAAACACTTATAAAAATGGGAATTAAAGATATGTTTAGTAGTGATTTATCTGATTTAAGTGGAGTGGGAAGTTCAACAGCGGGAAATATTTGGGTTGAAAAAATAAAGCAAAAAACATTTATTTCTGTTGCTGAAAAAGGCACACGTGCCGGGGCTGCAACAACGGTAATTATGGTTAATAAATCAGCACGTGGCCCAAAATGTGTTTATCTTAACCGCCCGTTTGTTTATATGATAATAGACACTAATACAAATATCCCGATTTTTATGGGTACTCTGAATAGTGTATAATAAACTTAGAAACTAAAAAAGACAAGGGAAGCCTTGTCTTTTTCTTTTGTCACCAATGCTCGTTTTAAAAATATAATGTAATAGGGACAAGAAAAATGAAGATATATAAAGGAGCAAATATGGACAGAAGAATTTTTGATATGCTTGAACTTTACAAGCAAAACAATCGAAGTGACGAAATGAACACCCAAAAAGAATGCCTTAAGGATAATTTCTGCCTTGAGACCGATTATAATGCGATGAATGGTAATGTATTAACAATGGCTTTTGTTAATATGCAACCTATCGAGAGCGTTTACGAAACGCTTGATGGATTTCCTCGCGGCACAATATTTCCAAATCTTGACAAGCCTTTTTGGAGGTGTGGAAATGTATGAAGAATAGAGAAATGCTAAAGAAAAAAATCCACGCGTTAGATTTTGCGATACACGAATTAGTGCTTTATCTTGATACACATCCTGTATGTAAAAAAGCGATGGAGCTTTTAAAAGAATATCGCCAAAAACGTATGGATTGTATTGCTTTATATGAAGAAAAATACGGCACGTATATTGTGACACCTGCTGATGTACCCGCAAAGGGCTGTTGGCAGTGGCTTGAGTCACCGTGGCCTTGGGAAAACGAGGAGGTATAAGTTATGTGGCAATATGAGAAGAAACTTCAATACCCGATAAACATTAAAAAACCCAACCCCAAGTACGCACAAATTATTATTAGTCAGTACGGCGGTCCCGATGGCGAGTTGGGAGCTTCAATGCGCTATTTGACACAGCGTTTTGGCCAACCATTTAATGAAGTAAAAGGTATTTTGACCGATGTTGGTACCGAAGAACTTGCGCACCTAGAAATGATTTGTTCGATGGTATACCAGTTGACGAGAAATTTGACACCCGAAGAAATAACAAAGAGCGGTTTCGATAAGTATTTTGTTGACCATACCGCGAGCGTATATCCGATAGCGGCTTCGGGACTTCCTTGGCGCGCTGAATATATTCAGTCAAAGGGCGACGTTCTCGCCGACCTACACGAAGACTTGGCGGCCGAGCAAAAGGCAAGAGTGACCTATGATAACCTTATTCGTTTGATTGATGACCCCGATATTCTAGACCCGCTTAAATTCTTGCGCCAACGCGAGATTGTGCATTATCAGCGCTTCGGCGAAGCTTTGCGTTTGTCAACCGATAAATTGAATCAAAAGAATTTCTACGCTTTCAATCCAAATTTCGATATAAAAATCCGCAATAAAAAGTAAATTTCAAACCGTCACGTTTATTGCGTGACGGTTTCCTTTTTGTGTTGTTATATATCTGAAAAAATATGTTATAATGAATACAATTATATAACAGTCGATTATGATGATTATGAAACTCGTGATTTTTACTTCGATGAGCATCCAAAATTATTTTTAACAACTAATCCTTCTTATAGTTATTCTAATTAGGAAGAAGATGATGAAGATATATCCGGTACAAATATATAGCTTATTTATTTGGATTGTTTTGAATATTGGTCAATAAATTTGATGTATAAATTTTTGAAGAATAATATTTGGTTTTTGGCTAATACTAAAAAATATATACCGGAGAAATGAAAAAGTGTGAATTTTGCAAAAAAAGAGACGCTTTGTGTGATGAAATTCGTTGAAAAATCAAAAATAATTGTTGTAATTTTTCTGTTTGAATTGATAATATTGGCGAGGTAATGCAATTACTGCGAGAGAAACTGAATCAAAAGAATGTTTATTATATGAACCCAGCGTTTGAGATGTCACATAAAAAATCAGTCATCGTGGGCGTTATACAAAAGCGTAACACAGCTTATTAAAGAGTAGAACGGTAATATTCAGCCCAGTAAAAACGGACAAAAAGCCCCTCTACTTGACTTACTAGTGTATGCATGCTATAACTAGAATAACACAATTAAAGGTGGGAAAAATATGATTGATTTACATACAAAAGGAATCGGAGATTGGGCGATAAGATTTTTTCAAACAGAGCAGTTAAAGGATCCTAAACTTTGGAAAAGGTTTGTAGACATATTCCGTTCACAACCTGATGCAAAAAACTATGGTTGGCGTGGCGAATACTGGGGCAAGATGATGCGCGGTGGTTGCCTTGTATATGAATATTCAAAAGATGCTGAGTTATACGAAATACTTACCGAGTCGGTAAAGGATATGCTCACTACTGCAGAGGAAGATGGCAGGGTGTCAAGTTACCCGCGTGAGAGCGAGTTTGACGCATGGGATTTATGGTGTAGAAAATATGTAATTCTCGCCTGCGAGTATTACCTCGACATCTGCAAGGATGAAGAGCTAAAAGAACAGGTGATTAAGTTCATCAAAGACTGTGCTGATTACATAATATTGCACATAGGAAATGGCGAAAACCAAAAGAATATCAACGATGCAACACGAAGTTGGTTTGGACTTAACTCATCGTCGATACTTGAACCAATAGTAAAACTGTATAACATAACTCACAATAAAAAGTATCTTGATTTTGCAACATATATTGTTGATGAGGGTGGCACAAAAGATATAAATATATTCCAACTTGCATACGAAAATAAGGTATATCCCTATCAGTATGGCATTTCAAAGGCCTATGAGATGATTTCCTGCTTTGAGGGACTTTTAGAATATTATTACGCAACTAAAATAGAATGGTGTAAAATCGCCGTTATCAATTTTGCAGATGCAATCAGAAAGACCGAAATATCGGTAATCGGTTGTAGTGGTATCACCCATGAGTTATTTGACTACACGATGGCACGTCAGACAGTACGTCAGGATACCGTTTTGCAAGAAACCTGCGTAACGGTTACTTGGATTAAGTTTTGTTCGCGAGTTTTAGAACTTACAGACGATTCAAAATATGCGGACTGTATTGAGCAATCCTTTTATAATGCTTATCTTGGTTCATTTAATACAGAGCATAAGATATATTCTTATCCACGTAAGAAGAGAGACGACATTGTAGACATCCCTCTACCCGTAGACAGTTATAGCCCGCTTTTGTCTGGTGTGCGCGGTGTTTTTATAGGCGGCTATCAGGTTATGCCCGACCTGACCTATTACGGTTGTTGTAATTGTATTGCGGCAGCTGGCGTGGGTGTATTTATGAAAAATATGGTGACGGCAAATAAAAACAGTATTACCGTCAATTTCTTTGAAAATGGGCATGCAACTGTTACGCTTAATGGTACAAAGGTTGAAATTACTCAAAAAACCGACTATCCCACAGATGGTAAGATTGAAATCTTTGTTAAAACCGCTAAACCCATTGAGTTTGAATTGCGTGTACGCATTCCTGAGTGGACAGGAAAGAGTGGATACACCATTTACAAAAAGGTGTGGTCTGACCACAAAATTATTCTGAATTATCAAATGAGCATACGCACTCAATTACCAATTAAGTGGGAAAAAGAGACAGTATATACCGATATGAGCAAGGTTACTCCCAAAAGTTATGTAGCGGCACCTGTTACGGTATATCACAACCCTGATGATGATAACTATATTGCGCTTATGCGTGGACCGATTACACTTGCGGTAGACTCGAGAAGCGGTAGAGAGGCAGGCACTGTGTTTGACTTTGACCCCGTTGGTGAGATTTGTAATGATAACAACATAACCGACGGTGTTCCTTGTCTTTTAAAGATGCGGTTTAAGGATAAAGAGGGAAAGTCCTTTTATCTTGTCGACTATGCATCTGCAGGCAAAGACTGGCAAACAGAAATTGCGGTATGGCTTAAAACAAAATAATAAATAATTGTTTGAATTGGTAATTTCCGTGAAGCTTTGCGCTTGTCAACCGATAAATTGAATCAAAAGAATTTCTACGCTTTCAATCCAAATTTCGATATGAAGCTATGTAAAAAATAATTTACTTAATAAAAAGCTATGGGAAATTTCCCATAGCTTTTTGGTTTTTTTATTTCATGCTGTTTTCGTAAGATTCGATCATTTTCTTAACCATCTGACCGCCGATAGAACCAGCTTGTTTTGCAGTAAGGTCTCCGTTGTAACCTTGCTTTAAGTTAACGCCAACTTCGTTAGCAGCTTCCATCTTAAAACGGTTGAGAGCTTCTCTAGCTTCAGGTACTACAGAATTCTTAGACATTGTATTTTCACTCCTATTTTCAAAAAATTTGTTTCGCGTTTGCAATATTATCTTGTGAAAATCTGAGTTTTTTATTAAAGGTAATTTTTGAATATTTTGTCAAAAATTTATTAAAATCAACTTGAAAATAGCAATTTTGAGATTTATAATTATATTATTAGGACAATAATGCTGTAATAAAGGCTAAAAAATATAATTTTGATGAACATACCTATATTGAACCGAGGTTTATATGGAGATGAATATTATGAATTTTAATTTAAGTGAAAAGACAAAGAAAAGTTTATTAGGTTTATGCGCTGTCGCTATTGCTGTTGTTGTTTTGGGGTCAATGATTTTAAATCCCGGACCCGAACATATTAAGGATACCAACGGTGCCGATAATTATAATCTTCAACAAATAACCGAAAGAGACGTTGTATCGCTTGAGATGGGTTCGCGTGGCAGTATTTCGACCAGTGAAACTAATTGGAATTTTGAAAAACTCAGCGTTTCAAGTGGTATAAAATATTCGAGCAAGAAGTTTACAGGGGTTTATTCTTTGTATAACTGTACAATTTTTAAGGGTTCTGACATTCACGTTTATTTACCTGATTTTAAAGTTAAAAGCGGTAATTTTGCTTTTTATGTTATTTTGGACGGTAAGGTTGTGGGCGAAGTTAAGCCTGATGAATTTGGAATTGCTGAATTTATTCTTGATAACATCGATAAAACAGCAACTTTAGAATATATTATTGCGGGTGAAAGCGCAAACTTTAAGTTTACAGCGCCAGAAAACTGGTAAAAAAGCACCCCTTTTTTTCGAGGGTTTTGTTTTTACTGAAAAATACTAATTATTTTGTTGTAATTTTCATACAACTATATAGAAAGGGTGGGTGTATGAATAAGCCATTGTTTTTTGGAAGTGTATTCTTTTACAGTTTGATTTTGAGTATAATTTCAAATAGTTATAATTTTCTCAATAAGGAACTTTTAATTGTTTTTACTCTTTTTTATGTTTTTATAAATATATTTTCGGGATTTTACACTATTAAGACAAAGTCTTTTCGTTTGAAGTATTGTCATCACGGAAATATACTTCTTATAGTTTTTGCTTTTTCCAGTACAATCTCCACCATATATCATATTGTTTTTGGAATTTTGACTATTAAAAATGATTATATGGCGTTTATTTGGAGTTGTTTATTTTCGGTCGGATGTCATTTAATTCTGTTTTGGAACGGGATTTTGTGTGTATATTTATCCTCGTATCAGTTAGGAGTTAAAAAGCGTGTTTTGGGTGTGCTTTTTGGAATGGTTCCGATTTTGAATTTCTATATGCTTTACGTTATAATCAAAACGGTTATAAAAGAGGTCGATTTTGAAATAAAGAGAGAGAAGGTAAATCATTCGAGAAAGCACGAAAAAATTTGCGAGACAAAGTACCCAATCCTTTTGGTACACGGGGTGTTTTTTAGAGATAATAAATATTTCAACTATTGGGGAAGAATTCCTCGTGAATTAGAGCAAAATGGTGCTACTATTTTTTATGGCAATCACCAATCGGCATCTTCCATTGAAGATTCGGCTAAAGAATTATCGAAACGAATTGAGCAAATCACAAAGGAAACAGGTTGTCAAAAGGTGAATATTATCGCTCACTCAAAGGGTGGCCTTGACTGTCGTTATGCTTTGGCAAATTTTGGCGTGGCTGACAAAACCGCTTCGCTTATTACAGTTAATACTCCTCATAGAGGTTGTGAATTTGCTGACTTTTTGCTTGAGAAAATCTCAAGTGAATTTAAAGAAAAGGTTGCTAACACTTATAATAAAGCGCTAAAAAAGCTTGGTGACAAAAATCCCGATTTCTTAACTGCTGTCAGCAATTTAACGGCTTCGTTTTGTAAAGAGTTGGACGCTAAGATGCCAACACCTGAAAACGTATATACGAAAAGTATAGGTTCGGTTATGGAAAAAGCCAGAACAGGAACATTTCCGCTCAATTTGTCGTATTATTTTGTTAATTGGTTTGACGGTAAAAACGACGGTCTTGTTGGTGAAGATTCTTTTAAGTGGGGCGAGGAATATACTCTTCTTACAACAACTCAAAAACGCGGGATTTCCCACGCTGACGTAATTGACTTGACCCGTGAAAATTTGCCTGATTTTGACGTCAGAGAGTTTTATGTAGGTCTAGTTAGTGAGCTTAAGAAAAAAGGTCTTTAAGGTGATTTGATGAAATTTTTCGATTTGCACTGCGACACTCTATATAAATTTTCTGACGGGGATTATTCTATAAAAGAAAACGACGGACATATCACTGAACAAGCGCTAAAAAGCGCCGATTATCTGGCGGAATGCTTTGCGATATTTATTCCAAAGGAACTTTTGGGAGAAGATGCATTTCTCTATTATTTAAAGCAATATGAAGTCTATCAAAAAATGATAAATGAGAGCGAATTCTTAAAAAGCGCAAAAGCCTTTGAAGACATTAAAGAAAACAATAAAAATAAAAAGGTATCCGCAATTTTAACGATTGAAAATGCCGAACTCTTGGG